>JBHICH010000036.1:0-14440 GCA_046759465.1 Nitrososphaerales archaeon
AGGAGATAGCAAACAATGCAGGAAAGGAGGCTCTAAAGGAATTAGTCTTGATTGCGATGAGGGATTTGAGCTTGGGATCATTCTTATTAATCTTCAATGAATGGCTCAACGCGTCATGCATCACCTACAGATATGAAAATGATGGCAAGCTCCATAAGTACGTTGTTCATCACAGGTTGGGCGAAAAGTGGTCTCTGTATCTGTCAGAACTGGTCAAAGGGATCTGCAGCGAACTGTCAAAGGTCGAGCCAGAAGTACAGATCAGACAAGACAGCGTATTGCTTTCTATAAAGTCCAGCTGAAAGATAATGAGTCACTTGAATAATTGTACTATATCATCACTAGAACATTTGCAGAGATAGATAAAGATAGAGAGATAAAACAACTCAATTACAATTATGTATGTTAAGAGGTAGAACGAAAGACTGATTGACAACTGCAGTATTACTTAGTTATATTCTGGAACCAACAATTGTTACTTGTAAAATCTTGACTTACCACTTCCACGTTGGGGTTAATCGAAGGAGCTGCAGCATTTGAAGTTAGCAAGCTAACCAGTACCTAGATCTACATAGATTGCTTGATGACAATGATTTTTACGTCATTAAAAGTCATGTTAAATATGCGAAACATTGATTTAAATTAAGAACGAATAATATAGATCATGCTTATATAGTTAAGAGCAACAATAATTATGGGCATGGTAAGTGGTACAGGCCTGTTAGCGATATTTTTATTTTGCGAGTCTAGTAGGAGATGTTTTTTAGTAGTACGGAGTTGCCTGGGGTAGTTCGCGATGTACAAAGTTGGATATGAACAGGATAAAAAAAGGACATACCCCATGACATTCAGGCTTCCTGAAACGATGGTCAGCGATCTAAAGAGTGAGGCAGATCACGAAAAGGTAAGCCTAAACACACTTGTGAACCAGGTCTTTGACAAACATGTAGCGTGGGATAGATACAGCAGCAAGCTGGGCCTTATACCCATGACCAGGGCATTCATAAAGGAAACGATCGAGTATCTACCTGATCAAAAGATAAAGGAGATAGCAAACAATGCAGGAAAGGAGGCTCTAAAGGAATTAGTCTTGATTGCCAGCGGGATCTTCACTTTAAATTCATTTGTATCAGTATTCAACGAATGGCTCAGGGCATCCTTGATGACCCACAGATATGAACATGATGCCAGTGGTCATCACCACTACTTTATCCACCACGACCTGGGCGATAAGTGGTCTCTGTATCTGTCGGAACTCTTGAGAGCGATCTCTAGAGATCTAGGAAGTTACAGTCCAAGTATCAGGGTCTTTGAAGGTGGAATAGCATTTTCCCTGAGGAGTAAATCTGCCAAGCGACCAAAGGAAGCAATTAGAGATAGTGAAGCTGCGTTTTATTAAATAAAAATTTCCATTAGAATTTTTGCTCGGTTCATGGAATCCTCATAGTTATCTTGGAATCCTCATAGTTATCTGCTGATGCGGGCGTAATTTTATAATAGTTACGACAGAAACATCCGCACCTTTCACCTTTCCGCTTCCATTTATGTCATCATACCTTTTTTACAAGTTTGGAATTTAACAAGATATTGATTCGTAAAACGAAAGTCTATCTTTCTAGGAATTACGCGAACCTCAGTCTAATTGATGTTTTTCCAGCAATCGATTTTTGGCAACCTGCCAAAAGAATTGCTGATTGCAAAGCCTCCCCTTCATCTACAACTGTATCTCTATCATTGAGCAAAGAATCTATGAAGTATTTGTCCTCGATAGCATATCCCCAGCGTTCAGCTTCTCTTAAACTTGTAAAATCCTTTATTACGAGTTGACTGTGCTTGTATAGAACCTTCTGGAATTCTTCTACTATCAGTTCTGCTTCCTTATCGAAGAGCTCTAATCTTTCGAATGGTCTCATTTTCGTTGTGTAGCAATTAGAAAATATATTTGATATCTTCCCTTCCGGCGAGCGCAGAGTAATTGTAAAGGTATCCAATTGATCGTATACAAGAATTTCAGCTTGACATCTTACTTCTCCAATCTCTCCTATAAGCCAGCGACTTAGATCAAGCATGTGTACTACAGTTTCATACAAAATTCCTCCCGATACAGATGGATCCTTTACCCAAGGTGGTTTCTCAAGGCCATTTCTAACTATCTTTATGTTTAATGAGGTCGGCTCTATCTTTCCAGATTCAATCAACTTCTTGACATATCTGTATGCCGGACAAAACCTTCTGTTGAACCCTATTTGATACTTTAGCTTCTTATTTCTTACTGCTTGTGCTACTTTTGTAGCGTCAGTCAATTTCAAGGCCATTGGTTTTTCACAAAATACATGTTTTGAATTGTTCAACGCAAGCAGGGTTTGCTCCGTATGGAAAACATTTGGTGTGCATACGTATATTGCATCCAACTTTGAATCCTCAGTCATCTCCTCATAGGAACTATACTTTTTTAGATTATAGAGTGATGCAATGGAATTCATCCTTCGCCACAAGATGTCATATATACCGTGAACTTCTACCCTACTATCATGAAGCATGTTTGTCAAATGCTTTTTTCCTGCATATCCTACCCCCACAATACCAATTCTTATTTTATCGGTCATTAGGTGCGCTCCCTACATGTATCTATTTACGTTTGCTTATATAGTAAAGCTAATAATATGCCAAAAAGGAATTTATTTATGAAGACACTATTTGACCTTGATCCTACCTCAAGAGAATATCTGGATAGGATGAATATGATTGAAAATCTGGTTTGGGATATGGCAAAAATAGTTTATCCTTTTGATGTCATCGAACCAGAGATTGTTTCAAAGGCAAAAGATAAAGTATTGGACGTTCTTAAAAATATTTCAAAATGATTAAGGTGGCTTTCAGTACAAATGCATTTGTAAAATATTCTCTAGAATCGGCTATTAGCAAAATTGCTGAATGTGGTTACGATGCTGTAGAAATACTCGCAGATAAACCACACGCATTCTTTCCGATTAGTAAGAAGCAACAGTTAAGGATCATTGACCTTTTACGTAACCACAAAATTGCTGTTTCAAATGTAAATGCAAATACCGCATATGGTTTCTTCGACGATGGGGTTCATGAGGATCCATTCGAGCCATCCCTTGCAAGTAGTGACGAAAAAAGAAGAAGATGGAGGATTAATTATACCAAGCAAGCAATAGATTTTGCATCACTGATTGATGCAAGGAACATAAGCATAACTTCTGGCAAACCCGTCTCTGGTTACGCAAGAGAAGAGAGAATGGAAAGATTCTTGGAGTCGCTACGTGAACTTGTCAAGTATGCGTCTGTAAAAAAGATTGGTATCGGCTTGGAGTATGAACCTGGACTGCTTATTGAAAATGCAAATCAAACCTCAAGTATTATCAAAGAAGTCAATAGTGAATATTTAGGAGTGAATCTGGACATTGGACATTGCCAGCTGATAGGGGAACATATACCTCAAATAATCGAGATCTTCAGTGGACGGATATTTAATATACATCTTTACGACATAAATGGGAGAAGACATTACCACCTAATTCCTGGCAAGGGTGCTGTTGATTTTCTTTCTGTCTTCGAATCATTGAGGAATGTTAGGTATAATCGGTATGTCACAGTTGAGCTTTACACTTTTGCTAACAAGCCGCTTTATGCTGCACACAAAGCTCTAGATCATCTTAGAAAAGTGCAGGGGTAGGCATAAGCATGGGAATAATAGATCCACATATACACATGTATTCAAGGACCACAGATGATTATGAAAAGATGGCTTTAGCAGGAATCAAAGTCGTTATCGAGCCCTCTTTTTGGCTAGGTTCTCCAAGAACATCACCAAATACCATGATAGATTATTGGGAGAACATTATAAATTTCGAGCCAGAAAGAGCTCAAAGGTATGGCATTGAACATTATTGCATGATTTCAGTTAATCCAAAGGAAGCTAACAATGCAGAACTTGCTTCAAGGTGCATAGAAATCATGCCAAAGTATCTGGATAAGAAGAGTGTGACTGGACTGGGTGAGATAGGTTTTGACCAAATGACGCAGCTAGAAGAGATGTTCTTTCGTAAGCAATTGAAATTAGCAAAGAGCATGAAGGTACCTGTGATGATCCATACCCCTCACAACAGGAAACTCGAGGGAACAGCGAGGACAATAGAGATAATCAAAGAAGAAGATTGTGATGAAAAATCTATAATAATCGATCATAATACAGAAGAAACAATTTCTATCTGCTTAAGGTCGGATGTTATGGCAGGGATAAGTTTGTATCCGAAAACGAAAATGAGTTCCAACCGTGCAATAAACTTGATTCGAAAATACGGAACAGAGCGTATACTTCTTAACAGCTCAGCTGATTGGGGAGATGCGGACCCTCTGAGTGTGCCTAGAGCAGTTATGCAAATGAGGCTAGAAGGTTTCAAATCGTCAGAGATTGAGAAGATTGTCTTCGAGAATCCATACAACTTTTTTAAGCAATCAAGGAACTTTACATATAGAATTTAGATGAAATTTGCCTTCAGCTCAAGTGCATTTAGGCATTTTTCTCTCAGTCATTCCATTGAACAGATTTCAAGGTTAGGGTATGGTGGTATAGAGATAATGTGTGATGTTCCGCATGCCTATCCTCCATCACTCTCTCCAAAGAAGATAAACAAGATTTTGCAAGATATTAAATCAACAGATCTTGAAATATCAAACCTGAATGCATTCATGCTGTGTGCTATAGGAGATTTTCATCACCCCTCTTGGATAGAAATTGATGAGGAAAAGCGAATGCAGAGAATACAGCACACAATTGATTGTGTAAAGCTGGCCAAAGCTCTTGGTGTAGGGAACATATCAACCGAACCAGGAGGTCCTTTACCTAAAAAAATGAACCGGGAAACAGCTATGGATCTTTACGTCGAGGGAATCAACCAAGCTCTCCCAATCGCGCAAAAATTAGGCGTAAAGATCCTCGTTGAACCTGAACCTAGACTAATGTTGCAGACTGGCTACGATTTTCTACAATTTATTTCTCGAATTGACTCTAATGATGTAGCACTAAATTTTGATATTGGGCACTTTTACTGTGTCGGAGAAGATGTGCCAGAACTAATCAAAGAGCTAAAGGACTATATCGTACATTTTCACTTGGAGGATATTAAAGGGAGAGTACACAACCATCTTATTCCTGGAGATGGTTGCATTAATTTCAGGAAAATATTTTCGGCAATCAATGACATAGGTTATGAGGGCTTTGTTACTGTCGAGCTTTATCCTTACACTGACAACCCCGTACGGGCCGCTAAAATTGCCCTGAACTATCTAAGGGGCATAACTAAGGGAGTTTAGATGTCAATCATAAACTACCTTGAATTAACAAGGATTTCTGGCATCTTTACAGCTGTCTCAAATATATCACTTGGGTATATGCTCTCTTATCATCAAGAGATTCAGTTCTCATCACTACTTCACCTTATTACTATAAGCTCTCTGCTCTATTGTGGAGGTATGGCATTAAATGACTTTTTTGATTATAGGACTGACACGACGGAGCATCCAAAAAGGGTAATTCCATCGGGAAGGATCAAAAGAAAAAATGCGGGGATATTTGGTTTTTCTGTCCTTATACTTGCCTGTATACTGGCACTATATAGTGGTATAACAAGCCTTGGCATTGCTGCCTTGATTTCGGTTCTTATCGTTGTTTACAACAGATTTTCAAAGGAGATATTGGTTGTTGGTGCTCTGAACATGGCTTCAATCAGATTTTTTAATGTAATGTTGGGTTCGAGTACAGAAGGCATAAACGAATTAGCTCTACTTGCTGCCTTGGCTCTATTCACGTTCGTATTTGGTATCACGATGATAAGCAGGAAAGAAGGTGCTTTTCTGCGTGACATTACTGCTCCCGGACTGATATTGGTGGGTGTCGTTATTGCTTACGTTTTAACCTTACATATCGCAGGAGTATTCGCTAATCACTACATAGGTCTCTTTATCGCTGTATTTGCCTTTCTTTCTTTGCTTCCCTATAAAGTAAAAAATGCAAAAGTTGAAAAACTTGTGGGAAGCCTGGTCATCTCTATGATATTGTTGGATGCAACACTGATTGCGGGAAACGGAGAGATACTTTTTGGGGTCTTTGTTGCGATGCTTTACATACCATCATTTGCGTTGAGCAGAGTAATCAGAGTATCATAAAATTATTTTTTTTAGACTTGCATGAAGCTACCAGTTAATGAATTTATACGACCAAATTCCAAATGCTATGTGCTCGCAAAGCATGTCATAGTTATAGATTCCATTTCTCTTTCCACTGGCCTGAGCAGAAACAAGACACCAAACATCTGTAACTTGGCAGATCATGGTATGACTTGCAGTATGGTACCACCGTTTCCGGCAGTAACCTGCCCGGTTCAGGCAACGATAACTACAGGCCGATATCCAAGAGATCATGGTATTGTTGCAAATGGTTTCATGGATAGGGATAACTACCAGGTATCATTTTGGGAACAATCAGCAAGATTGGTTAGAGCTGAGAGAATATGGGATCTACTTAAGAACGAAAATGAGTCATTGAAGACAGCAGTACTCTTTTGGCAAAACACATTATTTGCAAATTCTGATGTAATTGTTACACCAAAGCCCATTCACTTAGACAAGGAGGTTGTGTTATGGTGTTACTCAAAACCGGTTGGATTTTATGAACAGATTTCTGAGCAGATCGGAGAATTTGATTTGGCGTCCTACTGGGGTCCAATGGCGTCTAGGAAATCTAGTGAATGGATAACTCAATCTGCCATGGTAACCCTTGAAAAGCAGAGACCGAATTTGCTCTTAATGTACCTCCCACACATAGATTATTCTGCTCAGAAATTTGGACCAAAATCTGTGCAAGTAGATTCTGATATAAAATTTGCAGATGAACTTATTGGAAAAATAGTCAGTAAAACAGAGGAACTTGGTATAATAAAGGATACCATATTCATTATTCTATCCGAATATTCCTTTAACGATGTTAGGAAATCAGTCTCACTGAATCTAAAGCTACGCGATTCTGGTATGCTTGCTGTGAGGAAAATAAAGGGAAAAGAGTATGTTGATTATGAACATTCAAAAGCATTTGCAATGGCAGACCATCAAATTGCACATATCTATGTGAAGCACGGCTATATTGACGAAGTTAAAGATGCATTAAGCAAAGTTGACGGTGTCTCTCAGATTCTCGATGCTGATAGAAAGAAGCAGTACAAGATAGATAATAGCAGGAGCGGTGAATTAGTTGCAATAGCTGACGATGATTGTTGGTTCAACTATTACTGGTGGTACGATAATGAAGATGCACCAGCATTTGCTAATAATGTAGACATTCACAGAAAACCTGGATACGACCCTCTAGAATTATTCTTTGATCCAAGAACAAAGAAAATATCAATGGATACAAGTCTTGTAAAAGGTTCGCATGGTGCAAACATAAATCCTGTGACAGTTGTAGTTGGTGGCAGTAATATTAACAGTAATATTAATACTAACCAGATAAAGATCGATGCGACACAGATCGTTCCCACCATAGCCAATATATTTGATGTGAAGCATAATCTTTCGAACATACCGATAGTCTAAAAATCATGACAAGGCAATGTGATGTTTCAAAATCAAATTACAGTTAGATACCTGCCCAAAGAGGAAGATGGAAGTGAACAATTCAGAGAGATTAGGCTGATAGTAGCGACCTGCCAGTAATTTTACGCTTTATTACAAACAAACGAGCTCATACATATTAGGAGCTATTCTTCAGGAGGGATTAGGTCCATTGAAACCTCGCCGAACATTGCAGGAAATGATGCCAATTCAACCCTAAAGACAAATTTGCCGGCAGATATTTCTTCTCCAACCAAGAAGGAGCCACTTGCCTCTCCATTTGCGTCTGCAGTACCACTATCTATTATCAGTGCAGTATCTGGCCACCTGAGTGTTGCTGTATAATCTGCATTTGGTGGAAGGCCTTTTACACTCCACGTCTGAGTGTCATTATAAGCAACAAGATTCTTTTCTATCGAGACAACTATATTGCTAGGTTCAAAGTCTATCGAAACCCCAGGCACTAGGTCTACTGAAGTCTCGCCGAATTTTCCAGCATCCGATGCCAATTCCACCCTAAAGACAAATTTGCCAGCAGGTATTTCTTCTACAACCAAGAAGGAGCCACTTGCCTCACCGTTAGCGTCTGCAGTACCACTATCTATCACCACTGCAGTATCTGACCACCTGAGTGTTGCTACATAACCTGCGTAAGGTGGAAGACCCTTTACACCCCAACTCTCCGTATGATTATAACCAACAATATTTTTTTCTACCGAGGGAAGTATAATGATAGGTGCTGATGAGGTATTAGGTGCTGTTGAGCTTTGAGTCGTAAAGGTACTCGCTAACGCGTAGCCTACTCCAACAGCCCCAGCAATTATTATGGCTAAAAATAGCTTTTCCATCGTTCGTGTTGCTTTAAACGATAATAAATGTTATTATGTTAAATACATATTCAATTTTCTCTTCTAGATGAGACAAGGACTTCGAATATCAATATAAGACATGAGCTTTATGATGAAGTTGAGCTTAGCACTTGAAAGTTTTGGCAAAAAAATGTAACGGTAGGTGGAATAGCGTACCAAGTTCCTACGAGTATGTGCTGATATTTTTCCGCTATGCATGAATCTGCTGAAGAATGCAGGCAATAAAGCATGAAATTGGAGCTAACAGAAAGCAGATCAGCAGGAAGCACGATCTCGAGTTTGGATCTCCGTCCCATAGAGCTTTCATAAGTATTCCAAATTAGTCATTGCTATAGATGTGTACAGTGTACACTCGGAATTAATTAACTGTGCTCTCATCTATGAAATATGTTATATTATGGTGTGGCATAATAGATGAATGTGGGTCTTAAACAATTAGTACTTGACCTTCTGGGAAAGTCAACACTTGCTCAGATGGGAAAGTTCGGTATAGTGGGAGCAACGGGAATGGTTATCAACCTTGGTATACTTTGGGTACTTACAGAATTATTTAGCATATACTATATGTACTCTGCTGTCGTTGCAATACTCGTAGCTGGATTTTGGAATTTTATTTGGAACAAGTATTGGACCTTTGGGAAATTCAATGCTGAAAGAACTGAAGGTAGCAAGGAAGAGCCGATGGCTCATAAACAATTAGCACGTGACCTTCTTGGAAAGTCAACACTTACTCAGATGGGAAAGTTCGGTATAGTGGGAGCAACCGGAATGGTTATCAACCTTGGTATACTTTGGGTACTTACAGAATTATTTAGCATATACTATATGTACTCTGCTGTCGTTGCAATACTCGTAGCTGGATTTTGGAATTTTATTTGGAACAAGTATTGGACCTTTGGGAAATTCAATGCTGAAAGAACTGAAGGTAGCAAGGAAGAGCCGAGTGACGTTTTTCGCTAACATTGAAAATATAGCATAATAAAAATCGATTTAATACAATAAGAATTAATATCCTATTGAATGTAAATGGTTCGATGGAGAAGATCTATTTAGGCATAATGGTTTTTGCGGCTGTTGGAATAGCCTACACGTTTCTGACTTCGTCTCCTACACAAGCTGGAGAGGGACAGAGTACTATACTTATATCGGTAGAAAAAAGTACTGTTAATTATAATGATATGGAGGGTTGGAGTGCAAAGGGCCTTCCACCAAATGAAGATTATAAAGCCACTCTCAGGTCGATAGATACTGCACTGTTACTAGGTAGCGGTACTGCAGACGCAAATGGAGAGGCAACTGGCTCCTTCTTAGTTGGAGAAAATATACCTCCTGGCACCTTCACATTTAGAGTTGAACTGGCATCAGATCCTAAAAAGTTCGACGAGGTTTCAGTAGACCTAGTGCCTGAAGGTTCAAGGGAGCTCGTGCCAGACACTATACTTCTTTCGGTGGAAAAAACCACCGTTGATTATAATGATATGGAAGCTTGGAGTGTAAAGGGCCTTCCACCTAATACGGATTATATAACTTCACTCCGCTTTTCAGATACGGTACTGATAGTGGGTAGTGGTACTGCAGACGCAAATGGAGAGGCAACTGGCTCCTTCTTAGTTGGAGAAAATATACCTCCTGGCACCTTCACATTTAGAGTTGAACTGGCATCAGATCCTAAAAAGTTCGACGAGGTTTCAGTAGACCTAGTGCCTTAATTCTGACATAGAATATTAGGCTCTTTGTTATGGAATAAATGAGGTTTATTTTTGCATGCTTTGTTGTTCATTTTAGTTCCAATAAGTTAGAGGATATAGCATCTAAGCGATATTATTATATTATTAACTCTGAAAATACAAAGTCTTAAATCACCAAGAAAGCGAAAAAGACAGATTGGTCTATACTACCATTGAGCGTATCGGTTTTAAGTATATAGCGATTGCGGCCACGATATTTTTCTTGATTTCATTCTGGCTTCATTATCCGAGGCTGGTCCCTACTAACTACACAGACGTTGTTGGGATCTGGCATAGAAGTGGAGTTACTGAAGGCCTAATACCTTATGTAGATTACAACTTGGAATATCCTGTAATCACGGGCCTAGCTGTGTATTTCTCATCAATATGGGGTGACCTTCACACATATTATTTCATTATGAACATAATGGTGTTTACTTCTGTATTGGTCAGTATATATTTTGTATATAGAATGCTTAAAAAGTCGAACCAGCCTCATGACAGGATAAACTATTTCATCATCTTTACCCCAACATTCATCTTTTTCTCCATCTACAGCTTCGACTGGATTGGAATTAGCCTACTTGTACTATCTATATACTTCTCCTACACTCAAAAGGCGCATCTATCGGGGCTATTCTTGGGGCTCTCCGTAGCTGCCAGAATTATACCAATAGTTTGTCTTCCATTCTTGCTAAGAGAGTTCAGATCATTAAGGGAGAAGATGATATTTCTCATAGCAGCGGTTTCAGCCTGGCTTGCCCCCAATATCTATTTTATGGTAGTAGATTTCGAAGGATTTCTCCATCCATATGCATTCCAAAGCACGTGGGGTGTTGAAGACAGTTGGATAATCATCTTCGGTCAATTTTTCCCAGGGAGGCAGAATCTGTCACTTGTACTCTTGGTCTCCCTTCTAGCTTTTATCTATTTTTGGCGTCGAAGGTTCAGTGTCCAAGAAGCTTGCCTATTGGCGCTCCTTGCCTTTGTCCTGACAAGTTACAAGTTCCCACCACAGTACATGATACTCTTGCTTCCATTCTTTGCACTCAACAAGACTAATTACTCACTCTTCATGACCGCGAACATACTGAATGTGCTCATAATATTATTCTGGTTTACGCCTTCGTTCAACCTGGGTAGTCCGTTGCAGATAACAAGTCCAGTTCAATGGGTAGCCATAGCAAGGCAACTCGTTCTGCTTCCTATCTTGATAAGCTTCTTCTTGTTACGGGACGCAAGCAAAGAATATAATCACAATAAGATTTATTCGCGTTCTCCTATCAGGTAGAAAGTTATAAGAATCGTTTCTCTACTGTCCGAGTATATCCATATGCACTATTCATAAATGAATCTGGTGATAGGATACAAGCAAAAATCAGAAAGTTCTTTAAAGGCATAACGATGACATGGAACTCGTCTCTATTAGATATATTTGATACTATATTATTCCTGCATTTGGAAGATGTCAGCTCGTTAAAGTGGTAATCCCTAAACTTAGACTAACGTTGCCACATGCAGTATCTTCTGTCAGAAGCTTTACTTGAAATACATGTTTGAAACTCTGATATCAACAAGTATTGGTGCCTTCTTCATTGGCATAAAGGTTTTTTTATGGTTGACCTTTTACCACACGTACTGGTTAAAAAGTATGAAGGAAAAAAAGGCAGATCTTCCTAACTACAAGCAAAAGCAAAACCTCGTGAGGACAGCAATCGACTCTCTGATATCACGCTTTCAGATAAGAGATCTTATCCTGATCTCATTTGCTCTACACCTGCTCGCCATTGGCTTTCCGTCGGACGGAGGTACTGTCTTCGATGAGAAGTACTACGTAGCAGCTGCGAATGACATTCTCAAGGGTGTTCCATCGAATCCGGAGCATCCTTTTCTGGGCAAGTTATGGGGTGCAATTGGAATAGCCATATTTGGAAATAACTGGTTTGGCTGGAGGATTCCAATGGTAGCATTTGGCCTATTAACAATATATGTATTCTACAACCTTGCAAAGCTATTTCTAAGTGAAAGAAGGGCCCTCCTCGCTGCGACATTTTTATCGTTTGATACTATATTCTTCCTCCATTCCTCCCTTCTACTGTTAGAGGTACCAACTCTATTCTTCGCAATTCTCGGATTTTACCTTTATTTTAAGGACCGTTATCTGCTAGCTGCAGCTGCCTTCGGTTTTTCTATCTTGAGCAAGGAGTGGGGCATACTTTTCGTCCTGGCTTTATTCATCTATCACATGGTCACTAAGAGACCTGTATCGTTGAAGGGGTTGAACGTAAAGAAACCGATGTTGGTAAAGACAGCCAAGTTTGCAGTAGCAATGATCATTGTAGTCATGGTTCCACTGTGGGTTTACTCCTCAGTCTATAAGCCCCCAACATCTGCTGAGGTTCAAGTGACAGTGATAAAATTGGTGGATGAGGAGGGAAACATAGTAGGAACAACTACCAGTTCCACTACTGTTTCGAAAGGCGAGATAAGAAATCCTATAGACCAGATCAAGTATATTCTAACTTACCAATCCGCTCTGACCATAAAAAATCAAACCGCAACTCAATTTTGGGAACACTATGCTTGGGGCTGGGTTATTCCCTATAACGTCGATCCCCCAAAATATTATGAAAATGAAGTAAGGAAGGAGGTTGTCACAAAGGCTGGCGATGTGGTAATAAAGAGAGAGGTTGAAGAGTCGCATCCCATAAGCTGGAAGGGGATAGGTAATTTTCCTATATGGCTGAGCATATGGGCTATAGTACCATTTGCATCAATCAATATAATAAAGAAGAAAGCGAGTAAACTTGATTATCTCATAATTGCTTGGATTGTAGCTACATTCTTCTCTTGGTTTTACGTTAGCGGTGTTATGGGAAGAATTGTTTATGCATTTTACTTCATCAATGTAGTGCCGATTCTAGCTCTGTCTATACCATACTTCATAGCAAGTGTGTCAAGGGGCAACTCGAAGGCCGAAGGGATAATTACATTCATCTGGCTTGCGGCTACGATAATATTCTTCTTATATTATTATCCGGTAAACGTCTTCGATTTCGGGTAGCTGATTTAAAACAGAGTTAAGGTTCGTATGATAAGCGAGGCCAGCTAATAATTGGGTTCATTTGCTTCGTTGCTGCTGTTTATTGCATCAAGGGAGGGAAACCATTATTATATTGTGTGACCATCTGATTGTGCAAATAATTCTTTTATCCTAAAGATAGTATGATTTTGGAGTAAAACGTTAGCATATCTATTATGAAGTGTAATGCTGTGCGTTGTTGTATATGATCAGTGGATTATCTATTCGCTCACATGCATTAGCCACTCAGGGCTAGAACTCGGCCTATATTTCTCTCCTCCAGCGAATTTGGCTGTAATAATATGTTGATCCGCTCCTTCAAGAGTGTATTCAAGCTCAGCTATACCTTCCTGATTCGATATAGCAGAACCTATCAATTTATCTGAATCAAAGAAATTAACTGGTACATCTGCAACTGGGTTATCGAAGTAATCCAATATCTTTGATCTGAGTCTAACGATTTCCTGGGTTCTTACATCAGATTTTGCATCCAATGAAATAGTAGTCGGAATGTCAGTATAGACGAAGTCTAGTCTCATAATACTTTCAAATGATGATATGTACAAATATTCATCAGGGCCCTGTTCTATATCTAGAAGCGAATTAAATAAAGCTCCACCAGGCAAGTCATGCGTCCATGGACGTAGGAGTTTCACATTTTTACCTTCAAGCCCAATCGGGTATTTGCTTATCGATAGAACTTCATCATAATTAGGTGGTTTTAGAACCACGTTATATAATTCACGATAATTAAAGGAAAGAAAGAACATTTTATTAACTTCGCCAGGGTATTTGTCACCGGTATAAAATATCAATTCTGTAGGAGCTATGTTAGGAGTAAATTCCATCAGTGGCTCAACAAATTTTTTGCCGACCAACTCTTCAGGAATATCTTTATCATAATTGTCCTTGCCCAGAACATAGGGATGACCATAATTTCCACCTGGAATTAGTATATTTACTTCATCACAGCACGCTGGGCCGTGCTCCGTTATGTACGGAATCTTTGTTACAGGGTGAAAGCCTATGCCAAAGACATTACGGTGTCCTAGAGTATAGTAGGGAAGGCCTGGACTTGGGTTATCTTCTGGAATAGTGCCATCAGAGTTGATTCTAAGTATCTTACCTGC
>JBHICH010000037.1:0-13327 GCA_046759465.1 Nitrososphaerales archaeon
TTACCAATTGCTGCATTGACAACCACAGCAGATCCTGACTTGGTACCACCAGTAACAGGCCAGCAGATTACAATGAATATAAAGATGAAGAGCGGCGTAGATCTAACAAGAAGCGTAACAGTATCGCCAGGCACATTACCGTAGGGGGGTCTAATGCATGGGCTCCAGACTTATTTACTCCTACAGGAAAGTAAGAAGACGTCATGGCATTAGTCCAGTTATAGCAAGCGTCATCATATTGGGAATTACGGTAGTACTGGGAATGGCTCTATGGACTTTTGTTAACGGCGAGGTTAACACCTCTACCAGAGTTTTCGCTAACGAAGTTACTGATTATATAAATTACCTCAATGACAGGTTCGTTATAGTTAATATAGCATATGATTATGATAACGATCCAAGTACTACTGACGACACTAACAAGGTAACTCTATGGATCTACAACAATGGTAATCTGCCGGTCAGCGTGAATGCAGTCTTCTTTGGTTCAGGTTCGCCCGATATGCAATTAGTAGAGGTTTGGAGTGGTTGTTTGCCAAGTACACCAGATTGTGTTTCTAGTTTGATCGACAATGTCGATGGGAATCTTGTGATACCAGAAAAGAGTATGGGCGCTATATTCTTCGATTATAATGCACCCGAAAATGGCAGTGGGCAGCTGACAGCTGATCAAACGTATTATGTTAAAGTAATTAGCGAGAGTGGCGCCAATCAAAGCTACTTCCAGAAAAATGGTGATTAAATGGAAAGAGAAAAGAAGGGTGTTGCAGGTATAATTGCTGGCGTATTCCTTGCTGCGATACTATTCAGCAGCGTAATTATCTTCTTCCTCTCCATAACGGAAGGTCAGAGCACAAGAAGCAGGGCTGAGGTTGAGGCCCAAAGTTACAAGAATAAGAAGTTGCTAGAAACTTTCAAGGTCCGTTCCAGAGATAACCTCACCCCCACCGGCCATATTGAAGTCCAGTTAAATAACACAGGTGCAATTCCAACAACAGCCTCTTACCTAGTAGTATACAATGCTACTACGTCTGTACCAATATTACAAGGAGAACCGCTCATAGGTGGAAATCCATTCGTTGTCAATGGTGGGCTGAATGCAGTGGTCAGTACAGCTGACGTTGATGATAGCATTACATTCGTATCCAATCCTTCTACTGACCCTTCTCAATTCCCATCCAACCCTTCTGTACCTTACAAAATAGATATAATTAGTGAGAGAGGGAACATTGAGACCACAACATACCCGCCACCTCCTTTGATAGATATTAACCTGGAAGTTACGGTAGGAGAAAACCTAGCTGAAGCTGTCTTTGCACAACAAACCGGTTCAATAGTCCTGAATTACACAGGGTTTGGAGCGATATATCCCAATTTCGGGACTAGCGGAGATGGTGTTGATCAGAGAGGATGGAGTGCTACGATAAACGACGTTCCTGGATATCCAGCCTTTCGTCTGATCGATGATGAAAAACCTACATACTTGACATCTCGAGTCAAAAATAAAGACTTTGGTGAAGAGAATATGTATCTAACGCATCACACTGCTTATGTTTTAACCAATGACTTTGGAGGTAGTTTTAGTCAAGACGCTATATATCTTTGCGAGACGAATTATACTACTGGTGAAGTATTTCAGTACGATGATAACAATCCGATAACTCTTATCAATGAGTTTAAGCAGCCATCTCCAGTTCCTTGGAAGAATTTGACCTTCTGTGATATCAATATAGCAGCAGCCAAGGATCCCCAGGACTTCGATCCCGATTTTAAAGCAGTTTCATCGAACGTGAATTTCCTTTTCATGATTGTACGAGCTACGTTCGCTGATGGTAAACCCTACGCACAAACAATCCCGTATCAGGCGGTTTTGATACCAAAGGATAGGTTCACTGTCACTCTAAGTAATCACATTGGAGCAGCGGGCTCTCCGGTGACCGTCACCGCAGGTGCAGCTCCTCCTACTTCTCCATGGGACGTTCACTGGATTTACCAAGATAATACCTACACAAGTCTCGGTAGCACGAGCGGTACCTCCTTGCCAGTGAATGTTCCAACGAAGATGCCCGATCCCGATCCCGATAACGATCTTTGTGAGGTATACCTTGATCCCAATGATCTTGACTGTCCAGATATTGTGCCTGGATTTTACATTATACAGATATCAGACGCAGATGAAAGAGTATACTTCCGGACGTTTGAGGTGATATAGGAAAAAATGGTTTCCTCCTGGATTGACGAATATAATACTTGCACACGGCTTGGTGAGATTACAGACTCTTCAGGCGATCCCACCGCTACTGTAGACGTGCAGATTCCACCTAGTGCAGACCCTGGCAAGTATTATGTAATACAAGCTACAGACGCAGATTATAATGTATATTACATTACATTTCTGGTGATATAGGAGGAAAAGAGAATGGCCTTGTTTAAAAACAGATTGAGAAATGGAAGGTCAGGAGGCGGCGACACTAGTAAAGGTAGTAAAAAGTTAAAGGTGGATAAACAAAAGAAGAAGATACAGGACGTAGCTATCCCGGTCACTCCAACCATCATGACTGGAGAAGAACTCGAAAGATATCCTATCAAGGAACCTTATCTTTATGTAACTATTCAGAGAGATGAAAGTGGCGCACTAACCTACCATATCGATGAACCCGTTTTGACAGAACAAGAGATTGATGTATATTCTAAACTGATGAGTGTTCTCCAGTATGAGCTGCAAGCACCCTACGACGGCATGGATCCAAAGCAATACTTTGCCGAACAAGCCAAGAGGATGATTACCAAATACGCAATGAGTATGGGCGCTACTCCCAATATAACATGGAACAAGGTGTACTACTACGTTACCAGGGATATGGTTGGTTATGGACCTCTAGAGGCAATGATGAACGATCCAAATATTGAAGATGTGTCTATAGATGGTATTGGAAGAGGGGTATATATTTGGCATAAGAAATTTGAAAGCATTCGAACAAATCTCATATTCAATACGGAAAAAGACTTGGACGACTGTGTTGTTAGGCTTGTACACATGTCTGGAAAGCACATTTCGACTGCGTATCCTATAGTAGATGCAACGATGCCTGGTAGACATAGGCTTACTGCAACCTTTAAGAAGGAAGTTTCACAGTATGGTAGCACCGTAACAATAAGGAAGTTCCGCGAAGACCCATTCACGATCATCGACCTGCTTAACTTTAAGACAATGAACCATCAGATGGCTGCATACACCTGGCTAATGATGGAGCATGGACTATCATCAATAATAGTTGGAGCTACGGCATCAGGAAAGACAACATTGCTTAATTCAATAGTATCACTAACAAGACCAAATGCAAAGATAGTTACCATAGAAGAGGTTCACGAAATTAACATTTACCACCAGAACTGGATTCCTTTGGTCTCTAGGCTAGGATATGGACTTGGAGACGAGAAGGTTGGAGAGATCCCACTTTTTGATCTAGTGAAGGCCTCTATGAGGATGAGGCCGGACTTCCTTATAGTCGGAGAGGTTAGGGGAGAGGAAGCTTTCGTGCTCTTCCAGGCTATAAGTACAGGACATGGAGGTATGTGTACTTTGCACGCAGACGATGTCGAGTCGGCCATCCAGAGGTTAACGTCGAAGCCTATGGATGTTGCACCGATTCACATAAAGTTCCTTGACCTAATGTTTGTAGTAAGAAATACTTCCGTAACCGACCCGATTACGAAGAAAACGTACAGGACAAGAAGAGTTCTTAATATGACTGAAATTTTAGACTACAACAAGTACAACAGGATCTTTGACTGGGATCCGGCCACCGATAGACAAATTCTCGTAAAGGACTCCTTGCAGCATAGCGAGAAATTAAAGATTATAGGCAGAGATACAGGCAGATCTGTAGACGAACTCATAGAAGAGATTAAGAGGCGGGAGAACGTATTGCGGTGGTTGCAGAGCAAGGATATAAGGAATTTCAAGCAGCTTGGCACAGTTTTCGAACAGTATCACGAAAAGAGGGGAGACTTGTATGCAGAAATCGACAACGAGATCAAGTCAGTGGCGTAGACTTGCGGAAAAGGAGAAGGTGGACCTTGCCGCTAAAGACAAGCTTGTTGCTTTATCTATCAGGATCTTTGGAAGGCTAGCATTTAGACTCCAGCAGCGGCTACCATCGTTGGGAGAGGACATAATGAAATCAAGTATATTCATCTCTCCCCACGCATTTGTATCCCTGATATTATTCATTGCATTCGCTTCCATTGGGGTCTCGGCTTTCGGAGCTTACATGTTTATAACAACCGGAACGATGTTCTTTGCTCTTGCAATTCTAGCTCCCGTCATCGTAATTGGTGCTGGACTAGCGATTCCCAAGATGAGCCAGTCTGGCAGAAATTCTGCTCTCGAGGATGAGATAGCCTTCGTGGTTGGTTACCTAGCGGTCTTGATCACTGGAGGTGTGTCACCACTTGCCCTATTTAGAAGGCTCAGCACCAGCAAACTCTACCCCGCTTCTGCGAAGGAGGCAAGGAGAATATTGACCATGGTAGATGTCTTTGGAATGGATCCTGTATCTGCAATTGATAAAGCCGCAAGGTACTGCCCTAACAAGGTATTCTCTGAATTTCTTGGTGGATACATTTCGATTTTACGGATAGGGGGAGACGTTAGGAATTACATGGATATGAAGCAGAAGGAGGTTTTCAACCACCGTACCCTTAAGCTAAAATCTGCTACCGAATTTGTAGGTACAATGGCAGAAGCTTATCTCGCTGCAACGGTGGTACTGGGCACATCTCTGTTCATCCTCCAGGCTGTACAGTCTATGCTCAACCAGGGCGAATTTAACATGAATATGATACTCATGTTCGCTGGAGTCTTTATGCCAATGATTTCATTAGCATTCATTTACCTTCTACATTCATCACAGACAAAGGAGCCCTTCACTTACATGCGTCCGCACTATGCTTTTGGAATTGCAGCACTTGTGATACCTGTTTTTTACTTCGTGCCGATCTTCGATCTACCCATATATGTCAGAGTTGCTCTCGGACTCAGCATAGCTACAGCAATACCAGCAATGATGAATGCCTTTGAGGCAAGAAAGAAAGCGGCAGTGGAGAGCATGCTGCCAAGTTTTGTAAGGGACTTGGCCGAGGTTAGAAAGACTGGTCTAGCTCCTGAGAAGGGTATACAGCAGTTATCAGACAGGAACTACGGTGCATTATCCAAGTCTGTAAAAAGGATGGCAAACCAAGTATCCTGGGGAGTCCCATTGACCAAGGTTATGCAAGACTTTGGGAAGGATGTCAAGAGCTGGTTCGTAAAATCGATCGGATTCATCATGCTTGAAGTCGTAGAGATTGGAGGAGGCACTGTAGCGCTATTCAGCAGCCTTGCGGACTTTACGCAAAGGACCAAGGAGCTTGAAAAGGAAAGAAAGTCGATGTTCAAACCTTACATATTCATACCATACTTTGGCGCTATCCTCACGATTGTGGCTGTGGTTATGATAATCAATATGATGACTGGCGAGATTGCGTCACTCGCTGGAGAGACTGGTACAGGCATAGTACGCTTGACCACAGATATAGAAGCATTAACGGAGACTATGTTCATGGCGGTCATCTTCCAGGCATGGATGATGGGATTAGTTGCAGGAAAGATGGGAGAATGGAGTTTAGCAGCTGGATACAAGCATGCTTCCGCACTTGCAATAATTGGTCTACTTACCATCTACGCGATACTGGCCTTCGTTACACTATGATGATAAAATGAAAACAAAAAATCTAGCGTTGACCATTGCATTGGTTTCCCTTCTGGTATCTTCGCTATTGGCAAATGTTGATACAGATGCTGTAGTACTGAAACGGACAGAGTTCTTACTTTCTCTACAGGGAGTAGCACCGAAGCTTCCTGCCGATGGCGGTAAATATTACGCTATGGTACAGTTGCAGACCCAGGATAAGAAGCCGGTTCAGGCACCATTTGATATGGAAATTGACATGCTGTCGTCAGACCCATTTGTGATTTCCTTACCAGACAAAGTCACAATAAAGGAAGGACAAACATTTGCAAAAGTAGATTTAACTACAACTGTTAAAGCTGGAAGGGTGACAATAAGTGGACTGGGACCTGGAGTCTCTGCCAGTATGACGACTATAGAGACAGTGAGACCAGAGGGCTTGGATCCAGCAAAATTAGCTATCACTTCTGCTCCTCCCACAATTTTACCAGACCCAAGGTTTGTCGGTAAATTGTATGTCCAGATACTGAATCCTCAGGGTCTTCCAGCCATTGCTAAAAAGCCCATGGAGGTGACACTATCATCAGGAGATAGCGATGTCGGTACAGTCCCAAGTAAGGTCATCATAGATG
Source organism: Nitrososphaerales archaeon (assembly GCA_046759465.1). GTDB lineage: Archaea > Thermoproteota > Nitrososphaeria > Nitrososphaerales > UBA213 > JBHICH01. The sequence goes on from JBHICH010000037.1 coordinate 6,365, forward strand.
AAGGAAAAACAGGTAAATTTGTAGACTATACTCCTGGTATTATATCGGGTACAACACTCATTACGGCCATAGCACCGGGGCTAAGCTCTGGGACAGTTACTGTAAAGACTGTTGATTTGATAGGTGAAAAAATAAATATCGAGATTGCACCTGATGTACTGCCTTCCAAGCAAGGTTCTACCACACTTGCAACTATTCAGCTACTTAGTACTGGTTTTCCAGTAAAGCCTTCCGAAGGTGTAACGATATTCCTCAAGTCGTCAAATGATACTGTAGCCACTGTACCATCGGATGTGGTCATAGATCCGGGCCAATCCTATATTAGGACAGAGGTAACAGCAGCAGGTAATATTGGACAAACTACCATAACTGCTTCCGCATCGGGGTACGAGTCTGGATTTGCAGACTTGGAAGCACTGCCCCCAGCAACAAATGGGGAAAAATTGGTTCTTTACGTTAGTCCAAGTACTTTGCCACCAGATAACACATCTCATAATGCATTAGTGGTTGCGATTCAGACGGAATGCGACGTCCCCGAGGCGAAGGGACATGGAGACTGTCCATACACGCCAAGGAGTGGCGAAATGGATATACTACTTACCTCGTCAGATACAGAAATAGGCAGCACAGACAGCATAGTTGAGTTTGAGGAAAATAATCACTTTGGATTAGCAGAGTTCACCACAAGATTCACTCTTGGCCAAACAGAGATAACAGCATCGCAAACTGGGTATGAAGCTGCTCAAACAACGCTAGAAGTAAAGGGACCAGAATCTAGCTCTTTGAAGATAAGTCAGATTCCAAAAGTAATAGAGGCAGATGGGCAGATTCATGATGCACTCGTCGTAGAGACGCTGGATGAAAAGGGAACTCCAGTTCCAGCACAGCGTGATACTCCGGTGGCGCTCTCTTCCTCCGTAGCTGATATTGTAAGTGTAGATCCGATAGTAACAATACCTGAAGGACAGAGCTACACAATCGTAAGTATACTAACAACGGGTGAGGCTGGAAAATCTATAATTACAGCTTCTTCACAAGGACTTGAATCGGACTCGATAACATTGACCACATCTGACTCCACGACACAGAATAAAATTGCTCTTTACGTAGTGCCTGAGATATTACCAGCTGATGGAGAAGCATATGAATCGATCGTGGTTCAACTCCAGGATTTAGGCGGAAACCCAACAGTTGCAGATTCTGATATACTTATTGCACTTTCCTCTTCGTCCATGATTGCTGGCTCGATAGACAGAAGCGTGGTTATACCTGCAGGTTCCACATACGCAACAGCAAGCTTCACCACATCCACTGCAGAGGACAGAATAACGATAACAGCATCTGGCCAAGGATATGAAAGCGTTACTGACGATCTGGAAACTACCTTACAAACATTATCGGTGACCACATCAACAATACCCCGCAAGCTCTTGGAGCTGCGCGACATCCCAATGGAAGTTACTGTTCTTTCTGGAGATATACCAGTCAAGGGTGCGTTTGTTCAGGTAAGCGGAACCTCTGCTGACGTAACATCTGGCGTTACGGATGAAAATGGTAACGCAGAAGTAATTTACGTTCCAACAGCGGGAGGAAAAAATAGCATTGTTCTGACTGTTAGCAAGAAAGGATATAGTTCTATAACAAAGAATTTCAATATATCAATAACTCAACAGTTAAGCATGACGGTAAAAGCTACGACTGATGGCGGGAGAGATATAGACTCAAAGGTTACAATAAAGGCACCTAACGGAAGGATATCGAAGCTAGATGCAAAACCTATGAAGCCGGCTACATTAGTAGGAGTAAAGGCTGGAATATATTCAATCACTGTCCTGGAGGAAGTCAACAGACCGGATGGAAAATACAAATTCGAAAAGTGGTCTGATGGTGTAACAGACAATCCTCGGGAAACAAATGTAGCGTATGACTCCACTCTGGCAGCGGTTTACTCTGCAACTTACCGATTGCTGGCATCATCTCCTTACGGAACAGTAGCAGGTAACGGCTGGTATCCTGAGGGCAGTAAAGTAACCCTTTCAATTACACCCACTTTAGTATCCGATATTATTATCGATAGAAATTTTGCTGGCTGGTCTGGAGATGTAAGGTCCGAAGAGTCTACCGTACAGGTAGTTATGGACTCTCCAAAGTTAGTAATTGCAGACTGGGCGGATGGCTACATAAAGCTATTAGGAATAATAGGTGGTGGTGCTGGCGTAGCCGGATTCTTCTTCTATAAGAAGCTCAAGACTAGCGGATTTAGGCGTAAGAAGGAGAAACCGCCAGAGCTAGACTGGTTCAAGTCAGAATAGGCCCTCTCAAGGTGCTACTTTGCTCGAGATAAGACTTGTTGCATGCTCCGTAATGCTAATAGTGGCTTCGATAATTGATCTAAAGAAGAGGGAGATAGGCGACAAAGTATGGGTAGGCTTTGGAGGTTTTGGATTACTAATTACAGCAATAGAGTTCAATTCTAATTCAATAAACCTCACTCAGTATGGTATAGGAATAGCAATAACTGCGCCAATAGCATACGCCATCTACAGAACTGGACTGTTTGGAGGTGCCGATGCAAAGGCACTAGTAGCAATAGCCGTACTTCTGCCCTTCTATGATATGCCATTCAAGATACACGGACTTACCGCATTCACGGTACTGACGAATGCGACTTTACTGACCTTCTGGCATGTAATCCATAATATGGTAAGGAATTCTATTGATCTTGCAAGAGGTAGATCGTTATTCGAGGGTTTTGAAGAATCTGGAACAAGAAAGGCATTAGCATTCATGATGGGCTTCAGATCAGATACGCCCAAAGGCTACCTTTTTGCGATGGAGAGCAGCGAGGAAGGAAGGCGTAGATTCAAATTCCATCCCGCTGAATATGATGAATATGTTGCTTCTGAAACAAAGAACGTCTGGGTCACACCAGCCCTTCCCTTCATTGTGTATATGGCATTAGGTTTTGGCGTCATGATAATTTTTGGAGATATTCTAGCATTGATATTCACAAATATATTCTAAAATTTTATTCCCTCAGACGAAGCGAGTAAGTAGAACGCTTTCTTCCGATTAGGATCCCAAATATAACAACCATAGATATAGAAGCTATAATTACAAAGCTTGAGCCAAGAGGAAATTCAGGAACCACACTAGAGCCTGTTATCTCAATCGTCTGCATTCCTGTATCGTACTCCAAGTAAATTGATGAGTGTGTAGCATTCTGAGTAAATACAACATTACTTCTGTTCACTGTGAATGGACCACCAATTAGCGTCTTAGGCATCGTTATATTTGCAGAGCCACTTCTTTCGTCTTCCTCGATATCAACAATTAGCCTTTTAAGTGGCTGGTCCAGTGTCACCACTTGGACATTAGAGGTCGTTACAATTCCAGTAGCATACTCTTTTCCGTCAAATGAGATCTTTTTGACAAATGACTGCACCCCTCTTTCTGCTACTGGTTCTTCTTTACCATTTTTCATCTTTACAAATTCTTTTTCAAGGATAAAAGTATGCTCAAACAGTTTACCGGAGCTGGGTGGATTTCCTGGCATGATAAAAAGATATGGCTCACTTTGTTTATACCCTTCCTTTAGAGCAGTGATTTCTAGAGCTGTGTCTTTCTTGAAGATAGTAAGCCACGGGACAGTAAACTTTGCTGGAAGGGTAGTAACAGAAAGTGTAAAACTCTTCGCGTCCACTGCAAACTTTTCAAGTATATTCAAAGAAAGAGGAGGTTCTATCTCCACCAATTCTTTATCGAGTATATTTGCAATGAAGTAACCTTCTCCCGCCAGGATTACACCAAAGGCATCCGGCTCAATCCTTGAGTCTAAACTGGTCTTCGTTATTTTGACTTTGGTTCCCAGCTCCCCCCCTGTTTCGATTGTTTCTCCGTATAACACCACTCTTCCGGAGTAATCACCGATTGGGGCCTCATCAACAACGGTCCAGCCCACGGCATATGTATTCTCTTCGCGAGGCGATAACGAAGCGCGTATCTCCTCACCTAACCATGTGTTATGCAGCTCATCTACTGCAGAAAATTCAATAAAGTAGGTTCCCCTAGCCTGGTCAGTATTCTTTATTGTCACCGATGCATAAACTGTCTGGCCTACCCTAAATTTGCCAGGTCCAATATCTTCGCAATATTCAGGAATATCGGATCCGGTCTGTTCCTCTAAACAAAAGTACCTGACCTCCACGATTTCGCCAGAACGCGTTACGACCTCTTTCTCCTCTGCATGCGTTGCATACGCTTCAGTTAAGGAAGTGCCTGAAAGCAGAAGCATCAGAGCACTAGATAATGCGAAGGTGGCTTTGTAACCCATAAGAAAGACACTCATGCTCTTGCTTTAAGGATTTCGCCACTTCATATTATGCTACAGAGACCTTGAAGTCGATCTTAGTAGGCATCAATGGTTCTGGATCTAACATGCTCTTCCAGAGGAATATCTGGATCTCGTACTTCTCCGGCTCTATTGGCAACCAGGAGAGTGAGAGTTTTGATATGCCGCTCACCAAGTTATAGTTTACAGAGGAGATCTGCTCGGTATATCCCTTGGAGTTCTTTATCTGTATTATGTATGTTGCCTCTGTCTGTTCTGCGAGGCCGCTGGATAATGAGGAATGAATGAATACCTGCTCCTGTGGTTTTATAGAAGTGACCTCGGAACCAGAGTGATCTACGATCTTAGTGTCAAGTACACTTACCTTCTTATCTGTTCTGAAGGGCAGATTCCTATTCGTTTCTTCGGTTATAAGCTTCTCACTTACGTCACTATTGTTATTTTTGATTTCAAATGATGCGTCTACGATCAAACCATCGTAGGATGCCTTCACCTTGTATGAACCGCTCTCTATATCATTTGGTATCTTCATTTTGTAGGTAAATGCTCCAGACGGATTCACATTAACGATATCTGACATGAATAGTTTCTTACCTGAAGAGACTTCAATCTGCACCGATTTTCCAGACCTTACTTTGTCAACATTACCCAAGATGCTTACAGTATCCCCTGCTTCGTAATGCGTTTTTAGGGTCCTTACCTTCATCTCCTGTCCAAAGAATCCAAGATAGTACCAGTTTAGTGCCTGAATATCACGCTGCGATATTCCCTGCTCCTGCTCATCATCTGCCGGATATGGATACATTATATCTATTGGCTCTATACCATTATCATCGAAGTGGCCAAGATTTAAAGCATGACCAAATTCGTGCAAGGCTGCTCTGTAGAACTGGACCTTAGATAATGGTTCAAGATATTCCTTTTCAAAGGTCTTACCCTTAACCTCTGTCGTAACAGTAACCTTCTTGTGGGTCGGCAGTATGATGTCTGCCTTTGTGATTGCTCCATGCTGCCAGTGTTCTATATTGGTATAACCTACATATCCGTGCTCTGAAAGCATCGAGTGTGTCTCTAAGATAAACAGATTGATATGACAACCAGAAGCATAGGAGATCCTATAGCCAAAGTGAGGCCATCGTGACTTCCATTCCTCGACTGCCTTGATGAAGAGGGCTTCATACTCCTTTCCTTGGTTATTTGATAAGCAGATCATAAAGTTCAGATTATTGGACCACTTTGCACTAGTTGCATAGTCGAAGTTTGTTGCGTATCCGTGTGCAGCAGTATTGACCAATAGGCTGAAGCCTACCGCAATCAATACCCCATATTTAAGAGCGCAAAGACCTTGCTTGTTCAATTCATTTAGCATTATTAACCTTTGAAGTATAACGCCTCGTCTGTAATACCCAATAACTGACACACTCGGTTGCTATTTTCCTATTTATGAGAACAGCATAGAATTGAGATTCGGTGAGATTTGATTAGCTTCATTCTAATGCGAGGTGAAGGTTACTCCTTGACTTCCGTGTTTTACGACAGGCCATTCCTGACTAGTCGCATACTCTGGTTAAGTAGAATGATCTCATGAGAGTCAGGAAGAGATACCACTCATGGTTTGCCTCTGATCAATCGCACGATCACACACGTCTCCTGGGTCATTCTTTGATACTCTCAACCTTCCCTCGTATGTTAGCGTCAAATCATTGACGTAGCAAAATTTGATACAAACTCTGCTTTTATGAATCTCATGGTAAATGTGCAGATATGAGATGCATATTTGAAAATGAATTGTAAAGATTAAGAATACATATTTGGGGCACCCAAGATTAATAATTTCCGGTCGATAACCCATAAGGCTATGGGCACTGGTACGTGGGGTAGAAATAGAAATTATCAAGTAACTACCAGATCGCTGATTGGTCGAAAGTATTTTGTTGTTCTGTCAGCTCTCTTGGTATTTTCAATTATATCTCTTCCTTCAATTATGCCGGTTCTTCCTGCTTATGCCGATGCAAAGCTTTTTTCAGCATCTATATCTCCTACCACTGGCGCTACTTCTGAAAATGATGTTACATATACTATAACTGTGACGAATTCGTTAGCTAATGGGCAAGGAGCGAAGATGGGTTGTGCTGAGATAATTGTTCCTGACGGTTATACCGATATACAAGCACCCAATATTACCGTCTTGCCATCAGGTTTGAGTTGGAGTGCATCAGTAAGTGGTTCAACTGGCCCAGCAACTATAACGGTAAACGCGGATACAAACGCAGCCGGGAATAAGATCTTACCAGTTGTAAGTGATAATTTTGTGACTTTTACCATTCAGGTAGACAATCCCCCTACTCCTGATAGCTATGAGTGGACCACAACTGTTACTGGCAATAATAACTGTGGAAGTGATCCATTTGAAATTGAAGGAAGTCAACCAACAGTTACAACCACAACACCAACCACAACTACAACCACAACACCAACCACAACTACAACCACAACCACAACACCAACCACAACTACAACCACAACAACAACACCAACCACAACTACAACCACAACCACAACACCAACCACAACTACAACCACAACACCAACCACAACTACAACCACAACAC
>JBHICH010000038.1:0-12315 GCA_046759465.1 Nitrososphaerales archaeon
ACTTATAGGTAAGGGCTTTCTCCCAGTGAATCCTTCATCTTTGCCATGCCAGAATTTTACCTCCCCTTCGCCAGCCTTCCAGCAGAGCCAGACTTCCTCCTTAAACCTCATTGAAGGAAAGTCGAGCAGACCTTCATCGACACTCTTTATCATTATTCCCATCGATTCCAAATCCTCAATTGCCTTATATAGATTAGAAACAGCCGTGTTCGACTGCTGCTTCTTTTTCATGTACTTTTCCAATGATGCATTGGAATCTATCATTTTCTGCAATTCATCTTGCATGTCAAGAATCTGATCGCGAAGAGCAACAATAAGATTGAATTTTTGCCTGGCCTCAGGTAATGCCTTATTGGCTTGCTGTGGTGTGTAATACTGGAACATAGCACTCACAGATAGATGATGTAATTTAATCATTGCTCTCCCGTCATCGAAAGTTGCAAATCTATTTTTTTAGCTTCGCGGCTTAATCATCCTAATAAATACATCGCCAGCTACTATCCGCTTTATGCTACCGTTCGGAAGTTTTACCAATAATGCACCATCGTAATCGATATCTATTGCTTTGCCTTCAAAGCACATCTCATTCAAAGATACTGTTACATTTGTTCCAAGCGTTTCTGAGTTGTCTTTCCACGCTTGTATAATCATATCGGAACGCTCCTCTTCCAGATCAAGATAGATTTCTTCTAGCTCAACAAGAATTTTTCTTACCAACTTTATTCTATCAATCTTTTTTCCTGACTTGCTCCTTAATGAGGTTATACCATAGTATCCTTCTGTATCCTTAATCGTTGATTCAATTTTCTTCACATCAACATTGGCATTAACACCAATTCCAATAACAACGTAATTGACTGTATCAGCTTCGCAACTCATTTCTGCAAGTATTCCAGAAACCTTCCTACCACCGATTATTACATCGTTCGGCCACTTTAGCTTCGCATCTAGTTTGCATTCGCTTTTAATTGCGTTGCACACCGCAAGTGCAGCTGCCAATGGTAGTATCGTGCTTTCCGCAGTTGGAATCTTTGGCCTCAGAATTGTTGATAGCCATATGCCGCCTTCCGGAGCAATCCATTTTCTTCCAACTCTCCCTCTTCCTTTCTTCTGCTTTTCTGCAATAACTACAGTACCTTCTTGTGCACCAGCTTCAGCAAGTTTGATTGCTATATCTTGTGTTGAATCTAGGACACTGTAATGGTGCATTTTTCTTGCAACGAAGCGTCCCTTTAAACCGTCTTTTATCTCCCATGGTAGCAACTGATCAGTTGCTTTAACCAGTTTGTACCCCAACCCCTTCTTCGATTCGACCTTATAGCCGTAGTTTCTAAGCGTAGAAACATGCTTCCATATGGCCGCTCTTGACACCTTGATGCTTTTGCTTATCTTCTCGCCAGAAATATACTGCCCTTTAAGACCCTTAAGGAGTTTCAAAATCTCAATATTTTTCTTATCAGCCACAGATTCAAGCATACAGTCCATGAGAAAAACTAGCCTATAATTATTGTCTTGATCAATTTTTAATAGTTTATAATCCAACAATTGATATGGACAAAGACAAGCATTCAGACCAAGAGATCAGGCAGATATTATCAATGAAGAATGTTGCGGTTGTTGGTATATCAAGGGATCCTGGAAAAGACGCGCACCTTATACCTGAGTATCTCCTTAACAACGGCTACAACATTATACCTGTCAATCCAACTGCTGATAAAATTCTTGGCAGGAAGTGTTACAAGAGTTTACTTGAAGTACCTGAAAAGATCGACATAGTTGATGTATTCAGGCCTTCAGAACACGTACCACCAATTATCAAGGATGCAATTGCAAAGGGCGTGAAGGTGGTATGGATGCAGGTCGGAATAAGTAACAATGATGCGGAGCAGGAAGCATCAAAAAACGGTATAAGCGTTGTGTACAATAGGTGCATGATGGAGGAGCACAGAAGGCTCCTCCACGAATGATGAAGTTAATAAGAAGTTAGTAACTATCGCAGTGCATGTCACAAATGGATAAGGTTCTTGGCGAAGTTAAGAAGTTAGCTGATAGCCTGCAAGATCATGGAATAACTCTGCAGGTAAGGGCCGATAGCGAAGCTGGCATGATAAGGATCTACAGTGAATCTTCAGATGCACTCAAGAGAGCAGTTGCAGGTTTGCATGAAGTATCTGAGCTGGCGTACACAATTGCTGAACATCATCCATACTGGGGCATAATTTACAATGCTGTAGAAATTTCAAAGATAACACTAGAAAAGTGGAACGACGAATTGAATCATGATGAATTAAGTGAATTAGAATGGAGAGCGCAAGAGATCAAGAGCGCACTTGAAAAATTAAAACAAAGATGATACAATTTAAATAATGAGAATCTATCAGTCACTGTATGCCAATTAAGATAGGCTTGGTAGGCAAAACAAATACTGGTAAAACTACATTCTTCAATGCTGCAACACTATCGTTCGTTGAAGTATCAACTTATCCTTTTACCACGAAGCAGCCTAATGTTGGGATGGGACATGCGATTACCTTGTGTGTTCACAAAGAGTTTGGTGTTAAAGACAACCCAAAGAATTCTTCTTGCGTAGATGGCTGGAGGTTCATACCTGTAGAACTCATAGATCTTCCGGGCTTGATAAAGGGTGCATGGGAGGGGAAAGGTTTAGGCAACCAATTCCTTTCAATTGCGGCCCAATCAGATGCATTGCTGCATATTGTTGACGCATCGGGAAGTGTTGATGCTGCTGGCAGGGTAGCTGAAGCTGGGTCTGGCGATCCCGTTGCTGACATTGGTGACATAGAAGAAGAACTTGTGATGTGGTATCTCAAATTACTTGAAGGTAACCGTGATAAGATCTCTCGAGCTGTTAAATCTGGTGTGAAGTTGTCAGCTGCAGTAGTAGATGTGTTCGCAGGTGTAGGCGTTAAGGAGTCTCATGTGCAGCAAGCTATACTCGAATGCAAACTACAGGACAGGAGTTTTGACGATTATAGTTCTGATGATAGTAAGAGCTTCTCATGGTCATTGCGGGATATCTCAAAACCAACGCTGATTGTGGCCAACAAGGTAGATGTCGCTGTTGCGATGGAGAACTTTCAGCGTTTGAGGGAGGAGTACGAGGATATGATGGTCGTGCCTGCAAGTGCTGAAGCTGAATTAACTCTAAGGAGGGCAGAGAACAAAGGGCTGATAAAGTACGTGCCAGGAGACGAAAGATTTGATATAATAAAGCAGAGCGAGCTTAATGAAAAGCAAAAATGGGCACTGAACTTTATCAGGAAGGATATCCTTGGTGAATATATGCGAACTGGAGTACAGCACGCAATCAACGTTGCTGTATTCAAGTTGCTTAGAATGAACACTGTTTATCCTGTTGCGGACCCATCAAAGATGACTGACAAGCATGGCAATGTGCTTCCGGACATTTACCTTTTACCATCTGGCTCAACCATTGAAGATCTTTCAAAACAAATTCACAGCGAACTTGCGAAAGGTTTGCTGCATGCCATTGACATTAGAGATGGCTTAAGGCTACCAGCAGATTATCAGGTAAAAGATAGAGATGTTGTTTCAATAGTATCTGCAACGAAGAAGAAGGGTTAGTTTTAACCTTTTTTTAAACCAAATGCTAGAGCACCGCCAAAGCTGGCAATCAACGGTAGGTTCGTTGCCAGAAAACTAGGCAATGCAAAATTAATTCCAGCGTTTTGCAGAAAACCATTGATTGCCAATTCAAACTGCTCATAATTTATTGTTATGAACTGATTATATTCAAGATAGACAAGTGTGACGAAGAAGATTCCCGCTAAAACAAGCGCGATCTTGGTCATCTTCTTAAGCGCAAAGCCTATTAGGAAACCAATGATGCCTCCTATGGCTAGTTGCGAGGCAAGTGGTCCTGCAATTATATCTAAACTCACGAAGTACGCTTTTTAATAACGAACTTATGTGGTAAGGTCAGCCCTTTTTCTCTTAATAATAAATAATAATTCATTCTAACGCTCGATCTTCTTCCAGACGGTTCTTCTCTTATGATCCATTAATTCAATTCCCATCTCCTTCAGCTGTTGCCTTATCTTATCTCCTTCTGCAAACATGTTTTGCATCCTTAACTCATTTCTCTGTTTTATCAATCGTTCAATTTCTTGCTTTTCTTCTCCGGTTACTTCACTTTTCTTTAGGCCAAAGATGAACATCATTGAATCAAAAGAGGGTTTCACAGCGTCTGCAATGTCCCTGCTCAACTTATCGCTCGCAGCATATCTGTTTATCGCCTTGATCAGTTTTGTAAACCCAGACAAAGCAATAGATGTATCTAGATCACTGTCGATTGAATTTTCGAATTTCTGTAATGAATCCATTGCAATCTTGCTTGCTTCTTCAACAGGTCCGCCAGATCCTTCTGCAGACTCCAACTCGTAGGCACATGTTTCTATATCACGCCATCTTGACAATGCGTCATCAAGCAATTGCTCATCATAATCCAGCGTCTTTCTGTAATGACCAGACAAAGAATAGATTCTAATAGCATTTGCACCCCACTTCTTCAATGCAGCATGTATTGGCTCAATATTTTTCAGCGACTTCGCCATCTTCTCCCCTTTGATAGTAACCAGCGCAACGTGAACCCAATGTTTTGCAAATTCAATGCCAGTATAGCATTCCGATTGTGCAATTTCATTTTCATGATGCGGAAATAGCAGGTCTTCGCCTCCGCCATGGATTTCAAAACCGTTTCCAAGATACTTGACGCTCATTGCAGAGCACTCGATATGCCATCCAGGTCTGCCATTACCCCACGGGCTGTCCCACAATGGCCCGTCTTCGTAAAGCTTCCACAGCGCAAAGTCCAATGGATCTTTTTTGCTCGAGTCAACTTCAACCCTTGCCCCTGCATGCAACTCATCAATTGGTTTCTTCGAAAGCTTTCCATAGTCCTTGTCTGATGATACATGAAAGTACACACCATTATTGGTAATATATGCAAAGTTCTTTTCCACTAGACCTTTGACAAGCTCCTGCATCTCCTTTATGTGATCTGTTGCCTTTGGATACACATCTGCCCTGAGCACATGTAACTTGTCAAAGTCCTCAAAGTACTGTTTGATGAACTTTTCAGACAGTTGTTGTGGCTCAATACCCAATTGCTTTGATGCATTAATTATTTTATCATCAACATCGGTAAAGTTCTGCACAAACTTTACCTTGTGACCCTTATACATCAGGTAGCGTCTTAACACATCAAAAACAATTATCGTTCTAGCATGACCCAAATGACTGTAATCATAAACCGTTACACCGCAGAGATAGATCCTGATCTGATTATCAGATATTTTAACTTCTTCAAGTTTGCGAGACAGGCTGTTATAAAGTTTCATTTTAAGCCTCTCTTGCAAAAAGTTTCAGCAATCTCTGGTTTGTTTGCAATGACAGCTTTATTCCCTCTTACAATGATTGGCCGCAAAATTAAAGCTGGCCGCTTCGCCATCAACACTACCAATTCATCTTCAGTGTAGTTTTTCTGTTCCGATTTCAATTCCTTATACATCTTATCCTTCTTTCTAAGCAGATCTCTGGCGGACAGTCCTGCCATCTTGAGTCGGGATTTGATCTCTTTCTTGCTCAAATTCTCTTTAAAAAAGTCGTGCAGTTCAAAGTCAACTTTGCTAATCTTCAGGCGATCTATTGACCTTCTGCACGTTATGCATCTAGGGTTATAATAGATCTTAACACTAACCATCATAGCAAATATTTTAGCTGGGATATTAAGGCTTTATCACAAGTTAAAGTTTACAGATCTTTGGCAAAGATCTCTTATGCATACTTCTGGCACTCATATCGCTGATCTTAGCAACCTTACTGAATTCGATCCCAAGTTTCTTTGTAGTAGCCTTGACAGTAAGTTTGTGATCAATCAAACAGTAAAGAATGCTGTCTATCTCTTCATAACTCATACCTAACTCGTCTGTTGCAATGTGATGCTCCCAGAGCATAGGGCTACTCTTTTTTGTTAGTATCGTGTTTGGAAGTTTCAAGTAGTTTCCAAGTGCTCTCACCTGCGTTTTATACAATGATGCTATCGGAAGCATATCAGCTGCACCGTCGCCATACTTTGTAAAGTATCCTATCAACAATTCACTCTTGTCACTTGTTCCTATAACCAATGAATTGCTTTGATTCGCGTGATAATAGAGAAGACACATCCTTATCCTTGCCAGCAAATTTCCAGATGCAGTTTTATTTGTAGGCAACTTTGCTAGCATGTTCGAATGAATGTCAGTTACATCAATCACATTGAACCTGATCTTCAATTGTTCAGCAAGACCAACTGCATCACTGACATCAGTTGCTGGTGTAATTTTGTAGTTAGGCATTATCAATCCGGTTACCTTGTCTCTAATAGCCTCCGTTGCGAGAGCTGCAACTACTGCGGAGTCCAGTCCTCCACTAAGGCCAAAAGTGTAGCCATCCTTGCCAGAAGTTTTCAGTTCCCTCCTTAGGAACAATACAATCTTCTTTCTAACACTTCCATAATTCATACCTACAATCTTTTTCAAGAGGTCTGTCAATAGCATGCATAGCGATTGTGGATGTGGTATAATAATCTAGAGCCAGAAAGAGTTAAGGCATCATTAGTCTTAAATTATTAGAAATGAACAAGGATCTTCACGACAGAGAGTTTTGGGTTGCTAAGGAAGACGAGATAAAACAAGGAAAAACAACTGATGTGTATTTCACATACACTAAAGATATACTGAAGGCAGCAAACAAAAATCCAAGGGTTGTAATCGAGGTATTTGCTAGAAAGGTAGAGAGAAATTGGGGCGTCGTCACGGGGATTTACGAGGCTGCGAAGCTGTTGGAGGGAAAGAATGTAAATGTCAAAGCGATGGAAGAAGGCGAGATCTTCATTACTTCAGATCAATCGATCTATGAACCAGTTATGCAAATTGAAGCTGATTATGCAGATATTGCAATCTATGAAAATCCATTACTAGGTTTTCTCTGCTTCTCTAGCGGCATCTCAACAAAAGCTGCTCGAATAAGGTTAGCTGCTGGTGACAAACCAATCTTCAGTTTTGGAACAAGGAGGTCGCATCCATCTTTAGCCCCAACAATAGAAAGGGCGGCATACATCGCTGGATTTGATAATATGTCAAATTCCTTAGCAGCATTGCTAATGGGCATAGACCCGGTTGGAACGATGCCTCATGCACTTATGATATGCTTTGGAAATATCGAAGATGCTTGGAAGGCATTTGACAAATTTGTCGCAACCAGCGTCCCAAGAATAGCTTTAGTGGACACATTTCTTGACGAAAAAGAAGAATCAATTACTGCGCTAAAAGTATTCAAGGAAAGACTTTACGGCTTAAGGCTTGATACAGCTATGGGGAGAAGGCATGATAGAAATAAGATCATTAGAGAGGTTAGATCAGAACTTGACAAAAGAGATGGTAAGGAGGTAAAGATCTTCATCTCGGGAGGCCTTGACGAAAACGAGATCTCCGAACTAAGAGATATTGTAGATGGTTTCGGCGTTGGTAGCAGCATTAGTTCTGCAAGATCTGTAGATTTCAGTTTCAAGATAGTCGAAGTAATTGAAGATGAGAAAGGTATACCTAGAGCCAAGAAGGACGATATTGCAGGAAGAAAGTATGTTTACCGAAACGAGCACAACTTTCAAGACATAGTTGCACTTTCAAAAGATAGAATTCCAGATGGATTGAAACCGTTGCTAACAGACATTATGGTTAACGGCAAGATAGTCAGAGAATTCAAAAGCGTGAATGAGTTAAGATCAAGCGCGGTGAAAAAGATAAGGACAATTGCAGAGACTAAAACTAGACCCTCTTTACAATGGATCTAAACATCTATGTAAAGATCATTGCCCCTCACTTCAACTGAATACCTATTCAACTTGACTCCAGTAAGGTAATCCAAAAGTTCGCCGCTTGTAACGTTGTAGTGCCAAAAGTGCAATGGACACTCAATTATCTCACCCTCAAGCTTACCATACGCTAATGAACCATCTTGGTGCCTACACAGTGCTTCAGTAGCATAGAACTTGTCATTTACATTGAATACAGCTATTATTACACCATTAACTATGAACTCTTTGCCGTTGCCAATTTTGATAGTATCTTTAGGAGCGAGTTTTGTCCAAGCCAATTTGCAGTATCATTTTTATTAACATCTTATATTATGGTTGTGCTGTGAGCAAGATAGCTGATCCAAAGTTGGCAGATAAGGGTAAACTATCTTACGAATGGGCAAGTTCTCACATGCAAATACTTTCTAAAACTGTAGAGAAGTTGGAGAAGGAAAAGCCGTTGGATGGCATTAAGGTCGCTTTTTGTTTGCATATTACAAAAGAAACTTCAGTTCTGGCAACTGCTGCAAAAAGACTGGGTGCAGATGTGAGTATGTGTGCTGCAAACCCATTATCAACGCAGGATGATATTGCAGCGTTTCTTGTATCGGAAGGGATCAAGGTTTATGCTTGGCGTGGAGAAACAAAGCACGAATATCGTGACTGCATAAGGAGTGTAATTAGGGACGAACCTAGCATTGTGACAGATGATGGTGCTGATGCTCACACGACATTACACAGTGAAAAAGAATTTTCAAAAGTTAAACCTCTGGGAGGAACTGAAGAAACAACAACAGGTGTGATAAGATTAAAGGCGTTACAGGATGATCGTCTGCTAAGGTATCCAGTAATTGCTGTTAACAATGCTTACACAAAACATCTTTTTGATAACAGGTACGGAACTGGTCAGAGCACCATTGATGGCATATTGCGTGCAACTGGATTATTGTTTGCAGGAAAGAACTTTGTTGTTTGTGGCTACGGTTGGGTAGGAAGAGGCGTTGCAAACCGCGCCAGAGGTTTGAACGCAAGGGTTCTTGTTACCGAAGTTGATCCTATTAAGGCATTAGAGGCGCATATGGACGGCTTTACAGTTCTTCCTGTAAAGGAAGCCGCAAAGATTGGTGACATATTTGTAACAGCAACTGGTCAGACAGGCGTTATTAGGGGAGAGCATATAGAGAGCATGAAGGATGGAGCGATACTGGCGAATGCTGGGCATTTTGATGTAGAGGTTGATTCAAAATATCTTGAAACTCATAGCAAATCAAAGCGGGAGGTTAGAAGCAATCTTGAGGAATACACATTGAAGAGTGGCAAGAAGATGTACTTGATAGGCAAGGGAAGAATCGCAAACCTAGTCGCAGCAGAGGGTCATCCTCCCGAGGTTATGGCACTTTCGTTTTCAAATCAATTACTCTCTATAATTTACATTGCTAAAAATCACAGCAGGATGGAGAAGGTAGTACATGATGTACCAAAAGAGATCGATTCACAAATAGCAATTAATTCCTTAGAAGCCATGGGAGTAAAGATCGACAAACCAACTGAAGAACAGATCAAATACGCAAAAAGTTGGAGATAGGTTAAAATTTAGTACAAAGGGAACTACAAAAGTGAAAAAAAAGAAAATAGTTGTTACTAGTGCGTTACCATATGCAAATGGAGAAATTCATGTTGGACATGTGGCATCAACATATTTGCCTGCAGATATTTTTACCAGATACTGTAGGCTGAATGGTCATGATACAATACATATTTGTGCAACTGATGATTTTGGGACGCCTATTTTGATAAAAGCTGAGCAGGAAAAGAAGAAACCTGAAGATTATGTCGCATACTGGCATAAAAGAGACTATGAGGATTTTACTCGATTTGGAATTTCCTTCGACTTTTTCTACAAAACAAGTTCGAAGGAAAATCTTGAATTTGTGCAGTATGTCTTCAAGAAACTTTACGATAATGGTTTCATTTATGCCAAAGGTGTAATACAGTTTTACTGTGAAAATGACAAGAAGTTTTTGCCCGATAGGTATGTTATAGGTAAATGTCCTCACTGTGGTGCAGAAAACCAGTACTCGGATCTATGTGAGAAGTGCAGTAGAGTTCCTGCAGAAATACAAGATGCCAAATGTGCAATCTGTGGTAGATCGCCGGTAAAGAAAGAAGCCTCGCATTATTTTTTCAATCTTTCCAGTTTCGCTGACAAACTGAAAAGCTGGCTTACGAGCAACAAAAACCTGCAGGAAGATGTGAGGAACTATGTTCTGAATTGGATTAAAGACGGCCTTCAGGATTGGGATATAACGCGTGATATCACTTGGGGCGTTCACATACCGTTGCCAGAAGCCAAAGGAAAG
The DNA here is from genome assembly GCA_046759465.1 of Nitrososphaerales archaeon. Lineage (GTDB taxonomy): Archaea > Thermoproteota > Nitrososphaeria > Nitrososphaerales > UBA213 > JBHICH01. The sequence continues at coordinate 10,237 of JBHICH010000038.1, forward strand.
GTATTGTATGGCTGGTTTGACAATCACTTGTGTTACATATCATCAGCTATAACACATCTAAAGCAGAAAGATTATGATGGAAAGGATTTTTGGAACTCTGCTGATGTTTACCACTTTATAGGCAAGGACATTGTGTACCATCACTACCTGTTCCTGCCATCCATGCGAATGGGCATTAATGAAGAATACAGGTTACCAGATTACATTCCAACTAGAGGACATATGATGTTGCAGGGGCAGAAGATTTCTAAAAGCAGGAACTGGTACATTAGTCTGAAGGACTTCCTTGATATCTATCCAGCAGATTATCTGCGCTTTTACCTTGCAATGATAACTCCATACAGTCAGTCAGATCTTAACTTTGACTGGGACGATTTTGGCGCAAGGATAAACAATGAGTTGATTGCAAATGTTGGAAACTTCGTAAACAGGGCATTGAGCTTTACACAGAGTAAATTCAACAGTGCTGTACCTGAACCAAAAGAGCAAGACGATGTTGATAAGGAGAGCATTGATGAAATTACAAAGCTGCCAAGCGACATTGGAGAACTCTTGCAAGCAAACGAGATTGATAGAGCTCTCAAGAGAATACTCAAGTTTTCCGCGCACTTCAACCAGTACTTCCAAAAGAAGGAACCGTGGGCTAATATCAAAGATGCAAACACCTGCATATACATATCTGTAAACGCGGTTCGCTCTCTGGCAATCGTGCTCGAACCTTTCATACCGTCTTCTGCCGAGAAGATCTGGGAACAGCTGAATCTGGAGGGCCCAGTGCATAAACAGAACTGGGATTCAGCATCACAGTTATTGATAAAGCCAAAGGACAAAATAGGTATTATTCAACCACTCTTCAAGAAGGTTGCTTCAAAGGAGATCGAAGTTCAGAAGAGTAAACTTGGCAACGCCTGAGTGCTAATTTTATTTAAGGCATTGATTGATTGTCACGCTTCTGTTGCCTTGGAATTAAACATATTTTTAAAACAAAAGTATGCCGTTAGAACCTAAATTAAGGCAATTAATCGATTGTGCAATCAGGAGCGTTCCAAAGAATTCGAAGGTGATGCAGGGGTAGATTAACTTCACCGAGGTAAGACAATTTGAAAGTGAGATCTATTTTAATGATGCTTGTAATATCTGAGTAAATGTTCCATTTTTCATTAATCTTATATTAGTCGTACTTTTGATTTTCATTGTGAAACCAGTGGTGATATAATATATGCCATTCATGTGTGTAACGTGCGTTCATAGACCAGAATTCTCTGACGATAATACGGCCATAAATCATATGAAGACAAATCCATTTCATATGGTGCTTTGGTACAAGTCTGTGGACGATGCGTTAAAGCACTCTATAACAGAGGAATAGGCAGATAGTACTTATGTTTTGTATAGCCACATGTCAGGCAGCGATCTTTTCTCTTAACTTCCTTACTCTTGTATTCCTATGAGAATTTATCTTTACTCCTATCTTTTGCAAGCACAGCTAGACAATATTAATACCCTTAATTATGTACCTAATTTCAATGAGTGAGTTCCTTGGTTGGCAAGATATCGAGAATATGTTTATGGAAAAGTGGAAAGCTAAACAGTCATTAACAGAATCAGAAATACAGGAACTTTTGGATCTAGCGATTACCATTTACGAAATGGCAAGCGAAGATAAGAACATTGAAAAGATGAAGGAATATGCTACATACATTAGGAATTTTCAAAGCATGCTCGGCGTCGACTTGTCGAGTTTCCCAGAATTAGGAATAAGATGAAATCTTATAATCTACTTGATCCACAGTTAAATACAATTAAAAGTTAGTGTAGCATGTACTATGCGTGCACTGATAATTGGTAGGTTCCAGCCATTTCACAAAGGACATTTGGAACTTGTAAAGAGCATACTAAAAGAGTGTGACGAAATCATCATTGCTATCGCAAGTGCACAGTTCAATTATATTGAAAAAGATCCTTTTACTGCTGGCGAAAGGATCTTGATGATCCACGAAGCTTTGAGGGAAGGCAAGGTTGACCTCGCAAGATGCTACGTTGCCGCAATAGTTAATGATGAAAACAATGCTAGATGGC
>JBHICH010000039.1:0-12184 GCA_046759465.1 Nitrososphaerales archaeon
TAACTTATTTTGATCTATTGAAAAAAATTTTCAGTGCTCGAAATATGTATTTGAACCTAGTTTTAACTTATTTTGATCTATTGAAAAAAATTTTCAGTGCTCGAAATATGTATTTCAGTGCTCGAAATATGTATTTGAACCTAGTTTTAACTTATTTTGATCTATTGAAAAAAATTTTCAGTGCTCGAAATATGTATTTGAACCTAGTTTTAACTTATTTTGATCTATTGAAAAAAATTTTCAGTGCTCGAAATATGTATTTGAAATTCGCAGACATCTTATTCTTAGATATCCCTTCTTGTCTAGACTTCCAAACTGTTGGAACCTCTTCCACCTTATATCCATATTTTATTGGTTTCAGAGTGGTCTCGACAGCTATATCATGAAAATCAGAATAGAAATCAATATTATCAATTATCTTTCTTTTCATAAGCTTGAATCCTAGAGTTAAATCGTGTATCTTTGTTGAGAATAGTAGACGGAAGAATATTTGGAATATTCTGTTCAAAAAATATTTAGACTTATCATATCGTATAGCAGCACCCCCTTTTATCCACCTGCTAGCGACAACCATGTCACAATCGGTTTCTTCCATTTTCTTTATCAATAAGGGCACTGTTTCTGGAGACGTTTCACCGTCACTATCCATCCAAAGTATGTGAGTGCCGGTCGCGTAACTTAGTCCTTGTCTTACCGCTCTTCCAAGACCAGGATTTTCTTTCTGAAACAAAAATTTCACCACATCGTATTTTTGGGCTAACTCTTTACATATTGATATACTATTCTCTTGAGACTTCGGTGATACAACAAGAATTATCTCTTGTATTTTTTCTTTTAACAACTCCTGTAATCGTTCGACAATACAAGTCACGGATTCTTCTTCCGAGTGTACGGGTAAAACAACTGACAACTTCATGGTACTCTACCCTTTTTTCTATGATATTAATAATTCAATTGTGAATAGATTTAAATGATAGCAAAAGTGCTCGATTTTGAGGGTATTTTGAGGGGGTACATTTGCAATAATGAGACAAGGCTTATGTAGTCTACTCAAAACCGAAAAAATAATCTAGCCCTGCAGAACCCACTCAGGGCTAGAACTCGGCCTATATTTCTCTCCTCCAGCGAATTTGGCTGTAATAATATGTTGATCCGCTCCTTCAAGAGTGTATTCAAGCTCAGCTATACCTTCCTGATTCGATATAGCAGAACCTATCAATTTATCTGAATCAAAGAAATTAACTGGTACATCTGCAACCGGATTACCGAAGTAATCCAATATCTTTGCTTTGAGTCTAATGCTTTCTTGGGTTCTTGCATCAGATTTTGCATCCAATGAAATAGTAGTTGGAACATCAGTATAGACAAAATTGAGTCGCATAATACTTTCAAATGATGATATGTACAAATATCCGTCAGGTCCCTGTTCTATGTCTAGAAGTGAATTAAAAATAATTCCACCAGCCTCCTTCGTGACTACTGCATTTTTAACTTCAAGCTCAATGGGATAAATGCCTACTGATATAACTTCATCATAATTTGGTGGCTCGAGAACCACTCGATATAATTCACGATTACTATACGAAAGAAAGAACATATTATTAACTTCACCATGGTATCTGTCACCGGTATAAAATATCAGTTCTGTAGGAGCTATAATATGAGTAAATTCCAACAGGGGTTCAACAAATTTCTTGCCGAGGAGAAATTCATCAGCTATCTTTTTATCGTGTCTCTGCTTACCGGCAAAATAAGGCCAACCATAATTTTCGCCTGGAGTTAATAGATTTACTTCATCACAGCAGGCGTCGCCATTCTCCGTTATGTACGGAATCTTTGTCACAGGGTGAAAGCCTATGCCGAAGCTATTGCGGTGTCCCAGCGTATAGTACGGAAGGCCTGGAGTCGGGTTATCTTCTGGAATAGTGCCATCAGAGTTGATTCTAAGTATCTTACCTGCTGGAGAGCTCATATTTTGTGCCCGCCATATTGGCTTAACGAACTTCCGAGCATCGCCTGTGGTGACATACAATTTTCCATCATAACCAAACTCAAGCGGTCCACCATTATGGAATGGTCCAGCAGGAATTTTATCCAGTAATATCGTCATGTTCGTTAGCTTGTTATTTGATTCGGTGAATCTTGCCACGCGGTTATATGATTTGTCATCTTCTGAATCTAGGTATGACCAGTGCAAGTATACGTAATGGTTCTTCTCGAACTCTGGATCTATAGTTATACCCGTTAGGCCTCTTTCATCACGATTGAGTCCCCCCTCTCCAAATGTAGTCCAATAAACATCAAGCTCTATCATTGGCTCTGGCAATAATTGGAAGTTTTCTATTACTCCTACTTTACCAGTTTTCACTCCCACACAAAAGATTCTCCCATCAGGAACAAATACAAAGCTCGTACCACACTGCCCTAAATCCTTTACGATAGTTTCAGTCCGAATATCTAGAGTATAAGGTTCGTCAGCAGGGATCTTGAGGTTTATTACTGCATCGCCAAAGATTTTAGGATCTGATGCCAATTCAACCCTAATTTTGAAGGAGGTGGGTATATTTTCAGCAACCAGGAAGGAGCCACTTGCCTCTCCATTTGCGTCAGCAGTACCACCTGCTAACGTCACTCTAATACCAGGCCACCTGAGCTTGACTTTATAATCTGAATTAGGTGGAAGGCCCTTTGCACTCCAGGCCTCGATATCCCCATAAACAACAGTAGTTTTTTCTACCGAGAGAACTATATTACTGGTTACGAGGTCTATGTTCACCTCGCCAAATCTTGCAGGATCTGATTTCAATTGAACACTGAATGTGAAAGCTCCAGGAGGTATATTTTCTCCAACCGCTATAGAGCCGCTCGCCTCACCGTTAGCGTCAGCAGTACCACTAGCTAATTTCAGTGCAATACCAGAGAACTTGATCATGGTTGAGTAATCCGCATTAGACGGGAGGCCTTTTACACTCCAAACTAGTGTATCGTTATAACGAACGGTAGTTTTTTCTACAGAGACAACTATGGTCTTAGGTAATAGGTCTCTTGAAACTTCGCCAAGTGCGAGGTCTACTGAAGCCTCACCGAATTTTTTAGGATCTGATGCCAATTCAACCCTAACCCTGAAATTGCCAGCAGGTATATTTTCTCCAACCTGGAAGGAGTCACTTGCCTCTCCATTTGCGTCTGCAGTACCACCTCGTAACTTCAGTACAGTACCTGGCCACCTCAGTGTTGTTTTATAATCTGAATTAGGTGGAAGGCCCTTTACACTCCAGGCCTCGACATCCCCATAAACAACAGTGGTTTTTTCTACCGAGACAACTATGGTCTTAGGTAATATGTCACTTGAAACTTCTCCAGCTACGAGGTCCATCGAAACTTCTGCAAACCTCTTAGGATCTGATTTCAATTGAACCCTGAATGTGAAATCTCCAGGAGGTATATTCTCTGATGCCTCTATAGAGCCGCTTGCCTCACCATTAGCGTCAGCAGTACCACCACGTAATTTTAGTACGTGGCCAGGCCACCGAATGCTGGTTTCATAATCTGCATCTGGCGGAAGGCCTTCAGCACTCCAGCTCGCCTTATCTCTATAACCAACCGTATCTTTATCTACCGATAAGAGTATACTAGGCTGCAAAATGAAAGGAGATGCCAGCGTGTAGGCTATTCCAACTACCACAGCAGCTATTATGCCCAGATATATTTTACGCATGGATTCAGTTACATCTTCTTATAATTCAATAATAAGTGTTGTTCTACACGAAATCTAGTTTGCGGATCTGGGTTCCAGGTCTGTGTTTATGTGGTTAGTTCCAGTGAAAGGCAAGTTAACCAAAAAAAGTTTCAGTATCCATATCTTACTTTTATAGATTGATTTGCAGCTTTCAAGAATGTGGTTCTAAAAGCTCCTCCCAAGCCGAGTATATATATGGCGTCTATGATAAGAACCATACTTAAGATTAGAGGTAATACGTTTTGGAGAGACAAAGTCCTTTTAGGTTCCTTCGCAACTAAAGCGTATGATGTTATCATCTTTTAAAAAGCGGAAATATGTCATACTGGCATTCCTAATCCCACTGCTTTTCTTCGTTACTTCATTGAACGGAAAAATTGCGTCTTTAGGTGTACAAGCATGCGTTCAGGGAATGCAGTATTCAATGTGGAAGAACCATTCATTTGATTTAGGAGAGAAGAACGATCCACTGGTTAGGAGTATAGACATAGGCCTATTCAAGGGCAAATACTACTGTTCGGTATCCCCTGGATTTGCATTTTTATCCCTTCCCTTTGCCGCTACAGGGTTCATCATGGATGGTGGAGATTTCAAGTTAATAGGATATAGCATGATAATGGGCGAATTGTCCCTAGCAATATTTGCTTCCTTAGCCAGTATGTTCGTATACAAGATTTGTAGGCTCTTTGCTCAACGTACAACAAGTCTCTTAGCAAGTATTACTTTTGCGTTTGCCACAACCGTATGGCCAATGTCGGCTATTATCTACATAAATAACGCTTCCGTACCATTCTCGATAGCTGCCGTATATCTTGTGATGAGGCTCTCTATGCGAAGGGAAGATAAAGGGACTGGTCATCCGGTAATGGCCGGTCTGAGCCTCGGGTTAGCATCATTCGTCGAATATATGACGATCGTCTTCGTCCCTATCCTTGCTACATACTTGTTTTTTAAGACAGGAAGTAAGCGTAACCTACTCTTCTTTCTCTTAGCCTCTTCGGTAGGGCCTGGAATGCATTTTATCTATAATTACTCCGTCTTCGAAGACCCTTTCATGTTTCCGGAGAAAGTAAAACCTGCTCATACGAGTCTAGGTAAACAGATGAAGGTGGAGAGCTGGAACCAAGAACAGCGGCCCGGATTTAGGCTCGAGGGACTTGGTTTACATGCACTAGCATACCTTATCAGCCCCTTACGAGGTCTGATCTTATTCTCACCAATTCTAATCCTGGGTATGTATCAGCTCTATCGGATGGTAAGGTCAAATAGATATCGCAGTGATGCTATCTTATTTATCAGTTTATTCCTAGCAATTTTGTTACCGTATTCTGCCTGGCATGACTGGGTCGGCGGGCCAGGTTACGGACCACGCTTCCTTATCTCGACCGTTCCGTACTTCGTTATCCCAATAGCAATCCTCCTTTCTGAGAATAGGTCTACCATCCTTCGAGGAGTCTTTCTCCCCTTGTTTTGTATAAGCTCCTTTATTCAAGGGGTTGGTGCCTTGACAAACGCATGGAGTTTGGGACGTCACAGTCTGCTAGTATACCAACCATATGACTTCAACATCCCATGGCTACTTGAAGGAAAGCTAAACGTGTGGTGGTTGACCACTTTCGGTATTAAGCATATTGAAGTTACCCAATCTTTCATCCAACTTTTCGCGACCGTAGTCTTTTTATCTTTATGGGCGATTGCTGCATACTTTACCATCAAAAATATACACGAGAGTAAAACTACATCCTCTTTAGCGGAAGTAGATGATTAGCTTAGTTTATTGAAGCAGCAGTACAAGCATGTTAGCGGATATGTAGTAGCAGAATATCAGAAGTCAACATAACATATGTAGCAAGCTCACCAGGAAGCTCGTATTTTCTGTTCCGAATGCTGTGCTTCCCGAGCTGGTAAGTAGAATATTTTAAAGCAGTATACGATTATGTGTAGCAAAGTTCATTGTTTTATAGGATAATCGTATTGTAGTTCAGTTTAATTCTTATATCTCTCTTCAGAACGATCGGGCTTGGACAGGATTTTTAACCAGAATTTCTTGATACAATGCGTCAGTTCTTCTCTGTTTTGCTTGCCATCCTCAAAGCGATCAAACCTATTATGACACTGTACCAAAGCGTAACAATTCTGACCATCAATACGGTGGTGAATGCCGTAGTGTAGTCTAGCCCTTGCAGAGATAGTAAACCAACCATGCCTCCTTCAGTAATACCAATACCTCCAGGCAGCATGGAAGCAGCACCTATTATAGAAGATGTAGTAAATATAAGAAGGATTACCGGAAAACTCAAATCAATCTCAAAACCACGAAAGACAAAGTAGACAGCAATAGATTCAATTATCCAAGCGGCTACACTATAACCAGCACCCTTTGCGTATACCGTAGGAGATAACAAGACTTGTATAGTTCCGTAACTTTCTGATAAATTGCCAAGTCGTTTTAGGATCGATATATTTTCGAATTTCTTAAGTAGGGGTATGAGGAGCCTCCTTTGCTGACTTATTACGAGTGCAGCGACCATAAGAATGAGAGCAATGAATAACGGTATCCGTCCTATATCTACTAACCACAGTCCGAAGATCGATATAATAGCTATCCCAACCAGATCGTAGAATCTCTCAATGAAAACTATAGGAGCAGTTTTAGAAACCGACTGGCTAAAATCCCTTTTCAAAAAGTGCGATTTTATCACCTCTCCGAACTTGCCCGGTGTTATACCCAGAGCCATACCTGCAAAAAATATCAAGAAGCTTTTCTTCATGGGTATCTCAATTTTCAAAATTTTTAGAAACATATCCCATCGCATGCCTCTAACAATATAAGAGGCAAGAACTAGTAGAAATGCTAAGGGAAGGTATAAGGCATTAAAATTCTGAAATTTTGTTGTCAAAAGCGAGATGTCTGAGAAAATTAGGAAAGCTGTGTATACACCAATTGCCAGTATTATTAGAAATAAGACTTTTGTAGTAAGTCTTGCCATCAGTCACCAATTCTGGTATCAGGATATATGTTTTCATTAACTTTATTGTAGCGCTTATCATGCCTAAATTATTGAGTGAACCTTTTAAGAGAAGATAGAGACTCCATGCAATAATTAAATAGTAGTGAATCAAGAGCCAATGGCAAATGTTTGATCTATTGGACCACTTAAGTGGGGCCTTGACAGTAAGACTCAGACGCATCTTTCTTAATGCTAGCGGCAAGCCAGATACTTCGTTCATAAATCCAAACCTGGCTATTGGCGGTGTCTGCAGTGTTGAAAGATTGTGGAGGGACGGTATACGGGCCATTTTGGATCTCAGAGAAGAAGCCGAAGACAGTCAAGAAGATCTACAAAAGTATTCGATGATCTACATAAGGATAGGTTTGCCTGATCGTGGTACTCCTACCTTCGAAGATGCATCAAACGCACTTAACTGGATAAGGTCTAATCTTGATAAGAACAAGAAAGTGTTTATACATTGCAACCTCGGGAGAGGGCGTGCACCACTATTAGCTTGTATTTACCTAATGTCGGCAGGAATGAATGCTGAGACAGCAATTAGATCAGTTAAACGTGTCCGGAAATATACCTACTTCAACAGCAAACAATTGCAGTGGATACATGAATTCCAAAACCAGATAAATCGCGCAAGCTAAAGACAAGATTTGAAGGCCTTTATCTTAGTATCTGTCAAACAATCTGCCCCACTCTGTTTCTTTGAATTTTTTTATTCTCTTTCTACCCTCAAGAGGATACCAAAACCAATCATGGTAGGATTCTGAGCCCAAGATACATAGGTTGAAGAACCAAGTACGGAATAATAATGGTTCAATAAAACTTGACCTTAAAAGCTGATCGAAGAATATCACGGGGCTTTTTTTGGTCGTACATTCTAGATTGATTTTCGAGTGTTCTAGACCAACTACGTTTATCTTTTCAATTTCACCGTTTCCCAGTCCCATTTCGTGTGCAAGCCTGATCTTCCTAATTTCAAAGGGTTCAAAGCCCATTATCTTTGATGCCACAGCATCTATTGCGACCATATCGTTGCTTGCAAGTAGTAAATTCGCAATCTTTGGAAACATAGTCCTAGGACCGGCACCATCGCCATAAACGGTTCCATCCATGACAGCAAATAATCCAGAATGTATTTCTTTTTGGATAGTAAGAAGATCAACAAGAACCTCATGTATATGTCTATGACAGTGATGCCTGACCTCTCTAAGGAGACCGCCAAACGCATTCTTCATTGCTCCGGTCATCATTGTATGACCATGCGTTTTTAACGTGGGAGGATGTATAACACTATTACCGATAAACAGTTCTGGGATTTCTATCTTGTTAAATATTTTATCTAGAACCAGAAGTTTGTTCTTTGGCTTGTACTCAACCCATTTTGCTTGATCAAGCGGTATGTAGTCTATACCGTATTTTTTTAGTACCGGAGACCATTTGTTGTTCTTCGCACCTTCTAAAGGATTCGTGACCACTGTTTTGTTTTCTACTGCTACTACATCCGTATATCCATCTTCTTTGAGCGTCTTTAGGATGCCCTCCAACTGCCAAGGTTGAGTCGAACAAGCAGGAAAATACAAAGACCATGAAAGATTCAACTTAAGTATAATCTTCTTATCTTTTGGTAAGTATTTGGTATAATTAAGAGACCTCATCAAATATGAATAATCCTGAAGGACTGTATTTGGAGAGGTCTTGATCAGTCCTACACTGGATTGAAGGAGCCTTGGTTCTTCCATGCAGATTTAAGGCCATTGGAGTTATTTATACCCTAGAAAAATTTTCTTACAGACAGTACGTAAAGTACAGTTATTTATTCTACCTAAAGAAGGAACTTGGCGCAAAGTAAAGTAGCAATATTGCAAAAGATACGTAAACTAAGATTGAGCCGATCAGTTGTTTATCAGAAGTAAGAAGGTTGTCTAGTTCTCCTCCGGAGTACTCTCCCCTCAGGGTTCTGTACACATATCTTGTCAGAATGAAGAACCCAACCGGGATTGTAAGTACCAACCTCCAATCATCAATACCTGGAGGGCCGTTGACACTATAGATAGCATAGGCCAAAATTATAGCACTGGAAGTTGATGTTATAGCATAGTTGATTAAATCAGGTGTATAGCTTTTTAGGACAGGTCTATGTTCGATATTCTTGTCATCTGGTAGAAATAGGATTTCACTCTTTCTTTTCCCAAATGTTAGAAGCAAGGACAGAAAGAAGACGGCTATAATAAGCCATGGTGATACTTGCACGTCGATTGCAAAAGCGCCGGCTACGGCCCTCAAAACGTAGTTTACAGCAATTATGAATGCTTCCACAAGAAAGATATTCTTTATTTTTACAGAATACAGAATAGTCGAGAAGATGAAGATTGAATTGATGATCAGGAAGTTCAATCCCAGGAAGTTCGCGATTGATTCAGATACAAGAATCAAAATTATAGCATATACTATTGCCTGTCTTCTAGAAATTCGACCTGATGGTATCGCTCTTTTTGCTTTTTTTGGATGCAGGAGATCTTTCTTATAGTCTACTACATCATTAATGACATAAACGGCTCCTGAAGCTAAGCACAGAGTCACAAAGCCTATCAATAGTGGAATCCACAGATTTCCATCAAAAAGATTAAGAGAGAATATCAATGGTACAAACAGCACTAGGTTCTTGTACCACTGAGTAGGACGAAGAATCTCTAATATTGTTGGGCCTTTCACACTTTATCTATGGAAATGACCAAACGCTAATTTATAATCATACCTAGATCTCGAAGTATATTTCAAACCAATATTTCAAACCAATATCTCAAATTAGCGCCTACCAAATAAATTCTTCAAAATGGCACCAAACTCTACATATTATGGCAATAAATTCTTGTACTGGTTTGTGGTAGAAAGTACTGACGAACTATGGCCGATATATTTGATGTATTGAAGATTCTCGACATAATTATAGCGTCTTCGGGCTTGGGTTGGTTCCTTTACAGGATAGTCAGATATCACTTCAACATCACGCAACTTATTGAGGAAAGAACAAAAGAAATCTATATTTTGCTTATTTCTGTTTTCGTTATAATTGGCATCTTTCATACTTTCTTTGGAGGCATGACTAATGATGAAGGTTTTTTTCTTTACGCAGGTAAATCAGTATTCTCTGGAAAGATTCCCTACCTTGATTTTTCTTTCACACAGCCCCCCCTTCTACCTTATATCTATGGTATTCCTCAGCTACTCTTTGGACCAAACTTGTATGTTGGTCGATTGACATCTCTATTTTTTGGAGTGTTAACCTTAATATTTACAGCAAAAATAGTTGAGAAATTCGGAGGTAAACCGGCAGTTATAATCGCATTAGCGTTAATATCTTTTAATCCATACACAATACACTTTTTGATACACACCAAGACATACGCATTGGTTGCTTTCTTCATGGTCTTATCGGTCTACTTTCAATTTGCTAACACTCGCATAAAAAATCCTAGTAGGAGCATAGTCTCCGTATCTTTAATATGGCTGGCGGTGGGTGTTCGATTAGCTGTACTGCCGGCTGCGATCTTCTTGACGCTCTACGTCCTTTATACCGAGAGAAAGAACATAAGAACTGCCGTTCCAAGTTTAGTGACAGCACTTGTAGTGGGTGGGCTCTTATTCATGCCTTTTTACATCATCGATCAGGATTCTTTGAGGTTTAATTTGCTCGGCTATCATCTGGGGCAGTCTGCTTTTTTTGGGCGTGCTGAGGAAATCAACTTGCTGAGCCTTGAGAACATAGTAGGGGAAGATTTTTCGCGTGTTTTTAGTAATAAGATACCTACTTTCTTTTCGATAGTTCAGAGGTTCCTGGCGATCTTGATTCTCATGTTCGTAACGTTAATTGTACTGATTAATAGGCGGAAAAATTTTAGGGATGATCTTAAGTTTTACCTTATCTTTTCACTTGTATTTTCAGTATTCTTGGTACACTTTCTCAAAGTTGACACCCAGCGCGAATATCCAGTGATGATTGTTCCTCTTGCCGCGATCCTAGCTGGGTATGGATTTAGTGAAGTGTACAGATATTCTAATGGGAATTTTGTAAAATATGCTTTGTTCTTGACGGTGACTATTCTGATTCTATTTGCACTCTTGGCGCAAGGCTATAAAACAGAAATTGACGTGAGCGGAGATAGGGGCCCCATACAAGAAGTAGAGGAGATGGCCAACTATATCAAAAAGAATACACCGTCGGATGGGAAACTTCTTACATTCAGTACGTTTACGGCTTTCCAGGCAAATAGGGAGGTATTACCAGGTTTTGAGATGTCAGTATATTCATATTATCGTGATTGGAGTGACGACACTGTCCAGAAGTACAACCTAGTCAACAAAAACTTGCTGGATCAATATATCACTTCGGGAAGTGCTAGCGCAATCCTAATTACAGATTTTGATAAACGCCATTTCATAAAAAAAAGTACCATGAGCCTAATAGATGAAAGTTACGTTTTATCTAGAAGTATGAAATCTTACCCTAAACTGGGCATGGCTGGTACGGCATATCTATATTTGCCAAAGGAGACTATTGCTTCCGTAAGTATTGAAACCTTGGTTCTCTCGGTAGAAAAAACAACTGTTAATTATGGAGATGTTGAAACTTGGAGTGCAAAGGGCCTTCCACCTTATGCAGATTATAAAACAACACTGAGGTGGTCAGGTACTGTACTGAAAATAGGAGCTGGTAGTGCAGATGCAAATGGAGAGGCAAGTGGCTCCTTCGTGGTTGGAGAAAATATACCTCCCGGCACCTTCAGGGTTAGGGTTGAACTAGCATCAGATCCTAAAAAATTCGGTGAGGCTTCAGTAGACTTCGCACCTGGCGAAGTTTCAAGAGACATATTACCTAAGACCATAGTTGTCTCGGTAGAAAAAACCACTGTTGTTTATGGGGATGTCGAGGCCTGGAGTGCAAAGGGCCTTCCACCTAATGCAGAGTATGAAACCAGGATTGGGTGGCCTGGCTATGTACTAAAATTAGCTAGTGGTACTGCTGACGCTAACGGTGAGGCAAGCGGCTCCTTCGTGGTTGTTGAGGATATACCTCTTGGAGATTTCGCATTCAGGGTTCAATTGAAATCGGATCCTAAGAGGTTTGCAGAAGTTTCAATGGAGCTAGTAACTCGCGAAGGTTCAGCAGACGGCGTAGCTAAGACGATACTTGTCTCGGTAGAAAAAACCACTGTTGTTTATGGGGATGTCGAGGCCTGGAGTGCAAAGGGCCTTCCACCTAATGCAGATTATAAAACCACGCTCAGGTGGTCTTTTGCTAGAGTGACAGTAGCTAGTGGTACTGCTGACGCAAATGGAGAGGCAAGTGGCTCCTTCTTAGTCGGAGAAAATATACCTGTTTCTTTCAAAATTAGGGTTGAATTGGCATCAGATCCTAAAATCTTTGGCGATGCAGTAA
>JBHICH010000040.1:0-12062 GCA_046759465.1 Nitrososphaerales archaeon
CCCCACCATTTTTAGTCTCAAACTGCCCCTTGTCCGACTCCATAAATTTTGCAGACTTGATTGCATCCTAAACCTAAACTTTATCTTTTAGCACTGTTAAAGTGCAGGATGAGCTGCTCAGGGGAAATGGACCCTGCAAAGGATTTGGTACAGATCCAGCCCAACGTAATAAAGAATCTGAAGAAGGCAAAGTACGGCGTTTCAAACCATTCTACAGTTGAACTATGTCACTGGACAAAGAAATCATTTCTTAATGAAGGTGAATGCTACAAGAAGAAGTTCTATGGTATAGATACGCATAGGTGCATGGAGTTTTCCCCTGCCGGCATGCTTTGTCAGAACAGGTGCGTCTACTGCTGGAGACCAATGGAGTTTTACGACTTCACGGAGATGCCCACAAATGCTGTTGACGATCCAGAAACAATTGTTAATAACTTGATGAAGGAGCGGTACCGGCTGATGAACGGTTACTTCGGTAATGCCAAAGCAAACAGAAAGAAGCTTGATGAATCATTGTTACCGTCCCACTATGCGATATCACTTTCCGGAGAACCGACAATGTATCCCAGACTGCCAGAACTCATAAGATACCTCAAGAGTTTGAAGAATACGAAATCGATATTCTTAGTTACAAACGGTCAGGAGCCAGAGATGCTCTATAGATTGCAGGAGGATGACGCCTTGCCAACTCAGATTTATCTGTCCACTAATGCTCCTAACAAGCGATTATTCTTCATGATAAACAAGCCAAGGCACAGAGATGCATGGCAGCGATGGTGGAAAAGTTTAGAATTTTTGAGCAATACAGATACTAGAACTGTTGTTAGAATAACGCTGATAAGAAGTTATAATGGTAATATGCGATTAGTACCTGATTTTGCTAAGATGCTGAAGTATGCCAATCCCCACTTCATTGAAGCAAAGTCTTACATGCATGTTGGTTACTCTATGCAGCGATTGGAGCAGTCTGATATGATGGAAATGCAAGAGGTCAGGACATTTGCAAATGGATTGGCAAAGCAGATGGGAAACTTTACAATAATGGATGAGAGTGTGGAGTCAAGAGTAGTTGTTTTGCAAAATAATGAACGTTACTTGGACAGATGGATAGCATAATCATTTATTATTATAGGATTACACACGCAGGTAAGGCCGATGTTGTTACGGTCCTAGGCAAATAATATGGTTTAATGCAATGGCATCAATGAGAAGTTAGCTAGTTGTTAATAGCTTCTGACACACTCTCACATAAACGGGCTAGATATGGTACAGATAATGAAAAGGTCACGTCGCTGTCTATATTGTGAGAAGTCACTGTCAGTGAAAGAACTTACAACCCACAATGAATTATGTATAGTCATCAATGAACTGATAGACAAGTATGACAATGCTAATCGAACTGAACCCTGAGCATCAAGCCTACCACGTTCGCTTTGTCAGTATCTCAGCGTTAACTACGCAAGAAGTTAAGGCCTACCTGCCCCACGATTTTTAAGCAGTAAC
Organism: Nitrososphaerales archaeon; assembly: GCA_046759465.1. Classification (GTDB taxonomy): domain Archaea; phylum Thermoproteota; class Nitrososphaeria; order Nitrososphaerales; family UBA213; genus JBHICH01. Next base: position 1,504 of record JBHICH010000040.1, read on the forward strand.
TTCAAACGTCGCCCTTACAACGAATTTATCCTGCTTTGCAGAATACTTCCACGTTCCAACCTCTGCTCCCACCAGAGAATATGTTATAGTTACGACACCGTTCTCGTTAGTTGAAACTCGTTCAGCATGCAAAATCCTACCGGGACCATCGATGACAATCTGCACTATTGATTGTGCTCTCGCACCCTCCAATGTTATCTGTACAGTCTCACCAACTTTGTAACTTTCCTTGTCTGTTGACAACTTTAACGTACCAGGATCTTCACCCAAAGCTCCTGGCGCGCCACTTTTGCCGCCGGTGATTGTACTTATAACGGTAAACGTCGTACTGGTTTTGTGAACGATCTGCTTCGCGGTTACAACATACTTTCCACCTACGGCATTAAGTGGAACAGGGCAACTTGCACTCCACGTATATGTTACATTGTTCACAGGAGGATTAGCACCACAAATGACGCCACCTATTGGATCCACTATCTGCAGTGAAACGGGGCTATCAAGCACCGCAGTCCCGCTTAACTGAACTACATCACCTGGATCGTATTCAGCTCTATCGGTTCTAACGCTCAGTATGAGTTGCCCCGGTTGCGGAATCTCTGCTCCCTCAGGCAGTTCGATTAAAATCTGTATAACTGAAGACTTGCCAAGTGCATCCGTAGCTTTTATCAAATGAAGTCCATATGCTGCACCACTCGGAATAATTACCACAGTACTGAATTCACCAGCTGAATTGGTCTTGGAACTTCCCAGCTGCATCTGATCAAGTAATAGTGTGATACTTACATCAGCATTAAATCCCTTGCCAGTTACAATTATTTGTGCGCTCGCCTTTACCTTTACCTGATCAACACTTATTTCTGGCGTAGTTATTTTTGGCAATGGAGATATAGGTCTCTTTTCCCTTATCCTGATCTTCTTCATCTCTCCACTTTGGAGCTCATTACCATCTTTGTCACTTACGGTCCATGTGAATGCTGACTGAGCAGGATTAGAGACTTTGATCAGAAATATTGCCCTGGCACCCGGCTTAATTGGATTCTTTTTTGCGCTGAATGTTACAGTATTCCCATTAGTGTCAGTATCCCAGCCTCTGGAAATTGATTTTATCAGGTTGCCTTTTATAAAAGTAACTTCAAACTCGTAAATTGATTGGGTGCTCTTGCTGGAGTTCTTAACAAGAATTAATATGTTCGTTCTTTTCCCTTTGGCTAGCAGCCTTGCAGAGAATTTATCCTCCTGTGCTAGTGCAGTCGCAACAGTACCAAAGAGGAGTATTGCTGAAAGTGCAACACCAAATACTAACTTTCCACGCACAACCGAAATGAGAGCTCGTTTCTTTTATGTTTTATGTTTATTATGTAGTACTTAATGACTAAATTATATTTTATCGGAAACTATATTTTCTGCAGATACAAGTAACCTAGCGGAACGCCCCCGATTTGCAATATCCAGGCCAAGACTTGTATCAACCAACTTTCAATGATTAGGTACAGCTGTATACAACTAGTTACTGATTTTCTAGCCAGAATCTTCATTTAATACAGTAGAAATTAGGATGCTGGCAATTGGTTGTTTATTGCCTGCACTAATGCAGATATTATATTTTGAAAGAACTGAACTATGCCGCCGAAGAATTCTCTTATTTCAATGGTCGTTGCATCATTAGGCGACTCCGTTGCACCATATGCTGGTGATATCACCACAACCATTGCTAGCACCGCTACTGCTACGATGTGTATGTGCTTCATACACATGTCTTTTCGAGCAAATTTAAGACCAGCATGCTTTAAGATTGTAGAGTGACAGGTTTATTTTAGTCATAGTGCTTTTTGCCTCATGCGAAGAATAGTTAGATTATCCATCACGCTAGCAGTTATCTGGTTGGTTGGTTTATACGCTTATGCTTTAGCTGTCATTGCATCTCCAAAGTTAGATGATAGAAACTTGAAAACATTTGTAGATTCCGACAACTACTGGTCACCAAACCCAGCATTTGTGAAATCTGAAGGAAAGTGGGACAAAAGGGTCTGGAAGTGGCGTGAATTCCTTGGATGCGGTTCTACACATATAACAGATTCGAATGCTTACAACTACTCCAGATGGACCAAGGATCACGCTGTAGAGTTAGGCATGCTGACACCCCCAGATCTCGACTGGGTCTATGTAAGTGGCATAAGTGTGGGAAGCGTATGGAATGACCTTACACCACGATACCAGCCTCTACCATTAAAAATAAACAATACTGATGCATTAGTTCTGAAAACTAGAATTGATGAGTGGAAAGGTGCACCATTATCACCCATGGTGTTTCCTTCCTGGTATGCAGTGCTAACCGATCTCTGGTTCAATGTTACAAATGTTGTTATCGAAGGTGAAAATGGCAAGCAGCAATTTCCATCAAAGATACTTGGCATCGATGTGTTTTACCACACAATGACTGGTGGTTTGAATGCAGCAATGGGTGCGAGTAACGAATTTTCTAGAATTGAACCTTGCAAAAAGAATTTCATTTATAGCACAAGTCTTGCAGGCCAGGATTTCTATTCTGTTAGCGATGATGGATTGTTTGTTGTTGATTTAATGACCTTGTTGCAGAGTGCACAGGAGCAGGCAGCAAAGAAAGGATGGCACTTTGATATTGACAACGCTGAACTTGTTATGCTGGAAAGCGTTGTTGAATCATACTGGTCATATGCATACGCGGAAATAACTTGGACTGGAGTTATATATTGCGCATATGCAGAAAGGCACTGTGCAATAGAATAAATGGAGTTACGATGGACCTAAGCCCATGCAACTTGGTATACGCAAGAAATGGCGCAGATTGGTTGCCCTTGCCGCCTTATGGGTGTTCATACTCTTCCCAATCCCCTTCCTGCCTCTCTGGGGGTTTGAGGTAAGTCCAGAATCATTTCAAGCTATAATAATAATTGCTGTAGTTGTAACCATACCACTAACACTTCTATTCATATTCATGAAATGAATGAGAAGCTGCTTGAGAGGCTTTCCTTGTCTCAACAACAACATCGCGGCTGCAATTATTATTATCGCAGGCAGGTCGTGATAGATGCATGACACTGAGATGAGTTGTATCACATACGAATTGTCTTATACTAACTAAAGATCTGCTATCTCATCCCTGTAACTTTCGGAATCTAACAATATTTTATATTGATCATATTCTATGATTATTTATCATGCAATCAAGTCAGGATACAAGGATAGATAACGAAGTAGCTGAGCTTAAAGAAGAACTTGAAGAATTAAAGCGCAAAATGACTGTCATTAAGAGAGCTCTTAAGAACCAAATTGCGAGGTACGAAGTAAATCAGGTCAAGAAAGGAAGAGATGTAAGTTCAATTCTTGATCTAAAGGATATGCAAAATTAATTTTTACATCTTTTTATTTTAGATCTATTGCTATCCTCGAGACTCAAGAAGATATGCCGTAAGCAAGTAAGCTAGAGTAAGGCGATAGTCCACATCTTTCGCATATTGGTCTTATAGAATTCTGCTCCGAACTTCCCATGCAACATGGTTCCTTCACCCTCCCCAAATGATCGATTGCAAGTATGGCCCAGTTTGGACACTTGGTAGGCGTGCTCCCAATTCCTCCCCAAGGCTTTTTTAGCATGTTTAGTTGCCTGGTTTTGTTTAAAATAAAACCATTATACTCTTTTTTCATCTGTATGATCTTATCAATTACCCAGTCTCTTTCCTTACCGTATGGTATCCACAGCGGATCGTTTAAGCTGAATGGTGTATGCAGCTGGAATGCAATTTCATATGCAAGATCAACCCATTCCTTGACAATATCTTCAACATACTTGTAGTTGAAGATATTTACTGTTGTTGCAATCCATATCTTTTTCCTACCATACTTCTGAACAAAATTTCTGACATTCTGTTTTATGACTTCATAAGTTGGTCCCCTTATGTAGTCGTGTATTTTTTCAGGACCATCTATAGATATCCAGTATGAGATTTGACCATCGAAGTAATGCAAAGGTGCAGTACCATTGCTAATAACGCAGAACTTGTTTGGCAGCTCTTCACTAAATACACGAATAACATCAGGTCTGAGCGTAGGCTCTCCTCCAGCTATAACCACCTGCAAAATATGCAACTTCTTGAATGTATTGCGTATTACTTGCCTCCATTGCTCGGCGGTGAGTTCGTTTGGAACATCTTTTCTGTTTATCCACCAGTAGCAGTGTTTGCACTTCAAGTTACAAATATTGTTTATATCCACTGAGCCGAATAGAGGCGTTCTTTTGCCAAACTTTATCTTTATGATCTTACCAGCCATGTACCAGTAATCCAAATCCTTGAAACATGCTTCGACTGTCGCTAATCTATCTCTCAAAATCAGTCTTAATGACTGTATCTAAGTATTAAGCTTTAATTTTGCAGTGAGAACAATACATGGTACTAGGTATTCTTCTGGCTACCCTTGCTTGCTTTCTTCGCCATCACTTATCTTACTCGCTATTATCCTTGCAAAGTCACTCGCGTCATTGTCTATCTTTACCAGACCTGCAGACTTGACCTTGAAGTAAATATCATCTTTATCGCAATAGAATGTTGCTCTATCCCAAAATCTAAGTTTTTGATACGCTCCATAACAATCAGCATCAATTTCCTGTATCGAAATTTCTTCATAAGCTCCCTCTGTCTTTATGCTGGAGATAATATTGCTACTATGGGCGCTTACATCCTCATGTGATTCCAGCCTGTAGACAGAGACTGTAACCGTTGTCCTATCATATGAAGGACCCTTATCGAAAGCCTGCTGGATGCCTTCAATAAAGCCTTTCGCATTTAATGTTATAGTAGTTGGCTCAGATATTCTCCACTCTGTTCCGATATCCTCTTGTACAGGAAGCAGTTGAGCTAAAGGTTTAGTTACACTCGTCCCAGCCCTTTGCTCTCCTTGCTCATCTAGCTCGGTTATTTCAGCAGGCTCTCTAACAAGATTCCCTACAATAGCATCTACAACAAAAACTAACATAATTACAAATGGTACTATCATAAACATCCTGGCTCTTGGATCCATCCTATACCTCTCTCCACATGTTAGATGCGCATCCGTTTTCTCTACTAATAATGGCTTGATAAAAACGTATTGAGGCTAATATGGTTCAATTAGATTTCCAATTTTTGAATGGGTCGCCAACTCAGCACAGAAAGTAACACCAGCATGTTCGTTCCTCCTTTGTGTAATAACTCAACAACACCAGATACAGATGATCCTAAGTTAGTAATTATGCAGGCCATAATTACTAAGAATAAATCTCCCGCGTCCATCATTTGCTACCCTTACGCATCTTAACCAAGCCAAAGACACCTAGAATCACAATTGCAACGAAAATTATGCCTGCAACAAAAGTGTATTCCTTACTGCCAGAACCTAGTATGTATCCTAGAAATGCCAAACCAAGTCCAACAATCACCAGTTTCTGCATTCCAGTTCTACGTGCCAATTTTGTAATAAACAACTAGAAGGTTATTATATGATCTGCTGTAGAAAATGTTAGTTTGATTGCCCGACAGAGCTGCTGGCCTTAAAATTTAATGGTCTCTGCCGGGCTGCATGGGCCGTGGCTGTACTGGGCACTTTATTCGGGGCTGTTGCTGTGTCACGTTAACTTGAACGAGTACTTATCATGTCTGGTTGAAGTTTTTGTGTTTTTTAGTTTACGCCAAGTAACGCACAACCCGGCTGCCAAGATTTCTGTTTAACTTTTTCTATTAACTGTTAATTTTTATATAAAATTTATAATTTATGAGCAAAATCCAGCGGACAAGATTTTAAGGTTACACAACATATGCAACGCAATGACCGTTGAAAATCAAATAGTATCGCAGATAGGCATGGCTATCAATCAATTACAAAAAGCAAAGAAGAGGTTCGATGAGGATCCAAACGACAAGAGGGTTGAGGATGATCTAATTGCTGGTTTGGACTTTCTAGTTATGGCCCTAAAGTTATGTCGAAACTACAATCCATGAAGAAAATCTTAACTGCATAATCTAGTTGCCAACTGTAAACTTTTCTCATTATATACTGGTAATTGAAATCACAATTTCTATATCATAGGCAAGGCTTGTGATTTACTTGTAGAGCACAAGTAAATGTGATTTACACTGTACATACCTCTTTAACCATGCCAGTTACGCCATCAATTATTTTTGCTGATGCCGCTAGATGATTCTTCGGATTGAATATGGCTTTTAGTTCATCTTTGCTTAGCCTGGAAGAAATCTCCTTATCATTGCCTAACGCATCAAGAAAATGAATTCCTTTCTCTTCAGCACCAAACGCCGTTTTCTGTAATACCCTATATGCATCAAACCTAGGCATTCCTTTTTTGACAAGAGCATCAAGCACAAACTCTGCATAAATCCGGCCTTTGGTGAACTCCAAATTTTCAGAGATGCGCTTAGCATCAATTTTCAATCCTGATACAACCTTGATTATGCTGGTGAGCATTTCATCCAAAAGTATGACTGACATTGGTATTGTGAATCTCTCGTTGGCAGAGTTCGACAAGTCTCTCTCATGCCAAAGTGTAACATTTTCTAAAGACACATCGACCATTTTTGTTAGCATTCTTGCAAGCGAAGAAACTCTTTCACTCTTTATTGGATTTCTTTTTACAGGAACTGCACTGCTTCCCATCTGCCCCTCCTTGAATGGCTCAGATACTTCACCAATTTCTGTGCGTTGCAGGTTGCGTATTTCTACAGCTATTTTGTCTAGAGTTGATGCTATCAATGCTAAGCAAAACAGAAATTCTGAATGCCTTTCCCTTGAAACTACTTGTGTAGCCGCATCTATCGGATGAAGGTTCAATTTTTTGGCAACTAAAGCTTGCACTTCTAGCGCGTTATTTCCCATAAGCGAGCCAGTTCCAACAACACCAAGCGTTTTGCAGACAAGCACCCTTTTTTTCATTTCCTTCATTCTGGTTACATGGTTAGCCATATCAGATGCCCAGACAGCAAACTTTAGACCGAAAGAAATTATACTTGCATGTTGACCATGCGTTCTACCAACAGCCGGCAATTCTTTATACTGCACACCTTTCTCTGCAAGTATAAATGCTAACTTTGTAACCTTGGGTTCAATTACTGATAAAGAATCACGTATCTGCATCGATATACCTGTATCAACAACATCGTAACTTGTCAGACCATAGTGAACCCACGGCTTCGTACCATCACTGCAAAGTTCGCTTATGGCTTCTACAAGTGCTGCCGTATCATGCTCACTGACAGCTTCAAGTTCCTTTACCCTCTGAACAGTTATCTTACCAGATCTAGCCTTCTCTGAAATCTCCTCTGCGGCTCTAGAAGGAATCAGACCGCTTTCGGCTTGAGCCTCAGCAACGCTTGCCTCAAACTCTAGTTGGTAGTCAAGCCTCTTCTTCTCATCAAATATCTTTTTTATTTCGTCACTACCATATCTGCCAGCATCGATAGGAAGTATTGGCATATGCTCATTGCATGAATATAGCAAAATAAACCTTTAGGAATTATCAAATAATTTCACTGTTAGTAAATCTTGTGCAGATGCCAAAGCAACTTTATAATAGTTTAAATTGGTCAGGAACGTGACAACTCTAGGCGATAGTTTTTGGTTCTAAAGGATCAAATCAAGAAGGTAGGAGATATGGAGTATAGGATTGAAGCAGATCCAAACAAGAACATGCGTGTCCCTGTTACGATTTACGCTAATGATTCTTTGTTAGAAAAGATGGTTACTGATCGAACCATTGGTCAGGCTGTCAATGTTGCAACACTGCCTGGTGTTCAGAAACATGTTGTGGTTTTACCTGACGGTCACGAAGGATATGGTTTTCCTATTGGTGGCGTTGCTGTAACAGATCTTGACGGAGGAGTAATCAGCCCTGGTGGCGTGGGTTACGATATTAACTGTGGTGTAAGATTGATCAGAACCAACCTGAATGAAAGTGATGTAAGACAAAAGTTACGAGAACTAGTAAACGAGCTCTTCAGAGCAGTACCATCAGGTGTTGGAAGCGAAGGTGCGTTTAAACTTACCACGTCACAACTTGAGGAGGTCCTTGTTGAAGGTGTTAGCTGGGCAATAAAGAGAGGTTATGGTTACCATGAAGATGCAGATGTGTGCGAAGAAAATGGTAGAATGGATGGTGCAGATCCAAGTCAGGTATCAAACATGGCAAGGAAGAGGGGTGCACCCCAGCTGGGCAGTCTAGGTTCTGGCAATCATTTTGTGGAGGTGCAGAAGGTAGACAAGATATTCGATCACGAAGCAGCAAAGAGATTTGGCATCGATCGTGAAGGACAGGTTACAGTGCTGATACACTGTGGATCGAGGGGCTTTGGGCATCAGGTCTGCAGTGACTACCTAAGAGTTTCTGAAAGCGCGTTAAGAAAGTATAACATCCAGTTGCCTGATAGAGAGTTGGCATGTGTGCCAAATAACTCGCAAGAGGGAGAATCTTACAGAAAGGCAATGTATTCTGCACTTAACTTTGCCTGGAGCAACAGACAGATGATCACGCATTGGACAAGGAAGACATTTGAAAAGGTTTTCAATATGAACGAAAAAGATCTTAGCATGCGTTTAGTCTATGATGTGACCCATAATATTGCAAAGGTAGAAAATCACAAGGTTGATGGTTCAAGCAAGGATGTTGTTGTTCACAGAAAAGGCGCAACAAGAGCATTTCCTACTGGAAGGAAGGAGATTCCATCAAAGTATAGGGACTTCGGCCAACCTGTGCTTATACCAGGTTCAATGGGCACTGCAAGCTGGATACTACTTGGTGGTCAGAAATCCATGGATCTAACTTTTGGTTCAACCGCACATGGCGCAGGTAGAACAATGTCCAGATCAGCAGCAAAGCGAAACTACAATGCACAGGATGTGCAGAGGAGGCTAGAATCTAGTGGCATATACATAAAGGCTCTAACAAGGCAAGGTGTGGTCGAAGAAACACCTGAAGCCTACAAGAACGTTGATTCTGTTGCAGACGTTTCACATGCACTGGGCATTGCAACAAAAGTAGCAAGGCTTGTTCCAATTGGGGTGATAAAGGGATGACAGACTACGATGCAGAACTGGAGATAATCAAGGCTAAAAAACTGCTAAAGATGAAGAAGGCATCTAGTGAAAAGCCAAAGAGTGATCGAGAGTTACTCCTTGAACACCTATTCGATAGAGGGAGCACAGTTCTTGCAACTGCAGAGAGGCAGTATCCGAAGGAGACGACTATAATAATTGCCAAACTTGCTGAAATGATCAGAAGTGGAGAACTCCAAAGCAACATATCTGGTGGGACTTTACTTGCACTATTTAGATCTATTGGGCTAAACGTAAGGATGGACACTAAAATAAGCGTTGAAGAACATGGTAGAATAGTATCTCTTGCTGATAGGTTAAAGCAGAACGAGGAGCAGGTTTAGACTCTTCTTCCCCTTCTTCCGCCAGGTTTTCTTGTTGTATCATGTGCAATAGGTGTAACATCATCTATTCTTCCGATCTTAAAACCAGCTCTTGCAAGTGCTCTTATTGCTGCCTGCGCACCTGGACCCGGTATCCTAGCACCGACTCCTCCAACGGCTCTAACTCTAATGTGCAAGGCAGTTATTCCCTTTGTCTTTGCAGTTTCGGCAACCACAACAGAAGACTTCATTGCAGCATAAGGAGATGACTCGTATCTATCCGCAGTGACATGTCTGCCTCCAGAACTTATGCCAATTGTTTCCGCACCGCTTAGATCTGTTATATGCACAATTGTATTGTTGTAACTGCTGAAGATATGTGCAATACCCCACTTTTCTTTTGTAATATCCTCGCCTTCAGACAATGCAATCACACAGTTGTTAGGGTGTAAAAAATGTTATGCTCTTGAAAGGTGTTCCCATCCATGTTTTTCAATTTTGATCTCTTTACCATTTTCAATCAGCAAAACACCCTTTCCCTTCTCTACCCTGCCTATAATAAACAGCTTGCTTCCTGCTTTTTTTGCCAATCCCTTCACCTTGCCAAGATAACGTTTCTGTATCGTAGCAACTATTTCATACTCTTCTCCACCATAGAAGACGAGTTCATTGAAATTGTAACGATTCTTCCTAGCGAATTCTTTGACTTCACTAGTAGTTGGTAATGAGTCTACAATGAATCTTTTTCCGCTACGCTGGCTCAACTCATATAATGTAAATGCCAAGCCGTCGCTTGAATCCATTGCTGATGTAGCAAATTTTGTTAATGACAAACCAAGCATAAGTCTTGGCTTCGGCATCAGAACTGCTTGGCTAGCTTTTTTCTTAAAACTACGTTTTGCTCTTGCATTTTTGAGTAGAATCTTGAGCCCAGATGCTGAATAGCCGAACGGACCAGATGTTACTATCAGTTCGCCCTCTTTGGCACCAGAACGTTTGATGATATGATTTGCAATTCCAACCATGCAACAGTCAATTACCAACTCTTTACTTTCGTTTGTATCCCCACCGATTATCTTTACATCAAATTCTTGCTCTGCAATCTTGAAGCCTCTAGCTAAACTC
>JBHICH010000041.1:0-10398 GCA_046759465.1 Nitrososphaerales archaeon
CAGGATCTGCTTTATTCGATATTACTACATCCGCTACAGTTACACTATCTCCCGATGCTGGTGTTCGTGGTAGCTCTGTAACAGTTTCCGGTTTTAACTTTAGTCCAAGCATTAGCATAATTATAAAATTCGATTCCAATGCGATTGTAACCTCGCCTTCAACAGTAGCAACGAACACAGTGGGCAGTTTTGATGCTACGATAGCCATCCCACCAAATGCATCTGCTGGTGACCACACCATAACAGCAACGGATTCCTCTGGGAGAACAGCCTCGGCTGCATTCAACTTGACAACGGTTGGCGTAATAACGATCTCTCCGACAACTGTTGTCTATGGTGCAGAGATCACCATAACTGGGTCTAACTTCTCTCCTAACACACAAGTAGAGATCAAGTTTGACAACATCAGTGTTAGAACATTCCCATCCAATGTCGTAGTAAGTACGACTGGAACGTTTGTTGCCACTTTTGATGTGCCAGCAGGGATGGATGCAGGTGCACATACAGTATCTGCGAGAGATGATACCGGTAGAGAGGGCCTTGCAACCTACACAATTACTGGAAGTAGAGAAATTTCTTTATCACCAGCTAGTGGACGAATTGGTACAATCATTACTGTTAGCGGTTCAGGCTTTTCTGCCAACAAAAGCGTAACAATAAAGTTTGATGATTCTCCAGTCACAACGAATCCTTCAACAGTAACGACAACCTCAACCGGTACCTTCAGCACTACGTTGGTAGTGCCATCTACAGCCATCACTGGTAGCCATACGATCTCGGCTGTAAGCAATGGTAAGACAACCAATGCAACCTTTGATGTAACATTGCAAGCTTCTCAAGGCTCAATCAATCTTTCTTCTACAACTGTGGGGCCTGGATCATCAGTTACAGTCTCAGGTTCTGGCTTTAATCCAAATAGCGGCATAACATTTATGCTTGATGGCAATATTCTTGCGACCAGCATGACAAATTCTGAAGGATCATTCACAATTATCTTTAACACACCTGCTGATATCAGCGCAGGAAGTCATTCTGTATCAGCGACCGATGGGCCCAATACGGCATCAGCCTTGATCTCAATAATTGGAGGAGCTCAAGAGGTAGTGGGACTCGCAAATCTAAAAGTAGTTGATCAGACGGGTTTAACATTAAGTCGTTTATCTGAGGGGATTCAGGTCCTCATTCAGTCTGATCTCAAGAATAATCTATCAACCGATCAAAAATTCGCCTACATAGTACAGGTAAAGGATTCTCGAGGTGTAACAGTCATGATCTCTTGGATGAGTGGAACGCTCCCTGCTGGAAAGCAGTATGCTGTAGCTCAATCATGGCTAATTGAAGAAAGGGGACGTTACAGTATAGATATATTCACTTGGGAAAGCCTCTCCAATCCGGTTGTACTTGCGCCTTCATTAAAGACCACGGTCGATGTCTTATAATACTAAACAAAGTTGTTCCAGTTCCACATACTCCATGCACCGAAGCCAACGAGATACAATTAGGGCTAAAAGCTGGCAATGCTTCCCGAAACGATTTGGGCGCAGTCGTCGAGGTCAACGCTGGGGTGGATGGTTCCTCCTTGCCCATCATCCACACCCGTCACAGTAGCTGTATATGCGGTATTTGTACGTGCGTGCTTCAACTTGAATGTTACAGCCCCAGTTTCACCTGTAATATCTCGGTAGTCCCAGTGTGCCCCTGTGCGGTCAAGATCCATGTCTACAACGGCTCCCGAGACAGGGTCTCCGCTTTCAAAATCCATCACGTTCACGCTGATTAGAAGATTATAGAACCGTCCCTTCTGTTCAACATCAAACACGACAGAGACATTCATCTCTGTTGCGGATTTAATGTCTCTTTAAAAAACGCAGTAGAAAAGTCTAGAGATTGCTGGTAGCATCTATCTGCAATACCTGCGATAATGGCAACCTTCCTTCATCTTTTCATGCAGATAGCTTTGGTGTTTGGTATCAATTGCAGCAGGTCATAAAAGTTGAATTCTTTGTAATATTTTCCTGAACTGGATGGAGCAAGTATGACTCAAGTTTGGCATTGCTGTATTATCAGATGCCATCACGAAGTATCTTTACTTATGCTGTACATTTACTTTCACTGCCGTTTGGAACCCCACAATACCAATCAGGGTTATCGCCATCCAGATTGCTTTTCCAGGTTAAGGTGGCATGAGTGAGCCCTATGACCTCAGCTTGGTAGTCGCCGTCAGGAGCGAACTTAAGGGTAAGGGTGATTTGTCCTTCTCCATTGGTATCGCCTCCGAGCGTCCACGAGTTATCAGTTCCGGGCTCGAAGATTCCATTTCCATTGGTATCGTGTGTAAGCACCAAAGTGAGAGTGGCAGTGCTGGCTGGATTGTCGCTACTCTCTGCAACTCCATCCCCATCGGAATCGTGATTTACATCCACAGTCACCTTGACGTCTGTCATTTGACCACCGCGCCCCCTATGCTTCTCGGACCAGGTCGTCTCCCACACATACATATCGCTACCACCGCCACCGGCTGGCTCCACCTTCGCAGTGGTGCTATCTGACGTAGAATCCACGAATCCATCGTTTACCACCAACGTCACAGTATAGGTACTGGCTACGTCATATGAGTGAGACGGGTTAACAAGATTCACACCTGAAGCAGATGTACCATCACCGTAGTCCCAAGAGTAGGTCAAATCCTGATCATTGGCAGTGGTGCCGTCCAGATTGTCTGGGTCAGAGGAACCCGAGCCATCGAACGTGATGGCTACACCTTCGGTGCCGCTGTATGGGCCGTTGGCATCTGCTACTGGCACATCGTTAACCTCAGTTACTTCCGCACTGGTAATGTCCGAGTCGCTGCCTCCCTTTCCATCGCTTACTGTGAGTGTTACTGTGAAAGTATCACCCCAGCTATAAGTGTGAGTGGGAGTTGCTCCTGAACCAGTTGATCCATCACCAAAGTCCCATGAGTATGTCAATGCATCACCGTCGGGGTCTGAAGAACCTGTACCATCAAATGAAATGGCTGAATCTTCGGTGCCGCTGTAAGGACCATTAGCATCTGCAGTGGGAGGATTATTAGGTTCAGAATTTAAGACACTATCAATGAAAGGAGAATAAGAGGAGACGCGTGTATCCCCTGCAAACTCTCCACAACTACTATCTAATATTGGGCTCTTACCTTCTGTGGTACAATCCGAAGTTCTTGGAGGCGGTCCTCGAGTGAATTCTAGGACAATTCCATAAGATGTAACACCTACGAGTTCTCCGTTTAGAATCGTTGGTCCTCCAGAATCTCCTGGTGCGGAAATAACTTCAGCATTACCTAAGCCAAGGTCAGAGTTTCCAAAGAAGAAGTCAAATGCATCATGTGGTGAGTTGCCATCATCAGAATCATATTGATATATTGCTTGGGGTACAAAATCCGTATTTGGTTTCAATCCTAATGCTTCGTACATTGTATCAGCATAATCGTCATACAGGTTTTTACCATACCTTTCGATACCAAACGGGTAAGTGGAACTGTCAGCTCCGGAGCTTAAGAAGCCAGAGTCACCATATCCATTTTTATCTCCTACTTTATTAACTGAAATATCAGATGTAGCATGAGAGATTCCTGGAACTTGGGCAGGAGCAGGTTCTGGAAGTTTTAAAACGGCTATATCATTTCCTTTAATGTAATCGCCATCCCAATTAGGATGAGATAAAGAGTTTACCGGATCTATTGATATGGTAATAGATTCAAAATTGCCTTCAAATGTAGCTGTTCCAGATGATAAAATGTAATTTCCATTATCGTCAGTCACACAATGTGCTGCTGTAATAATATGTAGTCTATCAATTGCTAAAGCTCCACTACAACCAAAGATACCATCCGTTCTAGTTAGGATTAGTCTTGCTACTCCATCATGTGGATCACTGGTAGGTACTTCGTGATTAGAAGGATCATCAAGGGTGGTGTAAAGAGGTCTTGCATATGCTATAATATTCTCACTTTCAATAACCCGTATCTTAGATGGTGCTACACTAACTTCTGGAAGGTCTTTAGGACCCTTTGGATCTCCCTTGGAATTAGCGGGAGGAGCGTACACCGAAGGCACGCTTACCAAGCTTATTGCTAATAATGCTATAATAGCGAGAGCTAATAGCTTCTTCAATTCTTCCTAAAAGTACTTCCTTATTTCATGTTTTAAGCCTTGCTACAGTTGCATCTATAATCTCGCTACTGGATCCAGACCAGTGTTCTGATCGCTTGTTTGAACTGAGTAAATCTCTGAGAACTAAATTTCGAGTAAATGGGCTCTCAGTGCGATATTTTAGCAAAGGATGTCTCAAAAATAAATTTAGAAAACTTATCCCTGTATTATCTTCAAGATACAGTCTAATCGTTATATGTTTATCCTGCAACTATTATTGCTGTTGGAAGCAAATTGTGATTGCGGTTGGGAACTGCCTAAGGAGATAGATCTTGCCGCAGAGAATAAAGGTTTTAAAAAACTGGGAAGAATGGTAATTACGGTGATCTGTCCCATATGCAACAGTCCCCATTATTCGATGGGTGATGAAAGCATAAAGAATGATAAGAATCCGGCGCACCGAATGTACGTGTAATTAAATGTGGCAGAACAGATCTTGAGATCTTAAGATTACCTACTTTTCTGACATCAATATTGAATCTTCTTCTTGCTGACATAAGTATTGAAGAGGCAGAGCAAGAAAAGCATGGTACTGATGCCCTGCCTCGTAGGCCATGAGACAGTAGCGGAGAACCGCTGTATAATCTGATATACACTTATTCGTTAAATGCAGTTGTGTGTACAAGGTAAAACATACTTTTCTAACGCAAGATAACAAACAGTGATCTTGATTCGCAAATCTGTATTGATGGTCCGGATTTGATCTTGTTAATTGTCCGATATATCTAGGAACATGCGTTTCGTAATATCCCTGAAATACCCGTATGTATAATAAGAATCAGTATGGAATTGAAAATCATGACGACTAGAAAAGTAGTGGCATCAGCACTTGCAGCCGTATTGGCATTGAGCATACTTTCTTTGTCCGTACCAGCACTTTCACAGACCGACGGGGAAGAAGAGGAACCGGAAGAGGAAAGTGAAGCTGAAACAGAAGAAGAAAGTGAAGAGGAAACTGGAAAAGCAAGGGGGCTAGCTAAAAAGGCTGCAAAGGAGATTGCCAAGCAGGCTAGGAAAGATGCAAAGGAAAAGGGCAAGCCTGAGGTTGTAGGAAATATCGACAAAGCTGAAAAATATTTCGGTAAACACAGCAAAGTCATTGTAGTGATGAAGATAGGTTTGGAATATACAGGTGAATCAGATTCAAAGAGTTTTGGATCAGCACATCTGTTTCTCAAAAAGTTCGGTGACGAAGAAACCAAGTTTAGAGCTGTGATTAACGTAATTGTGCATGAAGAGGTAGAGGTGGAGTACTTGACTGCATGCATGAATGGTGAAGAAATAGGAGAAGGACTTCGTATAGTAAACTCCTCAGAAGAAGTATACGTAGCCCATCTTAGAGAATCCACGAGCGGCGTAGAGCTAACTATACCAGGCACCACTGTTGAGATATATGCTGGTGAAGAATGCAGAGGCGATGCTATACTTTCAGGAAGTATCTAAAAAAGTAGCCCAAGCCTTCCATCATTTTTTATTTTTATAAATGTCAAGATCTACTGCACGAAGTGCGGCGGGACAATGTTATAAAAAATTGGGGCAGCCGAGATGCTTATTCTCTGACTGCATCAGTTGGTTTCACTGCTGGCCTCTTGATAACTGCTGAGATATAGTACAGTTCGTACTCCTCGTCGCCTCCCTCGAATGTGCCATTCACTATGTACAGCCATCCATGCTCGAGTTCGCGCAGTACATTTCCGTCGAGTGATACTTCGAATGTGTTGCCATCAATATCCTCGACAGTTCCTTCAGCGGTGAAGGCGCTGTTATCCTCTCTGACATTTATCTCCCAGGTTTCTGGTATCACATGATACCTAACCGGGCTTCCCTCATCATTGATTACAACCACTCCCCTCTTTACCTCGTACTCAGTGTCTTCGGGTGCCACTTTCGCGATGGCAAGCCTAAAGTGTGATCTGTATGGGTGGTCGTCATCGGTTTCTATGGCTGCTCCTATTCCAAGCGCAAATGTCTTGCTTCTGGTGTGGTCCCTCACTTTCTCCTCTTCGTCACTTTCCTGTGCTACGACAGTACCTGCAAATGATGCAGCCCCTATGAGAAGCAGCAGCAGCATTCCTGTCAGCAGTTTTTTTTGCATATGTACGCTCCATTTCTTGTTCATATTCAGGAAGATATCAGCAGCATACTCTTAAGAAATTGCGAAACCTTGTGAGTTAACAAAGTTACTCAATGGGCATCTGTTCAGAAATGTTAAGCAATAATAATAACTAGTTTTATTAAGCCAGTAATTGTCGCATGAATATCGGGATCGCATTTACATAATAAAGGATATAATTCTGAAACTGACAGAGTACGGCGAGCTGAATCAGACAGCGCTATTGAGCTACTCTGGGCTTAATCTCGTGAAGCACAAGGGCATACTGGACAGCATGGAAAGGAAGGGCATCATAAAGAGGACCGAGGAGCCTTGGGGGAGCAAGAAGATAATAAAGTATAGTGTCACGGAGAAGGGAAGGGAGTTTTCCAGAAAGATCCTGGAACCTTATGAGGAGTTCTTTCCAAGGAAGCAAGAAAAGGAGGGAGAGGGATGACTTCGGTAACAAAGTTAACTAAACATTTTAAGATCAGCTCTAGCATGGGGGTTAGTCAAGATGTCTGATTCGGATTCTGATTCTGCAGATCGTCCTGGGAAAGAGTCGCAAAGACGAGAAAGTATCTTGGAGGTTCTGGATGAACTGATCTTTCACATGAATACTACCAGGAATGTATTTACGCTCTTGATCGTATCTTCACTTATCATTGCACCCATCACCCTTATCCTTGCAGCAGTCGTCATAGGCCATCCACGCTTTCTAAACTTCCTCATGCACAGGCTGCCGGAAGTGGGCATCATGATCCTGGCTTTTGTGATAATTTCTATAATACTTGCGGCAATCTGGTTGTTCATAGGGGTCAAGGAGCGGAGGTTCTTCTCTCGATGGGACAAGAGGTTCAGGCGATACATGTCTTTGAAGAATCAGATCGATAGAGAGTTGGAAGAGGAAGGGTAGGATATATATCGATCTATAGATCTATGTGCGTCACAGTTCTAAACTGAAAGTTTTTCCGTATTTAATTGCGACAAATGTGCTGCCAGATTTCAGCCAATTTTGAGCGGCATATCTTGCAGCTTGTTATGTGCTCATAGAACTTTATGGAATTTTTCGAATATTCTTTAACCATTTCCTTTTCTGGGGACCCATCGGCTTCAGTCACACCAGCAACAGAGATATGCACAAATTTAATATTTTGGAGGTTCCTTGGTTATGGCTAAATAAGGACAGAGAAACAACCGGAGCCGATGAGCTCGGGGAGATGCAAAGTCTTAGACTTATTTGCTATTCTCCGATTGCCCTCTGCCAAGTGTGATTGGTGAGAATTTTTATTAATCAATTATGGACTCAAAATCTAGATTTTCGACATCGGATCAAAACTAACCATTCTTTCAAGTTTAGATATTAAGGAACCAACTAAGATGATCTACGAAGTCTTGACCCGATTCTAAAATTCATGTCACAAATCTAGGCCATAAACATGGATCACCTGCTCACAATCTATTTATCATCTGATTCATTGAAAAGTGTGTGCGTATTACAAATGACATCGTTGGGGGCATAGATTAGATGACAATCAGATACAAGAAAAGTCTTACATCATTATCAAGGGACGCAGAAAGGCAGTTAAGTCGTTCATGCTTTATTCGTGCACATAAAGAGTGTAGTGGTTATAGAAGGCATCCTGGTGGAGATGGCAACAGAATGATCGTAGAAAGATGCGAATGTCTTTGTCATGATACTAATGTTTCTTATCGTACCAAATTGGTCCCTAGATTTTATCGTCTAGTGAAGTAATAGCAGTTAGAAGATGCACTTTGCAATTTTGTTATCCGTGATAAGGGCGTATAATGCACATTATTCGATCCTAGCACCAGTATGAAGATCCTCAGACTATATGGATCTATTGAGATATCCCAATAAGAGATGCAAAAACTTTCAGATGAGTAATGTTGGACATATTCTCATAGATCTCGGGATCAAGAAAATTGCGTTCTCAAGCTTATAACAGGACAGCTTGAGTCGAGAGCAAGTTGTCACATGCTATCGGAATTGCAATCGTGGTAACACTTCTAGCCTTTGGGCAGAGCATTGTCTATAGTGAGAGGGAAGGTGACGAAGGTGTAAGCTTACTTCAGGATAAGATGTATACCGATGAAAGTGGTCTGGTGCGTATAGTTGGTCTGGTTGAAAATAGTACCGATGAGCCTATAGGATTCGTGCGGGTTACAGCAAATCTCTTTGATAAGAATGGGCATACTCTTCCCAAGTACAGTACTTTAACACTTATTCGTACAGTCATGCCAGGTAGCATCGGTCCTTTTGATATTGCAATCAGTGATCAGATCGTGGGCAGCAAGGTTGCTTCCTACAGTATTTCATTAGAATGGAAGGAAGCGCAAGAGAAGCCTGATCTCCTGACATTTTCTGATGTGAAGACATATGCAGTTACACATATGGATCCTAGCACATTCAAGTATGTGAACCCACATGCGGGTAATGAAGAAACTCATAAGCCCATTGCACACTCGGAAACGAGTGGCAGCATATCGAACTCTGGAGATATATCAAGCAAGCGGGTAAAGGTCGTCGCTGTCTGGTATGATAAGGAGGGCAAGATAAGCGCGGTAGATTGGCAACTGGCAAGAACAAGGCTTGCCCCGGGAGAGGCAGGGGTCTTTGTGATCATGAGGCACGTAGCTGCTGGGTACTATTCTTTGATTGCTGAAAGTGAAGATTATGTTAGTGTACTGACCAATGGCAATGAAATGGTGATGCCGGTATACGAGGCTAAGAAGGCTGGCATGGCTACGAATGCTCTTGATATGAGAGGCATCTCCTTTGCAGACGAAAATAACGAGCCAGTATCGCTGCTTACGAGTGGTCACCAGGTCCAGTTAGTATCCACGATAGAGAGCAAGTTAAGCACTCAACAAAAGTTTGTCTGTATATTTCAGATAGTTGATGAAGATGGGATAACAGTCATGCTATCCTGGATTGCAAGTGAAATAGGTGCAGGTGGTACTGCAGAGATATCGGTATCGTGGATCCCTGACAGCGAAGGTGCTTACAGCATCAAGACCTTCCTTTGGCAGGGCATAACGAATCCCGTACCACTATCAAGTGAAGCAGATTCGCTAGTTGTTGAAGTAAAGTAGTATTCTGCATAGTTCCGTTCCTTGATGGTATGATCGTCTAAACTTAAAATAATGAAAATGAAAAATGGACTAAAGCTTCCGTAATAATATGTTGATGCTCCAGGATCGCTGAATAGGTAATCTAGTATTAATCTAATCCGTGAGCGCTAACCTGGATGGCTCGAACTTCCCTATCTTCGCAAGATTCACTTCATAGCGATTTATCTTTTCTCTTGTTGCTTGCTTGACTATCTTTATCTGACGCCTTATTTCATCAACGCTAAATTCGATAGCATTTACTCTTTCACTAACTGGCATTATCTCCTCCTTCAACTCTGAAATGCTTACTTCAGGGATCACCTCCCGTTTCGCTGCTCCTTCACTAATCTCCGATACCACCTTCTCCCTCATCTCCCTACCAACAAATGCTTCCCTTACTTTGGGCTCACTAGCTATTAGGAATTGTAACAGCTCATCGATCTCCTCAGATCGCATGTCTCTATTCTTAAGGGTCAAAAAAAGCTGCTTGTAACTATTACCGAAATATCCCAAGAAGAAAGCAACAAAAAAATCAGCTTTATTATCTATGACTGGCTGCATCTTGTTAAAGATTGATTGGAAGCCTTCCTTTCTAGAGAGTAATTCGTCCAGCAATCCTTCTAATATAACCCTCATTTCTACTCTTCCAGCCATTTATGAATAGATCAAATTAAACATATTAAACTCTTTAGTGCTCTATCATATTCTATCTTTTATTACGCAATACGAACCTAGGGGTACGGATTTTTTCCTTATCATTTGCTTGCTTCTGCATTTAGGACATTTCAGTGGAGTCAGTCTTTTGAATGCAAGGTCATCCGCTGCCATCAAGGTGGCTCCCTAAAAGCTGCCGACCTTACTGATTAGGCTCCGAATTACCTCCCAACCTTACCGATGTAGCGCCCTAAGAACGCCCTAAGAACGCCCTAAGAGCTCCCAAAGAACGCCCTAAGTACGCCCTAAGTGCCCTAAGAGTGCCCTAAG
>JBHICH010000042.1:0-9724 GCA_046759465.1 Nitrososphaerales archaeon
TGTTTTTGTTTCGTGTCTGTGGTTATTATGATATAGGTATAGCAAAGCACTATCTAGCTGATAACATAAAGCAGGAGTATTCTAACGTATAATGTGTACAATGTATTCACAAAAGATAATTGCAACGGATTAACCTATATACCAATGAAGAAACTTCAGGTTCTTGGTATAGTTGGGGTGACAGTGCTAATGGGCGGGCTGCTAGCGTTTAACCCAGTACAGAGAGCGCAGGCTGGCATAGCACTGAACCAAGCAGTAGTTGAAGGCGGCTTAATGTGTACTGTTGACGCGGGTTTTAACGCAGGTCTAACTATAGAAGTACTTGACACTGATCGTAACACGTTAGCAATGCTCATTGCTCCTAATTTCTGTGATGGGGATTTCCAATTTATTATCCCACTTAACCAAAACCCAGCAATGTACACTATCGAACTAACCTGTGAAAATGAGTTACCACAAACCAAAACTATGAAGGGTCAGAAGAAGATCGGACATGATTTAGAAAAGATATGCAGAGTTGGACAGCACTATGCAGAACTTGATGTAAGGTCTTTCATAATGAATAATGCTGACTAGACGGTATACCAAACCCTCTTTCTTTTTTATTTATACAAGTTCTAGATTAGTTTGAACTCTGCTCAATCAAACTGTTAATTCATAGAGTTGCGGACGCCCATTCAATCATCATCATCGTCACCACCAGCGCCCCATCCAGAAGACGATGATGGTTCTACTATTACATTATATGGCAATTCTGCGCCACTCTTCATCTCTATCCTCACGGATAGCTGCTGTCCAGCAGTGAAACTATCGTCGCCTCCTCCATTGTTCAGACCTAGGAAGCATATAGTTGCTTCACTATTTGCTTTTACTTCCGGTGATGTACCCGCAGCACCACAATTACCACTAGTATCCAAGTATATCCTTCCGTAAGCTCCAAGAGATTCTATTGGAGTTCTACCACCGCCTGGAACATATATCGACGCAACAGAATCGCTACTGCCTCCAGTGTTTACTACTTCGAGCATACCGTCACCGCCAAGATCTACTGACATGGCTCTGATTGAGACAGCCTCACTGTTTGAATATGTTCCATATATGCTTGACGAGAATCCGGCTAGAGCTGAACTGATAGTAACTGCTACAGCCACCAGTATCACTGTTGCAACTACAGGTGAAACTCCTTTTTTTGACCTTTTGGCATCCTTGCGATGGAAGTCTCTATCCATCCTCATTACATAATTATAATGTCATCGCGAGGTAAGAATACTTGCTTGTACATCTAAAACACACTTCATGATGTCAGTCTCGTGTAGAAATGACAGGCACTGCACTATTGAATTCTTGTACCCGATGACCTTATCTTACGCATAATCACCAATTCTGTACTACATGGACTGCACCAGAAATGACTGGGCTTACCCTTCCTAGCTAGCTCAGGCATATACTCCATCTTTTTTGATGCTCTTCCAATAAAAAGAAAGATAATTGTCGATGCTAGTCGTTGTTGTTATTACTTCTCGTCCACTATCAGAACTCCAGACGCAAAGTCACCTCTAAAGAAGTCAGAGGAGTCGGCTCCTATGAAAAAGTCAACGTCAGCTCTATCTTCATCTACGCATGGATAGCCCTGTGTATCATCTGCATCGCTTAATAACTCGCCCTTAAGTGAGTATTTCAGGTGCTTCAGGATTATTATCTTATCTTCTGGACCTAATGGCTCACCCGCTGCATCACTTATATTTGATATATCAACTTCAACTGTTCCTTCCGTGCCGTCACATATCAATGACATACTGTCCGAGTCCGGGTCAGTAATGGTTATGCTTACCTCTGGTGCGTTTGTGATATCAGTTACAGTGCCACCTTGGTCAACAAAGTATACTCTAACCTTTGAGCCGAAGAGTTCCCAGTTGATAGGTAACTCTTCAAATTCTTCTATTGAATTGATTGTTTGATCACCGCCGTCTATCACGATCTTCTCAAAGATTGCTCCTGGGTTGGTGCTCTTTACCTTCGGATTTTTCGATGGACTCAAGACCGCTTCGACCAATGGGTCAGGGCCATTATCGAGAGTGGTTGTTGGAAGGTCACAATCAAAGTCATTTGCTAATGGCTCAATGTCCGTACATATGAACTCCTTGTCAAGTTCCGGTAACCGGATTGTCGAAGTGGCTGTAGTGCTGCTTGTCGTGGTGAATTCTATGAGTGTTGTGCTGGTGGTTGTTGCTGTGCTAGAGAAGGTAGTGGTAAATGTAGTGATGGAGCTGGTGGAGGTGAAGGTGAAGGTTTCGAGCTCCACCCAAGGGAAGCCGGTAGTGTTATCCACGATCGTTTCCGAGGTCGAGGTTGACGTGGTGGTGCTTATGGAAGTGCTGCTGCTGGTAGTGATTGGTGTAGTGTTGGTCATTGTCGTCAAGCTTGTGCTAGTGCTTGAAGAAGTGGTTGTACTGCTACTTGTGCTTGTAGTTGTAGTAGCTAAAACAGCCGGTGTTATGCTACCGGTTAAGAGAATCGTAATAGCAAGCAAGGCAGCTATACTGCCCTTTTCTGTCATCATCGGTATGTATAATGGCAACTTAATAAATTCTTCGGAGTCTTAAACAGGTATTTGCGCATTATCATAAATTCAAACTGTGAAATAATTTTCTAAGAAATCTTTATGTTAAATATTTTTTCCTAAAATTTAAACAGCTACTGGTCGTATTAAATCAAGAATAATGTTCTAGTTTGAACTCTGCTTAATCAACCATCAACACTATCTAGCTGATAAGATAAAGCAAGAATACTCCAACGTATAATGTGTACACTGTACTCACAAAGTTTATTACTAATTACTTCTTGGCTGGGTCTAATGAACAAAGTGGCAATTCCAGGTATTCTAGCAATGATCATAGCAGGAATATTCGTGCTCGCGCCACTACAGACAGCAGCTGGAGGAAACATTCTCTTCTCTGAGGGGAACGTCGATATCAAGCCACAGACCTGCCCCAACTCGCTGAACGTCAAGAGTAAGGGAGTGCTCCCGGTTGCCATCCTAGGCACTGATACCTTTGATGTAGCAGATGTCGACGTTAGTACACTTGCGTTGGAAGGTGTGGCGCCGGTTGCAAGACCAAATGGTAAAGTTGCTAGCATTTCAGATGTAGCAACACCTTTCGGCTCAGCTCCTAGCGACGCAGAAGACTGCACTGCTGATGGACCTGATGGATTTTTAGACCTTATCATGAAGTTCCGCACTCAGGACATCGTCGATACAGACCTATCGTCGGAGTCCGACGGCGCAGAGGTATTGTTAACACTGACTGGAGAACTCTTGGATGGAACTCCTTTGGAAGGTGGGGATTTCGTGGTCATAATTAAGAAGCCTTAGCTAGCTAAGTGAACCACCCAATCAATTTTTTATCTGTTCTTCAAATTCCTGCTTTATGTCATCCCCTAGATAGTGCTTTGCTATACCTCTATCATATCATCACAATAACTCTCGGTTCTCTAGTTTCATGCCATACTTTTTCTGCTTGATATAAAGATAAAACACAACCACCAAGTAATGTCTTGTCTTTGCTGTATATGCTATTATTTATGGCGCAAAATTCATGTTATAGATAAGTATGAATTTTCAATACAGATTATAAATTCTGCAGACTTAATTACAATCTCAGCACATATGATTTTGGGGCATGGCAAAGGATGAATATTAGATGTGCGAAATGCGGTTCCTTATTTGAAACTAGGACACCTGAAAAAACTGTATTTTGTCTTTTTTGTGTGAGGCCTGATACTTTGAGAAAGAAAGGAATTTCGCCAGTCGTTGCAACCGTAATACTCGTCGCAGTAGCAGTTGTAATCGCCGCAGCTCTTGCAGGATTCTCTTCAAGCCTATTCGGAACATACTCTTCTACAGGAAGTATAGAACTGCGTGATGTGATTGTATACGATGACGGATCTGGTATTATGATTATGAAGAACGTGGGATCTAAAGCAGATTCTGTTGTATCAGCACAGGTTCCTCCACAACCTGCAGCCCTTGGTGATGGTTCAGATATATACTTAGATGCTGACAAACCCAAAAAGAAGAAGGCTACTTGTAAAAAAGCAGATCCTCCAGAGCCCGTAGTGGAAGCTAACAGTGAAGCGGTAATATGTTTTGACGGTGACGCGTTATTTGATGGTGGCGATGAAGGCGTGCCGGTAGCAGGCCAGCAAATTACAATGAATGTAAAGATGAAGAGTGGCGTAGAGCTGACGCTAAGCGTAATAGTAGCGCCAGAACCGTAGTCGGTTACTGACTTGCTGCTTTCCTGTATATTTTTGCTATGTAGATACCATTAAGAATGCATTCTAACCGATGGTGAACGTGTTATCGTAAAGTTCAGAGTTTTGGACCATCACGCTTGATTAATAAGTTCAAACTAGAACATTTATTTGGTAAATAAAAACTAGTTACATGTCATTGGTATGTCCTGGGGGAAGGCTTTGCTTTTTGCTTCAATCCTATTAGTATCGCTTTTATTTCCAAATAGTCTACTGGAATATGGTTCAGACAAAACAGAAAAGATGCTCATAAAGCCTTTGGAAAAAGTTTTCACCTCTGTTAGTCTCGACGCCTACGCTGCACCCTTGCCCTATTTCAATATAACAAACACCATCAAGACAAATCGTGGAGCGTGTGGAGTAGTTGTTAATACCGATATGAACAGGTTATATGTGACTACTTACAACACCGATTCTCTCTCTGTTGTTAGTGGCTCCACAAATAGCGTAGTAGACATCATTGATGTAGGCCGTCTCCCTTGTGCAGTAGCTCTTAATACAGATGAGAATATCGTATATGTGATTAATGAGTTTGGGAACTCTATCTCTGTCATAGATGGCTCAACAAAGACCGTTGTAGATACAATCGAGATACATAGACCCTATGAATTGGTTTTTAATCCAAATACTAAGATGTTATACGTTACCAGTGATGCTAATGATTCTGTCTTTGTCATAGATGCAGATACGAAGGATGTGATAACTACTTTCAGCATAGACGATCCGTGTGGAATAGCCATTAATCGAAAGACGAACACGGTGTATGTGACCAGTGAAGATCTAGGTTTACTTTATGTCATAGATGGCTCCACAAACAGCGTCGTTACCACAGTCAAGGCAAGCGACGGTGCACGTGGAATAGCGGTCAATCTAGATACAAACATTGTATATGTGGCGAATTCCAAATCAAATTCTATCTCTGTCATAGACGGTTCAAGTAACAGTGTACTGACGACCATTAGCGTAGAAGATGATCCACGTAGGGTGGCTGTTAATCCAAAAACCAACATGTTATACCTAATTAGTGGCAAATCTGGTTTGGTCACTCTTATAGATGGCTCAACAAACAGCGTTGTGAATAAGCTTCAGATACGTAATCCATATGAAGTCTCTGTTGATAGTGAAACGAATATGGTCTATGTGACCAATCGTTCTGATCGAGTCTTCGTGATAGAAGGCTATGTGAAGGATGAACCATTGATGCTATCTCTTCCTATTGTAATTGCTATTGCAGCAGCAGGTGTGGCTGGAGGAGTGGCAGCTGTACTTTTACGCAAGAAGCAATTGAAGTTAAGTAAAGCGTCCTAACATATCTCTCCTTCTCCCCAATTCTATGAATGAACAGTTTCATTAAGCAGAGTTCAAACTAATCTAGAAGTTGTATAAATAAAAAGATGTTGTTATCGATATTAGCATTGTGTTCATAGAATTAAGGTCTATAACGTGTATTAGAAATCTAGACGCTCGGCACATGAGAAATTCATATTTCGGAAATCGATTCTAGCTCGGCAAGCCTTACATTCACTCATATGATAATCCGATAGCAGGGTCATGGAAAAGAAACGAACAATTAGGAAGGTAGTTGCAAGTGGGATAATCTTTGGAGTAGCACTAGTTATAGCACCGGTACCAGCGGGGTTGTGGTCATTCAGTGATATTATAACACATGCTGTTGCAATACTGCCTTACGTAGCTATAGGAGGTGGAATTGCGATCACTCCTATCCTTGCACGGAAGCTCTTGCCGCAGCTATCATTTAAGCGAAGAAGCGAAAAGGAGACGAAAACGGATTCAATATTCAGAACAACCGAAAACCAAGATAGAATATCGAGTGCTGAAGATGCAGTTGATTTTGTGAGAAATGCGAAGAAGCCAAAAGCACCATAGGTGTGTGCTGTGAATAAGCAGTTCTTCGTCTGGTTCGGAATAGCATTCCCTATCTCAATAGTTGGTGGTATTCTAACATTTTATGTAGTAGGCACAGTTTTTGATTATAGTCATGCTGAAATTGACAGAGCTATTAATGAAAAGGGAAAAAAGAGTGTGGATAGGATAGACAAGGAAGATGCCGATAAACTCTCTAAATTTCTATTTATTGAACCAAGACAAAACGAATTAAAACTCCCGTTTAGTTTGCAAGACGGGAGAGAGTATTTATAATTGAACGTAACACTTGCTGCCTACTGATCAATGTACGAATATGACGGTGCATAATCAGGCAAAATAATTTAGGCGTTCAAGTCACGCCGGCGGCACTAATTTTCCGTCGATTATAATTATGTCTAACTTTTCTTTGATTCATTATCTTTCTCCACTAACTTCTGTGCTTTATGATAGTTGCCTTGCCAACATCAAGACCTTGCCATACGACATCATAACCCAGCATGCAGATCAGCTCTGCATGGCATGACTCTGGTATGCTGTTCTGTGCAAGAAGTGAACATGCATCAACGAACTTTGTTATGCCCTCTAGCAATCTTTCCATCTTATGTGCTTTGATCTTTGAAAGTAGAAACTTGCCCACAACAATGTAATCATCATTGTTAGAGAGGATCTTCACTGCAGATTCTTCAGGTACGCTGTACTCCTGGGCGATCTTCTCTATGGGTATGACGTCTCCTCTTATGCTGTCAATAGTGATCACCTTAGCGATACCCCGCTCTATCATTTCCTGATCTATTCTCTTCAGGTAATCGATTATTGGTTTGATTGGTACCTCATTCTTGTATAATATTACTTTCTCCTTTGATAATGAAGACATCTTGGAGCAAGCAAGTTCTTCGTTTACAGCGATGAGTATATCGATCTTATTTCCAGAGCTTGCAACGAGCTTATGCACCTTCCTTTCAAGATACTCCTTTGTCCAGAATCCTACTATCTCCAAATAGACTCTGCGATTGTACTTCTCGAACATGAAGTCCGCAATGAGCGCTTTGCCATCTACTATTATCGGATCTGGCTCCCTTGCCAATTTCCATCCACTGGCAAACTGCTCGAACTTTTTTGCAAACCTTTCTTCTACACTGCTATCGTAAATTTCAGTCATGTTCTCTTTTTGCTCCACGTACTGATTGCGCAGACCAAGAGAAGGAGCCTCGGCATCTGATAGCTCAAATTCAAAAACCTTCTTTCCCGACATGGTCTTTCTAACAATCCACGCCTTTAGGGACCACCTTTCGGAGGACACTATGGATGGAAGCAATTTTGCTATAGATGTTCCATATCTGTCTGTTAATTTGAAAAGGCTCAATGGACCATCAAGCGAGCATGTGAGTTCATTAATTTCTGTAGTCTTCTGCTGCAGGTAATACATAAGACGAAGCCTCTTAACATCCCTCAAGACACGCTTCCAGTTTATTCCTCCATGAATATAGAATTCAAACTTTGTGCAGTTGAATAGCAATGTCTGCATTAACGAAAGGTTGTAAGATGCGAGGAGCCCATTTGCATCTATAGAATCAAATCGTTCAAGAACCATGTTCTCTTCAAAGTCGCTCCACATGGCTTCTTCTACATCGCTGAAAGAAACACCCATTTTGGATGCCACACTACTGATTATATCACTCCTTTCAAAATCTGTTAAAGCAAATCCCCTCCTCGAAGCTTCCTCGAATATTGCCCTTCTAACAAAAATAGAATCGAGGCTGCTGCTGTTCTTGAATACACATCTTCTTTCCAGCAGCGTGTAGAGCCCTCTGACCAGCTTGTAGTCGTACTTGGATTCATACACTGTTACTCTTTCAACAAGCAGACCTTTCTTCTCCTTCCTTTGCAAGCCATCTTCAAATTCACCGATTACTTTTTTTGCTAATTGTAATTCATTATCGGAGCAAAAAAGAGGAGTTATGCTTCCCTTTCTCGTTCTGATTCTGAGTAAGAAAAGGGGCAACATTGGCTAAGCTTCACCCTCTGAATTCATCTTATCCAAGGCTTTCTTCCTCTTGCTGCTCGTACCAATCTCTTTCGTCTCCATTGACACTATTTCTATCAACCTTGCTGTCTTGTCATTTTGCTTTGGTCTTAGAAGCCTTCCCAATCTCTGAACGAATTCCCTACTGCTCCCTGTACCACTTACTATGATGCCCAACTCAGCATCTGGAACGTCAACACCCTCATCCAGCACTTTCGATGTTACGATTGCTGCATACCTTCCCTCTTTGAAGCCTTTGAGCACGTCCTGCCTCTCGTCCTTCTTGCTCTTGTGGGTAATGAATGGAATCAAGAACTGGTTAGATATATCGTGAACAAGACTGTTATGCTGCGTAAATATTATCGTCTTAACACTTTTGTTCTCTGTCAGTATTTCTGTCAGCTCTTCAAACTTGGCTTTGCTGTTCAATGCTATATTCATCGCTTTATTTCTTGCCAAGATTGCATCCCTAGCGAGCTTGCTTCTTGCAGACATCATAATCAGTCTTTGGAATGCGTTGGGATAGTTCATCCTGAAACCTAACCTCCTAATGCTGAAAAGGAACCTGCCGTAATTCTTCTTGTATTCAAGCATCTCTTTAGGCAGCATTTCTACACGCCTTCTCTCTATCGTATATCCAGCAAGATGCTTCTTTTCTGCTAGGTCGCTAGGCGCCACTTGAAATACCACACCTCCAACCAACTTCGGTAGTTCTTTATGAAGATCATCCTCCCTTTCTATTGTCGCTGTCAAACCAAGTCGGAACGGAGACGCAAACTGCTCAGCAATCGATCTGTAGCCCGGAGCTGGTAAGTGATGAACCTCGTCAAATATTACTAGAGAAAATTTGTTACCAAGAGATGATGCTCGGATATATGCAGAATCGTAAGTTGAAACTGTTATTGCTTCTATCGCATCCTCACCTCCGCCCAACTTGCCAATTTGAGTGTTGAAATGCTCTGCGAGAACAGATACCCATTGATCCATCAAATCCAGAGTTGGAACCACTATCAGTGAAGAGGAGTTTATCCGCTCAATCGTTTTTATACCTACTATTGTCTTGCCAGCACCAGTTGGAAGCACTATGCATCCCTTCATGCCAGCGTTAATCCAGCTATTCAGTGCCTTCTGCTGGTAATCTCTTAGCACAACACCTTTTGCTTCCAAGTAGGGAGAGGGGATAAGGTCAAGAACGTGATCTTCACATTCGATGCCACTCGATCTCATGTACTCGATTATGTCCTTGTAATGAAGTGCCTGAGCTCTTAACGCGTTGGTGCGAGGATCAAAGGTGGCAAAGGGAATGTGACCTATGCCCCTTATGACTATCGTGCCATTGTCGTAGTGAAGTATTGCGTTGAGCAATTGGTGCCCTCAGAATATGCTTGTTCAGAATTAAAAATCTTTTAGATATTGTTGATCGTTCTTGGGTGAATGTGATAATATAGATCTTTACGATCCAGTAGATCCCTGTCCCTTAACTACATTAACTTCTACCTG
>JBHICH010000043.1:0-9116 GCA_046759465.1 Nitrososphaerales archaeon
ATAACCACGTCGTTCATATCGCTCTCCCTTCAGTCATAATAGGAGAATCGATGGGAACAGTGATAAATATCCAAACAATTCCTCCATTAATCATGACGACATTGCATGAACAATTATGCTTGCTCACAATTCAAATTTGTTGAATCCTGATATATACTTGTTATAGATAGTCAAATCTTCTGTATGTCTTACTTTGCCTTTGGTTATCTCTGCAAGTGTCTTCTTGTAAAACAGATCAACGTTCTTTCCCTTGTACTGCAACAATGTTAGGATCTTATGCGTTAGATACTTGCCTTTTCTATCCATGTCAAGCATCAGTATCACCTTCCTTGTCTGCTCCAAATGTTCAACCAACCTGTTTACGCCTTTGTAGCTATTCAGCATCACAACATTGCCAACGAAGCCAATTGAGTCTAATGCCTCAACATCGTGCTTCCCCTCTACAACTACAATCGCACCGTTGCTTGACTCTTCATTCAGCATATTCACAAACTTTTGTACTCTCTGCACTTCATCCAGATCGATACGTGTCATGGTACACGTCTATTTGGAATCAGGATAATTTAACAATATCTTTGGCATTAAGCACTAACGTTTTAGAGTTAAAGAATTATTAGTTGCATTAAATCACGAAATAAAAGTGTCAAGCGTAGACGCTTCAACAATCATAGCACTTGTTCCAACGCTAATAGGATTATGGATCATCGTTTCAGTTCCTGTTTATATCTCTGCAAAGATAGTAACTGGAGGCAGAGCCAAATTCATTCAGGCAATGGGAGCCACAATACTAGGACCACTTGCATATGCTGGCATGCTCTTTGCATCAATACTTGCATTGGGCCCAATTGCCGGAGGTATAACAACTCTGCCGGCATTAGTACTTGCATTGATAGTATGGTTCTGGGTCTATAAGGCTAGTTTCAAGACTGGTTGGCTTGCAGCAATCGGAATAGCCATTCTCGCGTTTGTAGTCTTCATCGTAGCAAGTTTCATTATTGGAATTGCAATGTTGGCAATAATGCCAGAATCACCACCTCCTGCTTTGCCAACACCGTTACAACCTGTATAATCGATAAGATGGAGGACTGAAGTCAACAGAGCCTAGAATTGCAATTAAAGTTTATATAAAAACACGCTTTTCGCTTATTACACTAGGGGCGTTGCCAATTGGGAAGTAGCAAACTTGAACAGATCTGTGAGACCACGATCTCTGGAAAGGACAAGGTGATCACTGAGGATCAGGCAAAAGAGATTCTTAGAGAGTATGGGGTTAAAGTGCCCGATTACGCATTGGTAAAAACTGCGGATGAGGCCGTTGCAAAGGCAAGGCAGATCGGATTTCCATTAGTGATGAAGATCGTTTCCCCACAGATTTTGCATAAGACAGATGTAGGGGGGGTCAAGGTTGGTGTTTCTTCAGAGCAAGAGGTAAGGAGAGTCTTCGAAGACATGTATGGAAGGTTGTCAGGAAAGCCAGATGTTACGATCAAAGGTGTCTTGCTTGAAAAGATGATTCCCTCTGGCGTTGAGATTATCGTAGGTTTGCAGTATGACCCACAATTCGGACCAATCATCATGGTCGGTTTAGGAGGCATCTTCACAGAAGTCTTCAAGGATGTATCATTCAGGATGCTACCGATAACAAAGGAAGACGCGAAGTCAATGCTCGATGATCTGAAGGCGAAGGATATACTGAAAGGGTTCAGGGGCACGAAACCGGTCGACATGGACATGCTGACAAGTGCACTTGTACAGATAGGAAAACTTGGCTCCGACATGGCTGCCTACTACGATAGTGTTGACTTCAACCCTATAGTTCTTTATCCAGATGACTACGGAGTTGTTGATGCTAAAATACTGCTACGCGAGGAACCGTTATCCGATCCGATCTCAAGAGCAGATCCAGATGCGAAATTCATGGAGAAGTTCTTCTACCCAAAGTCTGTTGCTCTCATAGGCGCTTCTGCAACGCCTGGGAAGGTAGGCAATTCTGTTCTGGACAGCCTGGTCAACCACGAGTTCAAGGGTAAGGTTTACCCAATAAATCCAAATCGTGAAGAAATAATGGGCATAAAATGCTACCCGTCGCTGGAAGCTATAGGACAAGCGATTGATGTTGTTGTTGTAACAGTCGATGTTCTGCAGACTCCAGAGATAATGAGGAAGTGCGCAGAGCTAGACATCCACAATGTGCTGATCATCTCAGGCGGTGGCAAGGAGCTTGGGGGTGAACGTGCTGCAGCCGAAAAGGAGATCAAGGAACTTGCCGATAAGCTGAAGATCAGAGTGATAGGTCCGAACTGCATTGGAATGTTTAATAGCGAAAACCGACTTGATGCTGCATTTCAAGGTCATTCACGAATGATTCGTCCCGGGGTAGGCAATGTTGCTTTCCTCACCCAAAGCGGAACTATCGGGATCAGTTTTATGGAGACAGCTGAAACCTTTGGTTTGAGCAAGATGGTAAGCTATGGTAATAGGTCAGATGTTGATGAAGCCGACATGATATGGTATCTAGCAGACGATCCTAAGACATCTGTAATTGGACTCTATGTTGAAGGTCTTGGTGATGGAAGGAAGTTCGTCAATACCGCAAAGCGCGTCATTAAGGAAAAGCATAAGCCAGTAGTAGTGTTGAAGACCGGAAGAACTCCAAGGGGTGCCAAACAAGCGGCATCTCATACTGGCTCCTTGGGTGGAACATATGCAGTAATCAAAGGAGCATTTGATCAAGCAGGTATAATCTCTGTTGACACTTATTCACAGATGGCTGGTACTGTGAAGGCACTTGCTTGGGAACCAACTCCAAAGGGAAACAGGGTTGCATTGGTGAGCAATGGTGCAGGTCCAGTTATTGCTGCGATTGATCACTTTGAGAGGCTGGGATTGGAGGTTGCCCCTATAACTGATGAGACGATGAAGAAACTGAAGGAACATTATCCTCCAACATTTCCAACGGGCAATCCTATGGATGTTACTGGTTCTGCCGTTGCGGCGGATTACCAATTTGCCATGCAGAAATTTATGGAAGATCCTAATGTTGACATAATAATGTCTTGGTTTGTGTTCCAAGATGATCCCCTTGAAGAGGCTATAGTTGACGTATTAGCGGAATTCCAGAAGCAGCGAAATAAGCCGATTTTGCTAGGAAGCATTGGGGGGCCATTTACGGAAAAGATCTCAAATGCAATTGAAAAGAACAGGATACCAATGTATCACGAAGTTGTCCCGTGGGTCACTGCAGCAAGTGCTTTGATGAAGTGGGGCAAACTAACTGGAAAGATCAAGTAATCTTAATTTCTGATGCGTTACTGGAGATAGCAGATTTTTGCAATAGATTTAAGTTGATCAACTGTAAAGAGTGTGGCATGGGATCAGAAAGATACATTGAAATCGAAAAGAAAGAGGATGTGGCAATACTAAGGATCAACAGACCAGAGAAGTACAATGCGATGAATGCAGATGTTATCAGAGAGATCGGAGATGAGATGGATCGCCTTGACAAAGATGACAGTGTGAAAGTGGTAATAATTACTGGTGCCGGAGAGAAGGCGTTTTCTGCTGGGGCTGATATAGAGTACATGAGCAAGATTTCAGCGCTAGAAGCTGAGCAGTATGCTATGACGGGCCATGCCACTCTTAACAAGATAGAGAACCTAAGCAAACCTGTAATAGCTGCTGTGAATGGGTTTGCTTTGGGCGGTGGATGCGAACTGTCACTTGCATGTGACTTGAGGATAGCTTCTAAAAATGCTGCAATGGGCCAGCCGGAAGTAACTATAGGCATCTGCCCAGGCTGGGGTGGAACACAGCGACTGATGAGAGTGGTCGGAGTTGCAAGAGCAAAAGATCTGATCTATAGTGGTAGAAGGATAAGCGCTGACGAAGCTTTCCAGATGGGTCTGGTCAACAAAGTAGTTGAATTGTCGCAGTTAATGGATGAGTGCATGAATATTGCCAAGAAGATAGCCAAGAACAGCACTATAGCTGTTAGGCTTTCTAAGACATTATTGAACAGAGGAATTGATACCGATATCAACACTGGTCTAAAACTGGAAATATACTGCTGGAGTCTATGCTTCTCGCACCCGGACAGGGCAGAAAAGATGACAGCGTTCGTGCAGAAGAAATGATCCTTATTTTTTATTCATTCTGTGCTGATCCTTCTTAAGAACTCCTCCAAGTCCACGATAAATCTCTCATGTGAACCCTCGCCGACCTTTGTTTGGTTGTGAAATGCTTCGACAGTAAAGACGCACCGCCTTCCTTCAGCTTGCGTTAGCGTTGCCTTCACCATTACGTTCTTTCCCACTGGAACTGCAGAAAGATGCTGAACATTAACCTTCGTTCCTACCGATTCTTGGGTGCTATCTAGATAGGGTTTTATCATTAATCTACATCGCTGCTCCATAAGCTGTATCATTGAAGGCGTTGATAGCACCCTACCCCTTTCGCCCATAAAATCAACTGCCATGTCCTTTGTAACTGTTATTGTTTCTTCACTTGCCTGCCCAATGTTTAACACTGTCATATTTCTTCCTTATTAGCAACACTTTATAGACTATATGCAAGATTTTGTGATGAGAGTCTAAAGCTGCAATTGCGACTCTAATTCATTCTTCTCTTCCACTGGCAAACAAAAACTTATTATATTATATAAGCGAACTCATACGTTATGGAAACAGTACAGAAACAAATAACGGTAACTCCAAAGGCTGCTGAAAAGGTCAAGGAGTTCATGAAGCAGGAAGGAAAAGATGATCTCTTCTTGCGAGTGTATGTGTCAGGTGGAGGCTGCGCAGGACTGTCATACGGAATGGGATTTGAAGAGAAGCCTGACCAGGACGATGCAGTGATAGAAGAGCATGGCGTAAAGTTGCTAGTGGATAGCTACAGCTCAAGATACCTAAAAGGAACAGAGATAGACTACATTGAAAGCCTGATGGGTGCAGGTTTCAAGATAAACAATCCAAACGTTACAAAGAGCTGCTCGTGCGGACATTCGTTCAGCACAGAATAAGTGTTAGCAAAGGGCTGAGCCTACTTTTTTATCTGATCAAACTAGCTTTTACAACGCGGTCAAGTACTGCCATAAAATTTTCCCATTCGGATGTAGACAGTAGCATTTGTTGAATATGTTTTTACCAACACTTTTCTATTTAGTAATTTCATAACTGATTCTAGATCACTGGTTAGAAATCTGTAATAAAGCAGCAGATCAGATTTCTTCATGAAGAACCTATACCTTTTTGATGTGACTAACACATTATTATAAGTGACTTACATGCAAGGTTTGCCGTAGAATAGAAATGGAGAATCTGGAGCAAGAATTGGTAAATAAAACCACTAACTTGCTATCTATACTGTCTAAGAAGGATGCGTTAACGATTTTCTTACTTGCAAAAGATGGGCTTGAGGCCGAGACTGACACACCACAAAGGATCGGACTTACGAGAAAGCAGTACTACACGAGATTAAAGCAACTTGTTGACAGTGGACTGATTGATAAGGTTAGTGATATCTACTATCATACGACCTTAGGAACCCTCGTCCACGAAAGACATCTTATGGCACTTTTAGAGCACGTCAAGAATATAAGGAAGATGCGGATGGCGGATGCATTAAAGCGCACAAAGCAATTTTCGACGGAGGATATAGGAGACATTCTTGGCAAAGTAACTGGAGTTACACAATCGGAGGTAGTTCAAGGATCGTCGGTCATAAAAATGGTTTCGAATTACGAGGAAGTGATTTCCATGTTCATGCAAGGGATTGAATTTGCAGAGAAGGAAATCTTGTTAGCTTCAAGATTCACGAACGATTTAATCATTAATGCGATGATACGCAGAGCAAATGCGGGATTAGAAGTGAAAGTTATAGCTGATACTGATTTGGTTAGGCAGTTTATGAAGAGTGCCAGTGATAACCTACAGGTTATTGACAATGCTATGGAACGCGCAGAGGTTGCTGGTAATCCATGGCACCCATGGGGTAGTGTGAAAAGAAGATTCACTGACATACCTTTCTCCTTTGCTGTGATAGATGGTAGGGAGATTGGGATAGAACTTGTAGACTCCAACGATCCACAAAGCTTCAAGGCTGCTGTATTTACAACAAATGAAGGAATTTGCCACGATTTGAGAGTCCTTTACGAGAGCCTCTGGAACAGATCTTCCGAGGATGTCACTAAGTTAGTCCAAGGTAATTTTATCGCAGACCTAAAATCATCTCTGTAAGCTTCTAATTTTCTCAATAAATTGAGTCAGATAACAAATACGCCTATTAGTGGCATCTTCTTTGATTATGTCTTTCGTTCCTTTATTGCCTTGTCTATTTCCACCCTTAATTCTTCATCGCTCTTGTTGGTATAATCTATGCCGAGTGATCTGGCAACTTCCCTTACTTCGTCCATATCAAGTCCCCTTACATTATGAGAAGTAGGATTTTTCTCAGTCTTCCTCTCCACGATAAGCATTGCAAGCACATAAAGGGCAAGCATTGGTCCTGCGACAAACCACATCGTGACCCCGCTACCATCAGGGGTTATAACTGCCCCAAAGACAGCAATTATGATTACGGCATACCTTATGTTATGCCTCCAGAACCTAGGCTCAACCATTCCGGATACGGTGACACCCCACATTATTATTGGAAGTTGGTATGAGAGGCCAAATGCAATCAGCATCTGCATTACAAATGAAACAAACTCTGTTATGTTCAAGAATGTGGTAACACCAATGGACTCTCCGTATCTGTATAGGAAAGTAAGTATGTAAGGTATAACGACAAAGTATGAGAATAAGCAGCCAGCTGCAAAGAGGCCTACGGCCGGTATAGTGATCTGTTTTATAGTTCTTTTCTCCCTTGGATCGAGTCCTGGATTTATGAATGTAGCCAACTGTTTAACTATGACTGGCATGGCGAAGATCACTCCTAGCAAGATCGCAACGTAGATCTGAGCAAAGAAAGCTTGTCCTGGTGCAATCTGTATAAGGGTAACGTTTTCAGGAAGCAGATTCTTCTGCATCACGAACATTAACTGAATTGCTACATTGTTCAAGGGGTCAGGGTACGGTAGTGGAATTTTGTAACCATTGAAATCGAACATACGGATGCTTAACATTATAGCAAGCACTACGATTATTCCTACAGTGATAGCTATCTTCACTACGCGTACCCTGATCTCCGCCAGGTGCTCCATTAACGGTCTTTCCTGGCCCATTCTACGATTGAATTATGCATTGCATCTATATATTACGTACTTGCCACCAGTAGAGACGAAAGAAACCTAATTTGCTTTTTGCCAGACTCTTCAAGCTTATCAAACTAAAAATTCTTATTAGATTCCTTTTCTACAAGAATTATTTGCTAACAGCTATTGTTCTTGCTGGAGGACAAAGCACCAGGATGGGCAGAAGCAAGGCGCTTGTTAGGATAAAAGGCAGGGAGATGCTTGCATGGATAGTTGAAGGCCTGAAGCCAGTGGTCGATGAAATAATAGTTGTGGCAAAAAATGAGGATAACAGATCTTCATATCAAAACATTGTGCCAAAAGATGTGAAGATATTGCTGGATGTTATGGGACTTGATGGACCTCTGGTTGGAATATACTCTGCTTTTCTTGAGGTTATGTCAGAATATACATATGTTCATCCTATAGATTCGCCAGTGATCAATAAGGATGTAATAGAATACTTGTTTCAAAAGGCACATGGTTATGATGCTTCGATAGTAAGATGGAATGATGGTGCCATAGAACCTATGCATGCCGTATACAAGGTCAAAACTGGTCTAACTGGGGCAACATGGATGCTCGATCAAGGAGACACCAGTGCAAAGGCATTGGCAAGTAGACTTCATGTAAATTATATTCCAGTTGATGATCTGCGTAAGTTCGATAATAGATTGGTATCACTACTTAACGTTAATACGCCTCAAGATTTAGAAATGATTGGGAATTTCCTAGGAAGTAAATCAAGACAGCAATAATGGTCGTGCAATTTTAATGATAATATTTTATTACACTTCGTAATAATCAAAATAATAAAAATCTGATACATTATGCTGTAAAATGGTCGGAACTTATTTAAGTCTGCTAGTATCACAAAAAAATAGTGCCAGACTAATGGTTGGTTCTTTTATCTGTAATAGTCTAAATTACTATTTGGTTAAGGGTTTTAATTACAAAGAATATGAACTTTTAACTACAGAAATTATGATGGTTGGAGATATTTTGGAATTGGAAGGGGAGGATTCGTGACAACTGCACTGGTAATAATCAATTTGGGTAAGAAGGATTCTATGGCAGAGTCGTTAGTAAATGCCATTGTTGATGCAAATATCATGGACCAAACATTATTGATAGAAGATGCAACACAGTTAAGAGATGTAAAGTTCGATCAGGCCATAATATGCCATTTTGATCGAGTCGTAACAAAATCCCAAATCAAGGAAAGCTTTGAGCGTAATGGCACACACCCTCTAGCGATAGAATTGATAGATCTAAATATGTTCTTACGTTTAGCCAGGAACGATGTTAACAAGTGTACAATTGCTGCTATACGTGCTGTTGCTAAAAAATTAAAAGGTTCTATGCCGAATAAAACTAAAACATCCTTTGTACCAACACATGGAACTAATTTTGACAAAAGAGATTTCGTAAAGTACGTGACGAAGGGATTCAAGAGCTATAGACAGATCCCAATAGTTGAGGATTCTTGCCTTGCCAAACATGGCTGCGCATCATGCATGAACGCATGTCCATATTCGGCAATAACATTCAATGTTGACAATGTTCAGGTCTCACCATCAAGATGTGTTGAGTGTGGACTTTGCACCATTGCATGCCCTGAATATTACATACAAATACCGACATTCCTTGAGCAGGTACAGCAAATAATGGTTGACTCACTCACGGACTCACTTCAGGGTAGTGATGCTACTGTGTTATTTACTTGTAGATACGGATTCAGGATGCTGGAAGGAAATGCTAAAGATCATAATGGTAACGATTTCATACCAATAGAGATACCGTGTGTAGCTTCCTTTAGCCACCTAGCGCTAATGAGAGCAAGACAGAAGGGATTGAAGATAAAACTGGTCTGCCCAGAAAAGAG
>JBHICH010000044.1:0-8954 GCA_046759465.1 Nitrososphaerales archaeon
CGTTGCGAAGAATGTAATCTTGAACTTAAAGTCACAAAGCCGTGTGACGAAGAAGCTTGTGACCTAATTTGTTGTTCAAAACAAATGAAAAAAACTGGATCATAGAATAAGCTCTAACTGATAGTTGATAATAGAACTTCATCGTATGAATGGACAGTATTCGATACTGCCGGTAGTATGATGGCAACAGGAGATGTAAGACCTAGAGCATAAAGGAGCTTGTTCATGACAGTAGCCAGCAAAGTTTCAGACTTCAGTTCTTGGTTTTACTACATCTATGTAGATCTTGTCTCCTACCTTTATTCCAAAATCCTCATATTCCTTTATGCTGAGTTTTATTGTTGTTGTAAAACTTCCCATCATCTGGCCGGCAAATACCTTGTTTATATTCTTCATCATATCCTCCATCGAGCCAAGATTTCCCATCATTTGTGGACTGCCAAACTGTCCTTGACCTCTATCTCTGGCATCCTTTGGATCGGCGAGTGATACTAACACCTGTGGGCTACCATCGGGGGCCGCATCTATTCTCACAACTATGAATTCTTTCCTCATACGCAAATGTAACTTCTTTCCGTCTTATTTGTATTGCTTAAGTTGGAAGTGTAAACCCAGCGCCGGCTGCGAGATTTGTTTTACAACGAAGCTAGGAAGTGCGGAATGGATAATCACGTGTGAGCAGAGATAAGATAGATTCAGCAGAATATCTGCTCTATGAAATAGCTTTTCCTTTAGCTCTTCCAACAATAATAGTAACAATGACGGCAATTGCTGTAACGGTTACAGCGTAGATCACCATCGGAGCTACCTCTTCTCCTGGTCCATAGATCTGTTTGAATATAGATTTGATAGCTTCGTTCCATGCCAATGCTGCAACCAGACCGAACGCAGCAGTTACCAGTACAGCCAACTTTTCGATTATTTCAATCCTTAAGCTAGTCTTCTTTTCGTTGCTACCCACTCTTCACTTCACCCCCTTTCTGCGACGGTTAGTGAGTAATTGATATCATTAAAGATTCATGAGTCGCGGTTTGTATAATGAGCCAGAAGGTGCGTTCATACCTTCCCTTCTTTATTAGCAAAAGAAGTTGTACAATCGCTGATGTTACTCTAAATTTGAACGTAATAAAAAAATTCGTAGCGCAACTATGGGAAGACTTCGGCATGAAATAGCTAGATACTCCCTTACAGCGGTGATGTAATAGGTCATAGGCATTGATCTCCAGACACATGGAAAGATTAATGTTCATGTGGAACGTAAAAAAGTTATGCAATGGACATTTCTTACAAATGAAGATCCTCGTGAACATTGGAAATGTTCAATCTGTAGGACAAAAGTTGATGAAGGCTATCGCTTAACGGCCGACTCACAACTAGCGTGGGATACGCTGGAAGGGGTGTTTGGAGACGACTACAACTGGTTTGTTGGTGAGTGTTGCTTCGGAGGCTACTGTCACAGACCTAATGTGTTTTTCGAACAGGTTCTGAAAAAAATGAGAGCAAGACAGTAACAAAATTCTTTCTACAAAACGCATAGCCATCGCCATTTGTTGAATGGTACTAGTGAAATTCGTTCTCCTTTAGTTACAGAAGCTATATCCCATACATCTGATGGCGACGGCGGCGAGGTGGCGAGTATGGTTTTCTATATAACTTCGCCACTTGCTCTTTCTAAGCAATTGGAGACATGTATAATTTAGTTTGTAGTAACTAATAGACCTCCATTCGTTTGTAGTGCTACCCAGACCTTTGCGTAAGACATGTTTTATGTAAGCAAAATATGTTTTGAAACTTTTTATCGTCATATCCTGATAAAAATATGTATGGCCAGTTCCGTTTCACCGATCTTCGTTTCCTATTCTGAAGGCGACGGCGACGATCTTGCGGATGCTATAAAGAAACAATTTTCCAAGTGGGGCTATGATATTTTTGTTGCAAGAAGAGATATTCCTGTCGGTGAAAATTGGGATAAATTAATAAAAAGAAAGTTGGCTAATTGCAAGAGCTGTGTTTTGCTTATCACAGAAGGTGCGTTGCGTAGCGATTACGTGAACATAGAAGTAAGTGAGGCAAAAAAATACAAGAAGGATATTGTTCCATGCAAGTATGAGGAAGTAGAGCGTAAAGATATCAAATGGGAACTAAACGACATCCAAATGATAACCTTTGAAACAAAAGGTGAACTATTACGAAAACTCTCAAAGTACTTTCGTGATACTGAGGGACGAAAACAAGGAATCAGTAAGAGTCTTACTCTAAGTATAGACAAGACTTTGTACAGGGCGGATGAGAGAATTAAAGTAACGGGAACAGTGCCAGCGGTCTTCGAGGGTGTACCAATCGTTATTCAGATATTTGATCCGTTAAATAGACCAATTTTGATCGATCAGCCATCTCCAAATGCCTATGGAAATTATTACTTCGATTTCATGCTTCGTGGCGAACAAATTATGAGGGGAGTCTATACCATTAGAGCAACTTATCTAGGACAATCTGTTCCGACAAAATTTGAATTTACCACAATAAAGAGTATTGTTCCTACTTATACTATAAAATTTGGTGGAACAAATTTTAATGTTACTGCATCATTATCAAATGGAAATATTGGTGGAATCTTCATGGAGCCCAAACTGAAGAGTATCGTAGCTAAAATTATGTCACGGAACCGTGATGGAATAGCAGAACTAACCTTACCACGCCAACTTATAGATGCTAGAAATATCAATGAAGATGACGATTTCATAGTGCTAGTTGATGGAGAAGAGGCAGGCTTTGATGAAATGGAAACAACATCTATTGCACGAAAATTACGAATTCCAATACCAAAGGATTCTGCAGAAATAGAAATAATTGGCACAGTTGTGTTTCCTAGTGAGGAGACCGAACAAAAAATGGTAGCCGTGCTGATACCGAAAGGAGCATGTAACGTAAGTAATAAGCATTTTTTCATTCCTAAAGAGATAATGATTCAAAAGGGAACCAAGGTTATTTGGACCAATTCTGATAGTGCTACGCATACAGTAACGAGTGGTGATGTTGACGATCCTGAAAATTGGGGTAAGATATTTGAGTCTGGATTAAACAAGCCTGGTACAACATTTGAGTGGACATTCGATACCGCCGGCGAGTATCCGTACCTATGTATGTTGCATCCATGGATGATTGGAAAAATAAGAGTTACTGAAGAAAACGTTGATCCATATCACTCTTAATTTCATCCTAATAGATCCCCCGGTCCTTCCACAAATTTATGCTAAGCTTCTGCTTAGTCATTTTTTATGCATGTAGTTCATGTCTGATGCGGTCAACTGTAATTCAGCCCCGATCCTGCTGGCCTCGGTAATCATATTGATATTCGTTATCATTACTACAGCCTGACTTCAACTAATATACGGAGAAGATCAAACGTTACTTCAAGTCATCCCCCAATTCTTATTGACTCTACCAAAACTATGTGATTACATACGAACTACTTCAATTTGGCGTAGGATATCAGAAACCTCTAAAACTAGACAGTGAAATATAACAATATGCGAGCATTCGAGCTTAAGCGGGGAGTATACCCTTATAGTATACCCCCTGAAGATTTTTTGAATCGTCCTTATGATAGTTTCAGAGATGCGCTCTATACCCTAAAAAAGCTAAATAAAACATTTCCAAAACTAAGTGAGGAGTATCTTAAATCCTATAGAGGAAAAATTAAGAAAAGAATTGGGAAGTTGGATGCAGCAGGAAAAAAGGAATATCAGAGATACAGTAATTGGTTTGACGAGTTCGACAAAGAAACCGATAAATCCAAGGAAAGTTCACTTAAGATTACCCACAAAGAGTTAGCTAATATACTAAACATAGCTTATGAAACAGAAGACGTTCATACTCAGTTTGGATGGTTTCTGCGAGAAATGAGTCTAGTTTATCTTGTGGCTAGGTTTGAAGATTTTTTAAAAAGTTGCTTAAGAAACGTATACTTGCTTTTGCCTGAATCAATGAAGATGTCTGACAAGAGGATGTCTATGAAAGAGATATTCAGCCTGAAGAGTTTGGAAGACATTCACGGTATGGCTATAGACAAGCAATTAGATGATGTAATAAGTAAAAGTATAACCGACATTAACAAGTATTTGGCTGACAATTTTAAACTTGATTTGAGTAAAAAAACTGACTGGAAAGAATTTAAAGAATGCTTTTACAGACGTAATATCGTAATTCATAACGATTGTTGCGTAAACGAATGGTATCGCAGAAATACTGGTTACAAAGGAAAAAAGCAAAGACTTCCTATTAGACGGTCTTATTTGATGCAAGTCTTGCGATTGTTCGATGAGTACAGTAAATTCGTATGGAAATTCTTTCATAGAAAATACTTCCGTAGAGTTGTATTTGTTGATGATTCGAAATAATCCATAGCTAACCTAAAAGCGAGTGCACAGCATCCTTCCCTTTCCTGTTATACAAGTTCAAGTTTGAACTCTGCTTAATCAACCCCGTTTTTTGGTGAGTGTTCCCGATAGAATATCAGGGTCGAGCATTTCTACCACTTTTCTGAATTTCTTTTCATCTGTGGAAAGAATAACGTCAAAGCCATGCAGGTAACGCTGTAAAACAGCGAGAAAAGCATTACATCCACTTTTCTTCATAAAATTCTTCGGAATTAAAACCTCATTCTTCAAAACATCAACATAAAGTGCTCTAAATTTTAACTCGTTTATAGGACTAAATGCATTAATTATATTCAGGACATGTTGTGTAACATCATCCTCTATCTTATCAAGTTCTTTTGTAAAAATGTGTTTAGAATGATCTTTGAATTTCTGATCATACACTGATGTCTTTTTCCTCACACCATCAATTCTGCGCCACGCATAATTACTAGTTATGAGTTCTATGAAGTGATATAATTTCAAATCATGTAGTCTCAAATCACGGTAGTAGTTTTTGTCTATAATAATTCCACAAGCAACACATTTGTAAAGAAAAGCCTTGGTAAATTCTTCACAAGAAAGAACGCCAAGTGCGAAGGCTCTAGCGTATCGTCTGTGACTAAACAGAATATTGGCATCCTTCAATAAGTCTAAGGAATTCGCGTATGCCAATTTAGCTGCTTTTTCGTATAAT
Source organism: Nitrososphaerales archaeon (assembly GCA_046759465.1). Lineage (GTDB taxonomy): Archaea > Thermoproteota > Nitrososphaeria > Nitrososphaerales > UBA213 > JBHICH01. The sequence goes on from JBHICH010000044.1 coordinate 5,116, forward strand.
TCTATATTCATTCAGATGCCTTATTTCACATCTTTACTATTACCTTTTCTATCGGGATAACAATTATGTTACGGGTTAGCTGCATATTAGATAATGTTGAGCAAAGCAGAATTGGAATATCTAGCTGGCCGCAAAAAAGTGAATAAGAACTATGAATACTTTCTAAGACATCGTATTAGGAACAAATTACAGTCATTCTTAGATTCTGAATTACCACTGCTGAAGCAAAAGGTCTTCTTAGAAGATGCACTAAGAATCTTAGAAGATTCTCTAAGACATGCTAACATGATCACTAGCAAGAATTTGGAAGAGAATGGGAAACCTTAAGACGCCGAAGGCGTTTCAAGGTGTCTTATGTGCGGGATGCGGGACTTTCGCCTCGAAGTTTCGAACCCGCGCAATTGGCTTGGGAAGCCAACGTCCTGACCGCTAGACCAATCCCGCTGTCTTTGCTTCCTTGTTTGACTCATAAAAAAGTCTTCGTTCAGTTTGGAAGTCTGCCTTGCTGTTACTCTTAATATGGCTTAGTACGCACTACAGTCACTCAAAGAATCTTGCCCTTACATTTGATAGATCGTGTCGGATCAGTAGCAAGATGAATGTGCCCCTCGATTTTCTTTGCAAAACCGAAGGATGGCTCTACCGAGCGAAGAGGTTGGATCTACGACAGCGCCGTAGAATGGTTGTCCACAGACACAGCATCGTATCTTGGTCCAGCCCCTAGGAGGAGGCGCGTCGTGGACATCATCTAGTGCGTTCAAGCCAGCCTCATATTGAACATGACCTACGTGCCTTATCACTTCAAAGAATTGATCGTTGGGAAGATATCCATTCTTGTTGTAATTCTCTGCAAGTTTTCTTATTCTGTAATCCTCGTGTGAAGTATCGATACCAAAATGTTCCATAATTCTTTCTTGAAGAGCATAGATGTCGCATTCCGAATATTTCAAGAACTTCTGGAACTCATCCTCCACGAGTCTGGTGGGAAATCCGTGCTTGCTGATGACCTCAGGGGGCTTCTTTCCCACCAGAAATTCACAATAGACTACCATCCGTTCCCTTGGTTCTAACTGCACTTTCTCTTCGGGAGGTGGTTCTAGTGCCTGTTCTGCTGCTATCTGTTCATTTGATGTGCTTGTTGCTAGTTCAGGCTTCTGCGTTTCTTGCATCTTCCGGAGTTCTAAGATTTTATTAGGGGATGTGTGAAAAACTTTTAAAATTTTCGATCTCTCTACACCAGCTTTATCACTTATCAAGATCTTCTCCTCTCTGCTCATGCTATCCCACGGTTTATCGAGCTTAATCCGCTGCTCCACAATGCGGCGAATTTCATCTTCGGTGATTATTTTTTTGCTTTGCGCATACTTTACTCTTATATTTAGGCGCATAAATCTTACTGGGCAGCTTTTTTTATACTCTGTATGCGTACAAACGGTAGGACATGGAAGGCTTAAGGATTCAGAGAAAGTACTTGGAGATCGGTAAACAGTTCAAAGAAAGTTTCAAGAAAGGTGACATAGTGACGCCTACAAAGGCTAGGCGTTCAATTGGCGAGCATAAGCACACAGTAGATTTTGTGAGGAGAGCGTTAGACTATAACGTAGAGTGTGGGATAAATGGCGTAGATGCGGCCGAGCTGATACTGCGGGACGGCAGCAGGCGTGGCGTCTACATTAAAAAAATGTCTAACATTCCAGAAGCTTGCCAAATCAACATACTATAGCTTAGCTTGATTACGTTGAGAAAAATTCTTCTCGCTGTCCACAACATGTGCTATTGAAGTTAAGGAGTATTAGTATCATTAGTTGTACAAGGATCACTTTGGTGGACTGGTTGAATTAATCCATAACTACATATCCACTATATAGGTAGAACAGAAGAAAGATTGGATCGATTTAATGCAAGGATACAATGATACATAAAGGAACGGAATAATACATAAAGATACAAAGCCAATGTATAAAAATTCAAAAAAAGGAGTACTGAGGTTAGGATGGGTATGGTTGTATCAGATGCGGTAGACCTGGTCTCTGCAAAGGAAGGAGAGGCTGCAATTGAAGAGAAAGGGGAAGCGTAGCTGAATGGGTTATACAACAATCTAGGTGAACTGGTATCTTGGCGTAAAACCACTTTCAGCAAAACCGAATATAGCAAAACTGATCACAGTAAGAACTGTGCTAATAGCAGTCAATATGATACCAAGCCACAGACAATTCTTGGCTTTTCTTGGGTCATCATCTCTTAATATGAAATAAGCAATCACCCCACCTACCACACTAAAGAAGATAGGTAATAGATACCACCAACTGCTTCTAACTCTTACTCTATCTGCTTCCACAAAATTCTCCATTTAAATGGGAGCTTATAAATCATTGTTCAACTACGAAAATACAAAAAAAGAAAAGAGTTTCATCGAACTCATTGTCCTTCTGGTAGGTCCTGTACTACAAGAACTTCAGGCTCACCTATCGGATATCTATCTCCCAGTTGCCAGAAGTAGAATACCTTACCATATGTTTCATCCAACAATGCTTTTACGTGTGCCAGTTCACTTTCGTTCATCTCCGGAAATGTAGCACGCGCTCTTGGGAACTCTGTCTTGTGATAGTGCCAGTACTCTTTTTCTTCTTCAGCTAATTCTTGATATGCATCAGCTGTGATCACATATTCAATTCCATACGGTTTGTCCTGGTCTCCCATTCCTGTTGGAAAGAGAAGACATGCAGCTGTCATGTCATCGTAAACCTTGCAGTGGTGGTGAACTACAACTTGGAGCCTCGACAGATCTCCATCCGGCTTTATGTGTCTAATACCTTCTATGTGCAGATCATTGAACCCAATCACCCCGGGATAATCAACCTGTCTAGGGTTTAGATCAGGGTTGTAGAGTTTTTCTTTTGGCATCATTATCGGCAACTCTCCCATCATCGCTCTTGCCTGTGCATGTATCGATACGGTTGCACTGAATGGTGTCCCATCAAGCGTATGCAATCCCAATGAAGCGCCTACAAATGACATTGAAGCCGACTTTGCACCCTTTCTGTCACCACCCGGGTAGATTAGAGAAGCAGCCCACTTCTTCTCTCCATCTATCGTGTATATCGTTCGTGGTTCATCTCCTGGCTTGATGTCATGTAAAATGGCAACTTCTACGGGCGCAGTGGCATCGTAAGTGAATCTACCACTATAGATAACCCCCTCCTTGGGTGGGAGGAGTTCAACTATCTGATGTTCCTCATGTCCCTGGCCTGGATCCTGCACCGATTCCAACTGCTTTGTAAAGACGAATCTCTCCAGACGTTTGGCTTCAGCAAAATTTTCAATTGGGAGTTGTATCAGAATAATTCCGAGAACGAGTATTCCTGCAGCTATTCCAGCCATGATCATTTTGTTCATGGTGCAGTTGAAGCATGAATAAGCTTATTTAATCATTCTTACTTGCGTGGTTATGATGCGTTAAGACGCTCGCTCCCTGGAGTCGCATATCATAAAACCTGTATGAAAATTCTTCTTTTTTTATTACTTCTTTATCCTGACGCGCCAAAGATTCTTTTCATCCTCTACTACAACATATTCCCAACCGCGCTTATCGCAAACGCTTGGTATAGAGTCTAGTGCCGATTCATCGCTATCGGTTATCACTTCTAGCACCTCCTTGGCATTAATAGAATTCATACTCTTGACCGCCTCAAACGATGGATAAGGACATGCCATTCCCCTTGTATCGATCGACTTAGCTACAGAATCTTGCAAGAGCTCGCTTGTTGTTCTCTTTTTTACTACCTTCGGTTCTTTCTGCATTTTCGTAACCTATTAGCTCGTTCTCTTATACTTTATAT
>JBHICH010000045.1:0-8756 GCA_046759465.1 Nitrososphaerales archaeon
ATGGGATGTGAGCGCGTTTGCCCAACCGATGCAATAAAGATAGTTAGAGAGTTAGACTTTCGATTGGTTGGTCAAACAGTAAAGTTGATGGAAGATAGAAGTAAATGCAGTATGTGTGGTAAAACCATAGATCCTTCAACAATTAAACATTCCCCACAATCACCTTCTGACGACAATATTTCTGAAACGGTCATTTGCTGTGAAGACTGCAGGAAAGGCTTATTGGTTGGAGGGATGAAGTGATAGTAATGAGTTGTATTCCGCCGAAAGCAAAACGTCACGGTCCTAAGGGGTATATGCCTGTAGATGCTGCTCTCAAAAAATTTCTCTCATACATTGATTCATCAAAAATAGCTCTTCCTACAGAGTACGTTAGCCTGCCAGACGCTGTAAACAGAGTCCTGGCAAATGATTTAGCAAGTCGCATAGATATGCCTCCATTTGTCAGGGCAGCGATGGATGGCTATGCGGTAATATCAAGTGATACAAAAATGGCATCAATGAAGCGTCCAGTTTCGCTTGATGTTATAGGCAAGATAACTGCTGGCGAAGATGCACAATACAGAGTTCAATCTGGAAAGGCCGTAGCAATAGCTACTGGAGGCATGATTCCAGACGGTGCCGATGCAGTGGTAATGGTGGAGTATACTGAGCTAGAGAACAATACGGTTAAGATCTTCAAGGCAATAGAACGTGGTAAAAATGTAGCATTGAAGGGTGAGGATGTAAAGAATGGACAAATTCTGCTCAAGAAAGGGACATGGCTTACTGCTCAAGATGTGGGCTTGATAGCTGCGGTTGGTGTTGGCAAAGTTCCGGTCTTTAAGAAACCAAAGGTTGCAGTATTTGCCAGTGGTAACGAACTTGCAGAACCTGGCTCCAAACTTGATCAGACTTGCATATTTGAGAGCAACAGATACATGATTTCATGCATGATAAGGGAATTTGGTGGAGAGGTGGTTGATATGGGAATATGCAAGGATGATAGAGATCTGATATCAAGCAAATTAAGAGAAGCGCTGAAGTTCGACATTGTAGTTGTATCTGGTGGTTCCTCTGTCGGTGAAAAGGACTATGTCCCAGATCTTATAAACAGCTCTGGAAAACCAGGGCTTCTTGTTCATGGAGTCGCGATGAGACCTGGCTCCCCTACTGCGCTTGGCATAATTGATGGCAAACCAATAATTAATGCCTCTGGTTATCCAGTATCCTCGTTTGTTGCATTCTATACTTTTGGACGACCACTGCTCTTCAAGATTCTGAAAACTGAAGGGCCTCCAAAAGGAAAGTTAATTGCTAGGATGGCAGGCAGTATACATATGCATGAAGAGATGCGTACATTTGTTAGGGTAAACGTGGTAAGACACAACGGCGCATACTTTGCTGAACCGATTAGTGCGTCGGGTGCGAGTTTGCTTTCAACATTAACGAATTCAAATGGTATGGTTATAGTAGATAAAAAGAACAAATTGACAAAGGGCGAAAAGGTAGAGGTGATACCGCTGAGGAATATCGTTGGAATATCTTGATAGATAGTGGGGTGTATGGTGCACTTTGCAAAATCAGCTGGTTGATGGTTTTGGCAGGATTGCAAGAAAGTTAAGGATCTCTGTTACGGATAGATGCAATATGCGGTGCATATATTGTATGCCAGCAAACAATACTGAATGGTTTGAACAGAGCAATGTTCTAACTTATGAAGAGATAGTAAGACTTGCTAGAATTTTTGTTGGTTTGGGTATCGAAAAGATAAGGGTAACTGGAGGCGAGCCTACTGTCAGACGAGATATAGAAAAGCTGATCAGCATGCTGTCACGGATAGAGGGACTCAAGAGAATTAGTATGACGACAAACGGTCTTTTGCTTGATAGTATGGTCGGGAAGTTAAGAGAGGCTGGACTTGGAAGTGTAAATATTAGTCTGGATACATTCAAGGCTGACAGGTTCAAGGAAATGGGTGGCGTAGATGGCCTTGACAAAGTTCTGCGTTCTATACGTGCAGCTGATGATGTGGGCATGAAAGTAAAGATAAATACAGTCGTAATGAGAGGGTGGAACGATGACGAAGTTGTTGATTTTGCAGAATTTGCAAGAGATGCCGGATACACTGTGCGCTTCATCGAGTTTATGCCATTAGATGGCACAGGAATCTGGGCACCTCATCTTGTTTTTAGTAAGAGAGAGATGATCGAGAGGATAAGCGAGAATGTCAAGGAGCTTATACCGCTATACAATGATCCTTCAGAACCTGCGATGCTTTACTCCTTTGCCGATGGAAAGGGCACAGTAGGATTTATTCCTTCTATGACCGAGCCATTTTGTGGTAACTGCGACAGGATAAGGATAACTTCTGATGGTAGATTTCTTGGTTGCCTTTTTGAGAATCCAGGTTTCGACCTCAAGGGTTTGCTCCGAGGCGGAAGATCTGATTACGAGATCGCAAAATATATCCTTGAATGCTTAAAGAAGAAGCCTGAAGGTGTAATAGCCATCATAAGGGCCCATGCTTTAAGACCGACAATAAATAAGATGTTTACAATAGGTGGATAAGTATGTCTAAGGAGGAACTTGATCTCCTAAGTGTGAGGGTAAAATTCTTTGCATCCTCTAGAGAGATCATAGGCAAAAATGAGATAATATTAAGATTGAAAAATCGAACCACTGTGGGTGATCTTAGAAGAATGATTTTTGAGATGTATCCAGAACTTTCATCAAAGAAGATTCCATTTGTGATTGCAGTTAATCACAAGGTTGCAGATGATTCTACGATCATAGGTCATCTGGATGAAGTGGCACTTCTGCCGCCAGTTAGTGGAGGTTAAAGATGATCTCTATAACTAGAGACCCGATTGATTTATGTAAAATACTGATAGATGCCAAGGACAGGTCGGCAGGTGGGACAGTACTATTCATTGGAAGTGTTAGAGATCATAATGAAGAGGGTAAAGTTTCTGAAATCTACTATGAAGCGTACAAGGAAATGGCAGAAGATAAGATGGCTGAAATTGAAAGTGAAGTGAGAAAAAGATGGAAGGTAAAGAAGTTCGTAGCGATCCATAGGATAGGCAATCTAACGGTTGGAGAGCCTAGCGTTGCTGTTGCAGTATCTACAGAACATAGAAAGGAGGCCTTTGAGGCATGCAAGTATGGTATTGATGAGATCAAGACCAGTGTGCCGATATGGAAGAAAGAGCTGTCCGAGTCGGGAGTAGCTTGGGTAGAAGGCGTTTCTCCTAAAAAGTGACTAGAATGGTGGGCATGTTTGATGTTGGTTACAAGCCAGACACACTGCGAACTGCAGTTGCACAAGCTGTCGTAAAGGTGGATCCTGCAACGATAACCTTGATCAAGGAAGGAAAATCGCCCAAGGGTAACATAGTTGATGCAGCTAGGGTTGCTGCAACAATGGGAGCCAAGCGAACTCCAGATCTGCTACCGTACTGTCATCCTATACCCATAGATAACATTAAGGTTGATGTGTTACTGAAAGAGCAATCCATCCAAGTTACCGTGCAAGTAAAAAGTATCTGGAAGACTGGTGTGGAGATGGAATCACTAACTGCTGCCTGCATAGCTGCCTTGACAATTTACGATATGCTAAAGCCTGTAGACGAATCATTATCGATCGAGTCCGTTAGACTCGTGAAGAAGCGTGGTGGTATCAAAGACTTCTACCACGAATTTGATAAAACACTCAAGGCTGCGGTGCTGGTTATGAGCGATACGAGGGGAGAGAAGGAGGACCAATCGGGGAAGCTTGTCATCGAAAAGCTGAAGGAGAACGGTTTCGATGTTGTGGACTATAAGGTGATAAAAGATGAAGCGGAGATCATCGAGTCTGAACTTAAGAGACTTGCCGATGAATTGAAGGTTGATATTGTTTTAACAAGTGGCGGAACGGGCCTTGGTCCTCGGGACATAACTCCGGATGTAACTTTGAAGCTTATAGAAAAAGAGGTAAGTGGAGTGGCGGAAGCCCTTAGGGCCCACGGACAGAAAAGGACACCATTATCCATGCTTTCTAGAGGAGTGGCTGGGGTTAGGGGAAATACGGTAATAGTAAACCTCCCAGGCAGTGCTAAAGCGGTTTCCGAATCTCTAGACTCTCTCTTCCCTGGAATACTGCATATCTATAGAATGCTAGGAGGATATGGACATTAGTGAGCTCGTATTTGTGCTCGCTCCCTTGTTCTTTGCAATAAGTTTCGTGTACTCCAGTGTAGGCTTTGGAGGTGGAAGCAGTTACATCGCCATTCTGGTTCTTGCTGGCGTAAGTCTATACACTGTACCCTCAGTAGCCTTGCTCTTGAACATAATTGTAGCCGGTATGGCGTTTATTAATTATGCAAAGGCTCGACATTTGTCACTAAAATTTTCTCTTCCATTTCTGTCTTCAATACCTTTCGCATTTTTTACTGGACTGCTTGTACTTCCACAAGAGACTCTTGTCTTGATCTTCATAATAGCACTTTTTGCTGCATCGGCGGCACTCCTGACCTCTGGGGGTAGAATAAAAATTCAACATGCTAAAATCAAAAAATTAAATCTTGGTCAGATCAAACTCGTGATGATCGGGATTCCAGTAGGAGCTGTCCTGGGTAGTGTGGCTGGTCTCGTAGGAATAGGAGGCGGAATATGGTTATCGCCCTTGCTTATACTTACAGGTCTAGCTGATCCGAAACAAGCAGCAGCTACGGCCAGCATCTTTATACTAACAAACTCTATCAGTGGCTTCCTCGCACATTCAATAAGCAAGCCAATAGATCTTTCACTTTTACTACCATTAGCTTTCGTCGTCTTGGCAGGTGGATTGATAGGATCGAGGCTTGGTGCATTCAAGTTTGATCATGACAAAATAAGGATGATAGTTGGCGCAATAGTAGCCGTCGCAGGGATCGCTCTCACGCTTCGGCTACTAGTTTGATGCTGTGAATACACCAATTTATCAAAGGCTCCCTCAGGCAATATCTACGTCGCTGATAAAAAATAATTACATCCAAGTTTTTAGAACTACGGATATCGACACTCCTGCACTTGATACAACTAAACTATAATTTCTGCAAAAGATAATTTTGCCTGTTATTCCTTTGGTTCATCAGTTATACCTGCTGGCCCGGGGGTTGACACTGAAGCCCTAAAAGCTTGAATACGATGATTACCTGGATCGGTAACGTAAATATTATCGGAAGAATCTATCGCGATACCTTTTGGAAACTTAAACTGGCCATCACCGGAGCCCCTGGAACCCCATCTTGTAATGAACTTACCATCACTGGTAAACTTCTGGATACAATGGTTGCTTATATCAACAACATAAACATTATCAAACGAATCTATGGCGATACCGCTTGGAAAGTTGAATTCACCATCACCAATTCCTTTGGAACCCCACTTCGTAATGAACTTACCATCATTGGTGAACTTTTGTATGCGATGATTACTTGAGTCGGCAACGTAAACGTTGCCAGAAGGATCAACAGCAATACCACCTGGAGATAAGAATTCACCATCACCACTACCATTAGAACCCCACTTTGTGATTAACTTACCATCATTGGTGAACTTCTTGATGCGACCATCGCTTGGCTCACTAATGTAAACATTATTAGCAGAATCAACGGCAATGCTGTGTGGGTCGTTCAATTCATTGTCACCTCTCAGATAACCCCACTTCGCGATTAACTTACCATCACTGGTAAACTTCTGGATACGACCATTGCCTGTATCGGCAAGATAAACATTATCAAACGAATCTATGGCGATACCGCTTGGAAAGTTGAATTCACCATCACCTCTGCCAATCGAACCCCACTTTGTGATTAACTTACCATCATTAGTGAATTTCTGGATGCGACCATATACTGTATCTGCAACGTAAACATTACCTAAAGAATCAAGAGCAATACCAATCGGTTCATTCAATTCACCACTGCCAGTGATAGAAGGACCCAAAAACCATTTTTCCTTCATGAGACCACCTCTTCATGATAACGCCCCTGATTTTTCACGTGCAGCTTACATCGCCTTCTTATATTTGTCCCATGCGGCCTGATAGACTTTATCGTATTCTGCCTGTGCAGCCTGCACCACCTTGTAGTATTCATCCTGTATAGCATGCATCGTCTTCTCATATTCGTCTGGCACAGGCTCCCCCGGCTTTACGTACTTGGCCCGTGCAGCCTCACGCGCCTTATTGTACTCCTCCTCTGCGACCTGCCGCACCTTTCTGAATTTGTCCTGTGCAGTTTCTAATGCCTTCTGGTATTCTTCCTTTGCACCCTCCATAAAGGAAATAAACAGATAATCAATTTAAGGTTTGATGAGTCATCGTACATGAGTACCAAAAATTTCGAGTGCCTATCAATTTAACTATCTACAATCTTTTTATGATGGAGTAAGATAGCATATATTTTAGATGACGAGTGCGCAGATGGGCTCACGCAAATTCGGCACCGTTGGCTCTGGTGATGGCCAGTTCGGTCAACCATTTGGAATAGCAGTGGACAGCTCAGACAACATCTACGTTGCTGATACAAACAATAATCGCATTCAGAAATTCGAAGCAAACGGCAATTTACTGCTGAAATTCGGGACCGCTGGGTCTGGTGACGGTCAATTTAACACTCCACACGATGTAGCAGTGGATAGTGCTGGTAACATCTATGTTGCTGATACAAAAAATACTCGTATTCAGAAATTCGATCCAACTGGTAAGTTCCTACTCAAATTCGGTGGCTCTGGTGAGGTCGAGTTTAGTCCTCCAAATGCAGTAGCAGTGGACAGCAAAGGCAACATTTATGTCAATGATATAAACAATCACTGCATTAGAAAATTTGATCCATCTGGCAAATTCCTAATGAAATTTGGCAGTGGTGGCTTCCAAGATGGTCAGTTTAGTTCTCCAGTTGGTATAGCTTTAGATAACGCTGTTAATATTTACGCTGTTGATGCAAATAACAATAACGTTCAAAAGTTTGATTCAACAGGAAAATTCCTACTAGCATTAGGTACAATTGGTTCGGAAGACGGTCAGCTTAATTTTCCACGTGGTGTAGCTGTAGATAAAGATGGTAATATCTACGTGGCTGACACATACAATAGTCGCATTCAAAAATTTGATCCATCAGGAAAATTCCTGCTCAAAGTTGGCATCGATACTTCTGGGCAAGAGCAGCTTAATTTTCCACGTGGTGTAGCTGTAGGTAAGGATGGTAACATCTATGTTGCCGATACAAAAAATTGTTGCGTTAGAGTTTTTGGAACGGCACTACCGGAAACTCTCGCATCCGATACTACAGAGGAACGGTCACAAGGTGATGAATCTGAACTTTGTTCAAAGTGCAAGCAAAATAAACCCGAACTCAACTGCGAGTACTGTCAAGTACCACTTTGCAGTGCCGATTACTATGGTCACTTAGCATTTGAGCATGGTGTTCAGCCGGGGTGATTAGTATGAAGCTTTCAGATAAAACGAAACAGACTGTTATCTGCCTTTACATAAATGACCCTGCGTTTTTGTAAAGTTAGATATATTATAGTAATTTTATTTTCTGAATTGAAATTAGATATTTTAAACTGCTTAGCGTAAAAAATTGTATGTTAAATCAAATTTATGTTCAAAACAGCTATACATATATACAACTAACTCAAAAACAGTAAATCATGTCAAAGATCGTGGGTCTGGCCCTAAGTATTTCAACACTTGGTTTGCTAGCCTTTTCTCCATTCCTGGTTCCAGTACAGGCCGAATCGATTTATGCGTATATAACTGCCAGTCCAGTAGTAGTTGAAATGGGACAGAGCTCGACTCTAACTGTTACGGGATACATATATGGTTCTGGAACGTATGGAGTTAATGTTGAATTCTGGGATTCTGATCAGTTCGAAGATATCGCTTCCCCTGATGATCGTGTTGGCGACTGCAAAACGTCCGTTACTGTGAGCGAGGTTGGTACGTTCACATGCTCATTGGACGTGATACCAAGCGAGTTTATGACCGGAAATATGGAAGATGAAGCCGATTGGGTAGAATTTTATGGAATAATAACAGCAGAGGGCATCGATGGTTATAATACTGGTAGAGTTCTCGTATACTGCAGCTGGTGTAATGCTGCCGCACTCGGTCCTGGTCCACAGACGTAGAACCTTTATCCATATCTTAGCTGACGGTTCGTGAAAGAAACTAGAGACTTATTCACAAGCTGTTTTGATAAATAAGATAATTAACATTACTTGCGATTAAAAACATCAAAAACGCATTTATTTCTTCCCTATGCATTTGTTTCTTGTTTGGATAATGCTTTGTTTATAGCTTCCTTTAATTCCTCGTTAGTCAATCCTTCTGCATCTATCCCCAACGATTCTGCAGCCTTCGAAAGTTTCACTCGGTCATCAGGGGAAGTGCTCATCATCTTCTTAATCTCTTTGGCTCCTTCGATCTTTCCCTTTTCAAACTCACCTTGAGCTTTTCCCAAAGACTTAGCAATTTCTGGTATCTTCTTCGCTCCGAAGATTACTATTCCACCTATTAATATCAGCCATAACCACTCGTATCCCATTACGAAAAGTGCGATCATATTCGTGACCATACTAATAATTCTACGTGGAGTTGTTACTTATATCCATTACGATCTTCAAATTCACTCATCAATATTGCAAATAATCTTTCTTTCAATGGTTTGCAACGTAAATATTTAGGACTGAAATAATTCAATCTAATTGGATTATTTTGTAAAACATGACCTATCGTTTATAAT
>JBHICH010000046.1:0-8424 GCA_046759465.1 Nitrososphaerales archaeon
ATGCTTCCTACTGGACAACACAGAAGGTATACATGGATAATGGTAACTGGCTCATCGATGGCATTTCAAACTACATTACAGCTAAGCAATTTGGCGAGCATGGGATGATAAAGGATCAATTAAGGGCATTCATAGATGAGCCAAGATCATTCGAGTGGTATGGATCAGGAACCCCATCGCAGTATGGAGCTACATATACCCTATTGAAGTATCTTGATGAAGAATACGGAGAGAGCTTAATCGACAAGACATTAACCCATTTAGCCTCAGGAATGATAACGAACCACAGATGTTCAACGCTTGAGCAGTGCTCCTTACTTAGGGCTGTTTACGATGCAAGCTCCCTCGATATTAATGACAAGAGGTACGATCTTAACTTCGATGCATTGTCTGATGAATGGAAATCCTACGCTGAGCATTATATTCTTGAAGAACTGAACGAATTTCAAAGAATTGAACTAGAAAGGGCACTTGCAAATCAGAATGCTGGTCTACCATTAACAACTACTGAAAGGGCCGTTTTGGATCTAGTATCATTCTTCAACTGATTGTTCTAAAAATAACAATTTAGGTTACGAAGGTTCACACACTGAAGATTGGCGAAGAACTTAATTATAAATGAGGAATTTACATCATTATGCAAGAGATCAAGGTCCCAGTCAGTTTGATCTATGCCCACTTCCTGTTCGTCGATATAGCGGGGCTTTTAGCTCTAGGATCGGTAAAGAAGCAGATCAATAAGATTAAGGAACTCAATAGTGTGATAGAATCATGCGAAATATTCCAGAATACTGAGCCAACTTCCATGATCGTTTTGCCTTCTGGAGACGGTATATGCATAGGTTTTCTCCAGGGTCCAGAACTTCCCTTGATGCTTGCCCTGGAGCTGCACCAGAAACTTGGCCCGTACAACAAAGCGAAGTCCCCAGAAGACGCGTTAAGGATACGTATTGGGATGAATGACGGACCAGTTTACGTGGTTAGGGATGTGATGGGCAACCAGAACATCTGGGGACCTGGAATAATAATCTCTAGAAGGGTGATGGATGTTGGTGACGAAGGCCATATTCTTGTTTCTCAAAGGATGGCTGAAACGCTGCGTGAACTTTCCGACGAATACAAAGTATTGATCAAGCCATTGCACGACTATACGTTCAAGCACGGCTTGACGATGTTGCTGCATTCTGTATACGGAGATGGCATAGGCAATCCAAGAACGCCAACAAAGAACCTGAGCCAGAGGAGCAAGATGGCCGAAGCGTTAAGGCAACTTAGGCTCTATACTGTATACAACAGGATCGATGTCTATCTTGAAATTAAGGATTCTAAGAGAATGCTCACGCACCATAAAAGGGTCTATTATGTAGGATGCACTTCAAACGAGCCGATAGAGACAGTTCTACATGGCATTGCAACGGATGTGCCAAAGTCATTTCATGACCTTAACATAAGAACAACAGACGAAGCAGGAAGAGAGCTGAAGATAACAAGCATAAACTTCGACAAACCCTTCCAGAAGGAGTTCACAACAAAGTTCAACAAGCCGATCTACAAAGGGGAGAAGGACAGAAGCTACACATTAGAGTATGATGTGGAGGAACCGGAACGCTACTTTGAAAACTACTTCAGCGTCAACTGCAAGAAGTATACGATGTCACTCATTTATAATCCGGATTCGGGCCTGAAGCCAGCGGTATATGATGTGAATGTGGAGAAGGATACAAGGACAAAGTCCAAGAAACAACCCATAGTAACGGAATATGAGAATCATCTCCTCAAAGCAACGTGGACAAAGACAGATGTGATACAAAGCGAAGCCTTCAGACTACAGTGGTAGCAATATACTTCCAAAAAACATTCGGTGAAGAATCTGTCACTCATCTTCTGTAGAAGGCAGAATTTAATTATTAAATAGTAGATAAGATCGCTATGGCAAAGGCAGAAGAACTGACGTATGCATACTTCTTCTTCACTGACATCGTGGGGCTTTCAGATCCAAGGATACCAACCAAAAGACAGATCAAGAAGATTGAGGCGCTTACAAGCCTGATACTATCCTGCGATGCCTTCAAGAATACCGATCCAAATCTGATCTTATATTTACCAACTGGTGATGGTATGGCTATCGGTTTTCTATCTGGCCCAGAACTTCCCTTGATGCTAGCAGTAGAGTTGCATAAAAAACTTAGCGAGTATAACAAGGGCAAGTTTCCAGAAGAAATATTGAGAATACGGATCGGAATTAATGATGGCCCAGTTTACATTGTCAAGAGTGTGTCAGGAAGCAGCAACTTATGGGGGCCTGGAATTTTACTTGCTAGAACTGTAATGGATATTGGTGATGATAACCATATACTTCTATCTCCACAAACTGCAGAAACTTTATACGAACTGTCGGATGATTACAAGGAGCTGATCAAGCCTGTACATGATTATAAAATGAAGCATGGAAAACGACTCTTGCTATATTCAGCTTATGCAGATGGCGTAGGCAATTCGGAGATGCCTTCGAAGAGCCTGTATCAGAGAAGAAAGATGAAGAGCAAGATAAAGAGGATGAAGGCTAGAATCGTGTATAACAAGATTGAGGTTAGTCTTACAATTACCGATCCAGAAAGAATGTTCACGCATCACAAAAAGTTTTACAATATCGAGAACCTCTCAGATGAACCGATGCAGAATATTCTGCATGGCATAACAACCAATGTTCACAAGTCATTTAATAACCTGAACGTTAGAATTTCGGATGAATCTGGGGAAGACTTGAAGATAACAAGCATAAACTTTGACAAACCCTTCCAGAAGGAGTTCACAACTTCCTTCAACACACCAATCCATAAAGGCGAGAGGGATCGTGGCTATACACTAGAATATGATGCGGAGCAACCCCATCGTTACTACGAAGACCAGTTTCATATTAAATGCAAGATGTTTACTATTTCGCTCATCTATCCTTCAAACGCGAATTTCAAGCCAGTTGTCTATGAGGTCAATGATAAGGAGACGAAGACGAAGTCCAAGAACCAGCCTTTGATAGATGAAGTTGAAGAAGGTCTTGTCAAAGCAACATGGACAAAGACAGATGTGCTAGAAAGCCAAGCCTTCAGGCTAGAGTGGTAGTATCACTTTCGTATTTCGTAAGAATCTTGGCTCCTAATAGAATAGTGAGAATTCATGACCTTATCATGAAATCTGGACTACTTTCAGAAAATCTTTATATCTACCTCTCATTTCCTGGCCAGTGAAACATAATTCGAAAAAAATTCGGCCAATTAAATTAATAAATAGCAGAGACTATAGCAAGGATAGTCATGCCTTTACTGGGTCTATCGAGCCTGTATGTTACCCTCTTTGATCATCCATTAGAGTCATTCATATCGGATATCCAAGATCATAACAATGATGTAGGTGTTGGCGAGATCGTCAATTTCAAATCAACAATACTTAACGAACAAAGTATTGCGATTCTGAAGAAGGTGAAGGATGTGCAGCTCACAGTTCACAGCGCCTTGGACGTTATATCAGACATATGCAACCCAGACCTTGCTGCAAGAAGAAGAGCAGTAAAGATGCTGAAACAGTCGATTGATTATTCAGCAGATATAGGTGCCGTTGCATTTGTTCAGCATCCAGGTTCTAAGACCTTCGACGTTGAAAATGGCTGGGAGCTCAACTCAGAGTCTTTACTTTCGTTGATCGACCATGGTAACTCTCGCGGTATAAGGGTGCTGATC
The DNA here is from genome assembly GCA_046759465.1 of Nitrososphaerales archaeon. Lineage (GTDB taxonomy): Archaea > Thermoproteota > Nitrososphaeria > Nitrososphaerales > UBA213 > JBHICH01. Next base: position 3,735 of record JBHICH010000046.1, read on the forward strand.
GAGAATATGGCGCCACAAAAATCATTCATGTCCACCCCATCTGAGTTCAATGAATTCATCAAGACAAACAACTTAAATCTAAAAATTGCATTCGATACGGGCCATTCACATATAGCAGGCAACATCGATGAATTTATTGAGAAACTATCGTCAAGGTTTTTCATGGTGCATGTTACCGATAACGATGGTACTACCGATAGTCATCTAAATATTGGAGAAGGGACTATTAACTGGAAGAAACTAGTTGAGGACTTGAAGAAATTGCAATTCAATGGTATGTATGTAGTGGAAGCAGCTAGAGATCCCATGAATTCGATCACCGCATTAAAAGAGTTACTCAAGTGAATGGTATCACCCATGGATAAAAGCTATTGAGGATATGGAACTTCCACCACCATCAGATCTTCAGCAGCTACCACATCTGGGTGTATTTCAGAGGCCTCCTTAACAAGGACTTTAACGTCATCATATCTTGCACTGAAGTGCGTTAATACAAGTTTCTTCACATTTGCTCTTGAGGCAAGTGCAGCTGCTTCCTTTGCAGTTGAATGCATATTTTCAACTGCCTTTTCTTTGTGGTCTTCTCCATATGTTGAATCAAAGATCAATAGATCACAGTCTTTGAAGAACTCTACAAGCTCATCGTTGACCCTTGTGTCTCCAGAAATCCCTATCTTTCTTCCCTTGCGTTTAGGTCCAGTCACTTCTTCAGATCTTATAATTCTGCCCTTGAACTCTATCTGCTCGCCATGCTGCAGTTTATGCCATAATCCTCCCTTGGGTATTCCTAGTTTCTCTGCCTTCTCTGGATAAAATGTTCCAGGTCTTTCATGCTCCTCCAAACAGTAGCTGTAAGTCTTTACCAAGTGTTCTGCGACTTTGGCTCTAATTATATAATCACTTTCTTCCACAACTATCCCTTCATTGATAATGTTAACATTCAACTGAAATGTTAGTCCAAAGTGCAACAACTTCATATTGCTCTCAATGAAGTCTACAATAAGTTCTGGCCCATATACCAGCAAAGGCATATCCCTATTCTGCAGTGACATTGTTTGCAAAAGGCCGAGAAGCCCAACGCAGTGATCGCTATGCATATGCGTTATGAAGACCTTGGTCTTCCTATTGCTGCCCAAGCCTGCTCCAATGAAGTTTCGCTGCATTCCCTCTCCAGCATCAAATATCAGAACTTCATTTCCCCTAGCTATTGCAGTTGAGCTCAAACCTCTTGTCGAAGTTGGTGTAGCAGATGATGTACCTAAAAATACGACTTTCAACTGCATTGCGCCATCATCTTACCTTTAACCATCTCAAAGAAGAAATCACTTTGCAATTTTGATTATCTGATCAGATATTGCTGGAGTCACATCAACTTTACTAACAGTGCTCGGAACAGTGTTGCTGCCTACAACATCACTTACACCAGCACTTCTTATCTTATCCAATGCGTTGTTGAGGAGCAGAGCATGCGCACATGTAGCATAAAGCTTGCCACATCCAAGTTTTGTTAGTACTTCAGTAGCTTTTACTATGCTTGCCCCGGTGCTAATTATATCATCAACAAGTATCACATCCCTTCCCTTCACATTGGCACTTAACTTCGATTCTTCAATACTAACCTCTCCAGTATCTCTATCCCTAGACTTGGGCAGCGAAATTGAATCAGTTCCAATAATTTTAGCGAACTCCTCTGCTCTGGCTGAGCCTCCCAAATCGGGAGAAGCTACTAACGGCTCTGTCAGTTTCTGTGATTTGAAATAATTGGCTAACAATGGGATGGCTGAGACATTGTGGACTGGTATCGCGAATTGTGATGATGCAATCTCACTGTGTATGTCTACCGTGATTATATTCTTCGCACCAGAAGAGTTGAACAAGCTTCCTATCAATTCCATGCTAACAGCTTCTCCTTTGACAAACTCCTTGTCCTGCCTTGCATATGCAAGGTAGGGTATGACAGCACAGACATTAGCATTCATCTTCTTTGCCTTGTTAATCATGAGTAATATCTGCATCATATGCGTATCAACTGGGGGATATGTAGATTGAACAATAACTACAAATTTGTTTGAAAGCTCGCCATCGATCTTGATCTTGCTTTCGCCGTCAGGAAAGATTCGCAGTTCAACATCGATAAGTTCTGCATTAAGATTCTTCGCGACCTTGTTGGCAAGATCCTTTGATGCTGGGCCAGCTAAAACATAGAGTTTTTCATTCATGCATTACAGCAAGGTAAAGCGGTTCTTAAATCTTAATGAGTTTTTACTTGCCAGTCTGCCTTTTAACAATGTACCTGTCCCTAATCTTCGTGCTTATCCAGTCTATTATTAGCACTGTTGCAAGAACTATAAGCATGAAGACCATCGCCTTGCCATACTCGAAGAATTTGATGTACTCTATTATGTAAAATCCTATACCGCCAGCGCCAACGATTCCGAGTATGCTTGTCTGCCTAACATTGTATTCAAACATGTAAAGCAACTGGCTTAGAAGGTGTGGTGCAGATTCTGGCAGAACCACATACCTAACCATCTGCGTCTTTGATGCACCCATTGCCCCAACAACTTCAACTGGATCTGGATCTATTGCCTCAATCGACTCATACTGCAGTTTAGACATGAACCCAACTGTGTACATTATAATTGCCAGAATACCTGCAAACGGACCCAAACCAACAACTATGACAAAGAATATTGCCCACAATATTGAAGGGAATGTCCTTATCCCAGCTAGTATCGCTCTTACGGGTGCGTAGACGAACTTGCTGTTGAGATTCCTAGCAGCTAAAAGGCTCAAGGGTATCGCAATTGCAGCTCCGATTATAGTGCCAAGAAATGCCATCTGCAGAGTTTCGAGCATAGACCAGAATCCAACCGATAATAAGTTGCTGTCGAACTGCGTCATTTCTGAAATTAAGATTCCAATGTTTGGCGTGCCTTCGACAAACTTCACTGGATCAAATCCAGTATTGATCGATGTTACAATTACAGCTCCTACAATCAAGGAGATCAGAAGATTTTCCTTAGGCTTCATGTCCGTTGAACAATCTTGTTACAGAATCTTTATCAAGTTCATCTGGCTTGAACTCTGCAATCTTTACACCTTCCTTCATCACAGCAATGATATCTGCATAGTCCAGTGCGATCTCTAGATCATGATGCACCATCACCATCGTGATGCCCATCCTCTGCTTCACATTATGTATCACATCCATTATCTCCCTTGATTTTACAAAGTCAAGCTCTGACACAATTTCATCTGCTAGTAATATTGATGGTTTCTGAACAAAGGCTCTCGCGATTGCAACTCTCCTCTTTTCTCCACCGCTGAGCATGTACACCTTTCTATCACGTTTGTCCTCAAGTCCAACAAGTTTGGTAGCTTCTTCTGCGCTCTTCAGCTCTTTATCTGGAAAACTCTTCAGCAAGGATCTGAAGTTACCAACTCTATGCAATGAACCCATCAATACATTATCCATAACACTCATGTTTTTCACCAAGCCTAGATTCTGTGGTATGTAGCCTATCTTTGGCGTTAATGACTTGAAGTGGCCATTGTCGCCTGCCTCTACACCGAATACCCTAACCTGTCCTTTACTTGGTCTGACAAGACCGTTGATTATCTTTAGGAGAGTAGTCTTCCCAGACCCAGATGGGCCTATTATTACAAAGTTAATACCGCCCTTGATCGATGCTGACATATCCTTCAGCACATAACCTCTGCCATCGTAAGAAGCCCAAACATTATCTAAATTAATTATACTGTAGGAAAAGATTTCTTTGGGGGGTACTTGCATCGTGATCTAACCTCCTTTTGGAGCTGTGATCTTGCTCTCTATTCCTGCGATCGAATTAACGGCACGCCCAAAGTCTCCAATATGCATTTGAGAATCTGTTGGCACAAGTGCTTCAGCACCGTAGAGTTCCTTCAGTATGTGATTGTTCTCTGCGTAGTTCAGTCTGTACATGTACTTGATCAGCTTTATCTTGTAGACTGTATGCAGGTCCTTGCTCACAACGAACACGTGTGAAGGCACCTCGCCATACTTTTCCAGCACCTTGATCTGGCTCTGCTCTTCTGGTGTCAGGAATCTGTCTGGAGCATCATCTGCACCAAATGCAACATCGACCTTACCTTGGACCAGGAGTTTCAGTGCAGCTTTGTAACCTCCAGCAAATGTATATTGGTTAAATGTATTACGTAGTGCTTGCTCTACAGCAACTAGATCGTTTCCATTAACTGTCATTATTCCACGCTCTTGCATCATAGCAGCTGGTCTAATGAATCCTGAAGAACCGGTCCAGCTTGTGAAGGCAACCTTCTTGCCCTTTATGTCATCCATCGTCTGTATATCGCTGTCTGCTCTAACAAATGCTGTTGCCTGATAGTATACCCTTCCCCTAACAACTTCAGCTAGAACAATTTCTGCACCAGCCTTTTCATGTGCTATCCATGCAGCACCTGTATCCATGAAGGCAGCTTGCACATGTCCAAATCGCATGCCTTCGATCAAGGGCTCGTATGATGTTGGCACAACGACTTCTACATCGACATTTCTAAGTTTCGATTCCAGGTACTTCTCTAGTTGCTGTGCCTTTGGTGTTAATTGTTCAGCCTTTTCCGTTGGTATGAAACCAACCACAAGCTTTGATGGCTTTGGACTGATAGCATCTGCAACTTCACTGCTGGC
>JBHICH010000047.1:0-8365 GCA_046759465.1 Nitrososphaerales archaeon
AGTGGCAAGCAATAAACAAGTGGGACGGAAGATTGCCAATTGCGCTGGGAGGAGGGACGTTCCCGTTCATCGACGTCGCCACCTTCACTGCTCAACCAACATAGTAGATTGTAAGATGGACGACTCGGACAACAGTTAGAGAAAGAGATCGCATATGCAGTATTGGTCTAGTAGCTGTTTCCGTCGTAAAATTTAATATCTATGACACTGCCAATTACGATGGCGAAGAAAGCAAGCAAGAAGAAGCCAAAGAGGTAGAAATCAGACAAAGGAAACAGTCGATTGATTCTTGTAGTAATCAATCAGGAACCCGGTTCCTTTTTCGAGCGACCATTGAGGCTTGTAGCTCAGAGATTTTGATATTAACGATAGATCTGCAATTGTGTCGTGCACATAGTTCTTGATCGGGTTGTTAACATGTACAGGTCTAATGGATGTGCCCAGTAATTTGTTTATCAGTGAAACTAGTTCGTTAAAGCTTGTTGCAATGCCAGTGCCCACATTGAATATGCCAAAATCTATCTTTGATGTCATTGCAAGTATATTTGCAGATACAACATCATATACAAATGTAAAATCCCTTCTTTGCGTTCCGTCACCGTAGATAACTGCTGGCTTTCCCTTCATCATACTCCACAAGAATTGCGATATGTTGTTTGCATACTGGCCCTTGTGTGATTCCTTTGGACCGTAAACGCTAAAGTATCGCAAGCCTATGGAACTTAGATCGTGCTCAAAGTAGTATGTCTGCGCAACGATCTCTCGTGTACGGAACGATGCTTCGTAGAAGGTCTTAGCAGTAAGCGGTTGTGTTTCGCTGTATGGCAAGGGGTTACCGTTGTATAGAGATGATGTTGATGCGTAGATCACCTTCTTTACACTGTTATCCAACGCTGCCTTCATCATATTCATGAACCCGAACAGGTTTACTTCCATTCCCAGCTTGTGCTCTTTCTTGAACATTGGCGAGGAGCTCATGGCTGCATTATGAAAGATGTAATCGCAATCCCTGCAGAGCTTGTTTACAAGAGCTGCGTCCATCACGGAACCCTTCACGAATTCTATATCCGTACTTTCAATATTCTTCTTGCTGCCGAGGTAAAGATCATCAAGAATTGTGACATCATGATCCTCTGACAACTTCTCTGCAAGGTTAGAGCCAATAAATCCAGCACCGCCAGTCACCAGTAGCTTCATTGCTTTTTTGTCTAGAATATGAGAATAAAAAGTTACTGTTAGTGTTACATAGTTCTTCTTTTTATCGGTTTGAGTCTTGATAGGTGAACTCCAAGGCCTATCATTAGAAAACCTGCTACCAAGAAGATCAGTGGCGTTATCAATAATTCAAATGACTTGTACTCTGGGTTGATATTATTTGAAAGCATTGAAGCATATGCCATACCTGCTGGCATAAGCACACCTTGAGCAATCAGTATCATGCTTACTATTCTTGACAGACTTCTTTTTGACAGAATGTATGCTACGATCGCCAAACCAAAACCCGGTATTCCAGAAATGAAGACCCCAACTAGAAGCGATTGATATGTAAGTAAGATGCCAGTTACTTCAAAAGGTTTCGACAATGCAATATAAAATGATGCCATGTATGCAACAAACAATGCGTGCAAGGCAAAAGCACCGAGTGCCACTCCTGTCTCGAGCTTAATCATGAGCCATCAAGATGTTCAAGTCATAAATAAATTATCCTGCAAAATTATGTTATACCTACTAAGCCTGCCAACTCTTTCCTTGCTGCAGAGCCTAAAATTTCTGCAGAATGTTCTGGGCTGATATTGTTAACATAAACACCAAACCCGCGCTCCAGACCAGACCATGTTGATAGCTGTGGATAAACTTCTATATGCCAATGCAGCTGTCTGCTGTTCTTCTTTTCGGGCGACAGATGGAATACAAGGTTGAACGATGCATCCTTGAGCGCCTTCGACAAACCCCCCAAAGTTGCCCGGATTATCAGTGCAAGATCGTTGATCTCCTTCTGTGTTATTTTTGAAAACAATGTTATGTGCCTCTTTGGACATATCCAGAATTCATGGGGATAGGTTGGAGCCCAAGGACAGAATGACAGAAAATTGTCGGTAGCAAGTACCTGTCTAGGTCCACTTGATTCGACATTTATCACATTGCACATCGGGCATACCCCATTTTCGTTTATATATCGATGAGCAGCTTCCGCTTCCTGCTCTATCAGTGGCGGTATCGCGGCAAAGGTAACAACATCCATGTGTGCGTGTTCTAGGTATGAACCTGCACCCTTGCCGTGGTTCATGTATATCGAGACATATGTAACGCTCTTTTGTGTGTATAGCCACCTTACCCTATCCTGAATTACCACAAGCACGTTTGCCCACTGCTCTACCGGAATGCTTGCAAGCTTCCGAGTGTGTTCAGGCGCTGCAACTACGACGTAATGAAATCCGTACGCTGGCTCACTGTACAATGGTTTATCGCTATAGGAGTTCTCCATTGACGTACTGACCGCAGGCTCGTTGCTGGGGAACACCCTAACGCACCAGTCCTTAACGCAGTTTTCTTCACTGTCTGAAAGCCTTTGTAGCATTCCATCCTTCTGCACAAGTGCTAGAACTGCTGGTTGCGTTAACTCTTCATTCCCTGGACAGTACGGACATTTGCTATTTGCGGAATTTTTCCCAGTGCTATTTTTTGGCACTATAATAAACCTATCGAGCACGTAATCCTTTCTAAGTTCTGCCATCCCCACTTATCCTCACCTGCTTAAAATTTAAGATTATCTCTTTGGCTAAATTGTGATCCAAAACCTTACAATTGGCAAATTTTGGGCCAACATCGATAAGGTTGTCTAGAATCATTACTTTTATCCTGACCTGCTTCTACATATTGTTCGTTGTTTAGATGAGTTTACCTCGCAGAACACAATTATAAAGCTCATGATGCAATGCGATTCATGACCAAACTTGTCTATGTGCTCTTAGACGGCGTTGGTGATCTGCCGCATCCGTCACTGAACCATTTAACGCCATTGGAAGCTGCATACACGCCAAATATGGATTCGTTGGCAAGAAATGGGGTGATGGGTATGGTTTACAGTGTTGGCAAGGGGATAGCACCAGAGTCAGATATAGCAGTCTTAAGCATGTTAGGGTACAACTTCAAACATGAGGATTATGTTGGCAGGGGAGTTATCGAAGCGATAGGATCTGGCATAGATTTTAGAGACGGAGACCTCGCCTTGCGTGGCAACTTTGCTACCATTGATACCAAAGTCAACATAATCGACAGGAGAGCTGGAAGGGCTATAGAGAAGCAGGAATCTGAAGCCCTCTCAAAGGCTGTTCAGGAAAATGTGAAGGTTTCAAACGGTTCATTTGTTCTCCTGCCTACGATAGGGCACAGGGTTGTACTGAGCATAAGGTCAGACGAAAATGACCTATCGGCGGATATTTCGAATACAGACCCTGCTTATGAGAGGGTAAAGGGCATGGGAGTTGCAAAACCAACTGGTGTGAAACTTAAACTCAGAGAGTGCAAGCCCTTGAGCAAGGAGAGCTCATCAAAGCTTTCTGCCAAACTTATTAACGAATTTACAAAGAAATCGCTAAAGATACTGAAGGAACATAAGATCAACAAGATTAGAAAAAATGCAGGAAAGATGGTAATAAACTGTATTCTTTTGAGAGATGCTGGTAACAGAATGCCTAGGCTGGAACCAATTGGCAAGTTGCATGGACTTGACTTTTCCTGCGTAGTCGATATGCCCGTTGAGCGGGGAATAGCAAAAGTTGCAGGAATGAAGGCCTTTGATGCTGGCAATGTCAATGATTACGAGCAGAAGGCAAGGATCGCTGCGGAGTGCCTACAGCAGTTCGATGCTGTGTATGTGCATATAAAAGGGCCTGACGAATTTGGACATGATGGCGATGCTAAGGGCAAAAAGAAGAGCGTCGAAGATATAGACTGCAGGTTCTTTGGCAAGCTGCTAAATTCAATCAATGTTAATAATGTAGCAATAATAGTCACTGGTGATCATTCTACACCATGCATAAAGAAGGGGCATAGTGATGATCCCGTTCCGTTACTTATTTCTGGCAAGATGGTAAGACATGACAATTCAGAAAGGTTTACTGAGATTTATGCGCAGAAGGGTGCACTTGGCTCTTTAAAGGGGTATGAAGTTCTCGGAAAGACAATTGAGCTGATCAAATCCTAAAGTACTGTATGCTTTTCGTTGCAATGATATTTGCTATCAAGCGCTTGAACCTGTCTGTGTCTATGCCATAATAGATTCCTTTGGCATTCTGCAGCTTTTCTAATGCTCTATCAAGTATTGACAGACATGTGTCGTCTTCGTCCTTCTGGCTGTGTACAAATGCGGCTGATACAAGTATCATCCCCTGCAGAAGTTCCTTTTCGTTGCCACTTGTATTCCTCCAAACGCCTTCCAGAGCCTCATGACACTCCCAATATCGTTCGTTGTTGAATAATGACTTCCCATATTCTATTGCATGATCTTTTTCAATCACTTTATCGACAATCTCATTGTAAGTAGCAATTGGAGCTATGATGGAGAGTTTTTTCAACAGTAAGTCCAATTGTTCACCTGCAGCACCTATGTCAAATTCTATATTCTTGCTGGAAACCCTAGTGTCTCTTAGAATTACAGTATCATCATTGACTAGGCTTCGTGCTCTTTCAAGCAATTCCTTTGCATTCTTTGCACTGAAACCTTTGTTTTGTAGGAGCACTATGTAGCGAGCCATTATAATACAAAGTATTTGAAGATTATAAATAAGGTAGCGCACATCACGTTAGATTTATAAGAGTTTAGCTGAGCAGTGGTTCTACTTGAGTGAAATAGTAACTTTGGAGGACAAAACGAATGCTCTCTTGAAGAGAAGGGAAGTAAGGTGTTTGTTTAAGGGGCAAGCCGGTAAGCTCAGCAGAAATAACGCTGTAAGCATTTTAACAGAACAGCTTAAACTGGACAAGAAACTCGTGATTCTGATTGCTCTGAAATGCGAAACCGGGAAGACAGATGTTAAAGGTACATTCTATGTTTATGATGATGAAAGCATAGCAAAGAAGCATCTGCCAAAATATATCTTCATGAGAATGCTTTCAAAGGAAGAAAGGGAGAAGATAGCAGAAGCGGAGAAGCCCAAGAAAAAGGAACCCGAAGGACGCAAGCCTGAAGCTAAAGCGAAGCCAGAAGGCGAAAAGAAAGAAGTAGAAAAACCAAAGAAGGAAGAGGAAAAGGAACCTAAGGCTAAAGCAGAAACAAAAGAAAAACCTGCAAAGGAGGCTAAAGAGTAGTGGGAAAGAAAGGTCAGAACGCCGCAGTATGGAAATATTACAAGGTTGACGGCAGTGGTGTAAAAAGGCTAAAAAAGGAGTGTCCTAGATGTGGCAAAGGTGTCTTTATGGGAGCGCATAATGACAGAGTTACTTGTGGCAGATGTGGCTATACAGAATTCAAGAGTAAGCATTGATAAATGATTTCATTTCGTCCCTAATTGCCATTAATACTCCTAAGACCAATACGGGATAGAACGGTGATATGTATCTCTTATTCAGTGCTTTTTTAATCACTGAAATATTTCCATCCTGCATGTAACCGTCTAGGAATGTCCTGGCAACTTTTCTTGCTCCTTCTTCATTTGATGTGAACTTTACAGAATAGTAGAGGAAGTAAATGATGTCCCATGATTTATTATCATCAAATGTGAACTGTTCCAGGTCAGTAAAGTAGATCTTACCATTGTTAAGAAGTATGTTGCTTGGTTTTGAATCCACGATTGTACAGCCTTTAGCATGCAATGTGCCAAGTGCCTTCCCAAATTGTGTTATTGGATCTGTATCATCTGACTTGCCGCGCAGTATGGAGTCTATCAAATCGCTGAGCCTCTTGCCCTCAATATACCTCGTTATCAGTAGCTTTTTGTTTGGAGCAACTGCCAGTATCTCTGGCACGCCGAACCCTACGCTCTTAATGTATCGTATTGCTCTATACTCTCTGCTTAACCTTGATGAAGCATCGACATGGAACGTTTTAACACCAGCAGTCCATACGTTTGCAGCCACCCACTTTACTGCCTTTACACTCGCAAAATGCTTAGCAACGAATCTTTCACTTCTACCATCTTCTCTTATCGTATAGAGAGTTGTTGCAGCATTTACATCACCAAGATTTTTTCTTGTTATAGTATAATCATTGAAGTTAAGCTTCTTCGCCAGTTCCTGCAGCCAGTCCTTTCTATCAATCAAAATGCCTTCTTCGAGTCTTAACAAAGATCTTGGGTTCTTTAGCTCTGGGGGAAAGTCCCTGATCTTTCTACGCCTATTGATCTTTGACATTGCTTCTTGCTTTACGAAGTTCAGAGTTCTCCGGCCAGCGTAGGTGTGTACAAGGTATGAAAGCATACCTCGCATTACATTCGATACACCAAGTGATGTCTTGTCGCCCTTTTTTATCTTGATCTTATTTGGTACTATCCTAACATAATTATTTTCGAATCTGATGTATCCTTCTCTTTCCAGCTCCTTTAATCCCTGCATGAAACCTTTTCTGCTCGCATCGAGGTTTTGTGATCCATTTTCGCCAGAGTAGGTTTTAACATAACTGTAGACTGCGTGAGGGTAAACCTTTGATCTCTTCTGAACCTTTGAATAAAGGAAGTAATCAGCAGGAATAAGCAGCTCACTAGAAAGAGAGGTTGTTGTAACTAGTTCCTTGAGCTCTTCAAGTATCACCCTTTTCTTGTATCTTTTTTCAACATCTGCAAGGTAATCAGCATTCGCTAATGGCTCATAAGCATGCAACAATCTTCCAATCACAAACTCTCCAAGGTAAGCCTTTTCTGCATCTTTAACAAGAGAGTTACTGTCAACAATTAATGTAGAGACATCCAAATTGTTGCTAGCATACTTGTACTTTATTATATGGCTATAATTCTTTAAAATTAGAAGTAGATCATAATCGCTGTCAGGTCTTGCATAACCTGCAATTTTTGATCCGTATGCGCAGCAAGAATCTATGGAATGATCTCCAGCAAGTTTCTTTGCAAATTTTAACAGCTCATCCCTTTCTTGTTGATTAAGAACCTGATTATCACTCATGAGCAAATTATGTATCTTGGAGTAGTGCACAAGTTAAATAAAAGTTTCGTAGAGCAAGCAAATAATCATAATGTTTGTCAACGAAGTTAATATACCATTAAGTAAATGTGGCGAGATTCATGTAGAGGGATTCCTTATCAGACAAAGTATTGGAAGCGGTTAGGAGGTAACTAACCAACTCCATCACCGATTTTTTCTCTGTACATTGTATAACGTGATTAGAACGATACTGGAATTGGAGGAGGGGTGTGCGGGATGAACATTCACAAAGAACCTTCATTCTCCTCCAATCTGCTGGGCTTGGTCTGGCTGTAAGAAATAACGCACTTCAAATTTTATATCGCTTTCCTTAAACCATTTAATTCAAGCTGCAATGGTTGGTGCATATGCTTATATTTCAGAGAGCAACATGATATGGAGAGAATATGTTAAAGACGGAGACTAGATGTAACATATGCATGCACGGCGCTTGTAATCAGGCCGAATGTCTTTGTGGCTGTCATTTTGTAGTGAAAGACTATGACGAATTTGATTATTATAACTCTGCATATGCAGACGAAGAGTCGGGCGTATGATTTAAGAAGTATCATTTTCTGAACATTTTTTTGAAAGTCCCAAACTTTATGACTACCGAAATCAAGTTGTTTTCCTCTTGTATGCCAAAATGAAACCTATACCGCCGCATATTACTCCTGTGCCAAGGATACCGATAAAGGAAGCTATGGGAGCTATAAAGGTATCCATTATAGCTATGTTTTCCTTGCCTATTTCGCCCTTGCTAAAAAGAGAAAGTACCCCGGAAGCAGCTAATCCAGCAAATATCATCAACAGACTTGTCCCTGTTCCTCCAACATTCATACCTATTATGTGAATCCATGCTAGAATTCTTGATGCGCCAAAAAATTTTCTATTTAAATTGATCTCCAAGTGATTGTAGAATACAGCAGTCACAGCCACTGCAACAACAAGTATCAAGTAGAATATAGTTCCAATAAAAAACCATTTTGCAGGTCCTTCAAAAGATAACGAGAGAAACTGCATTATATTTACTTCGGTAAAAGTTATTTGAATGCCCACAATGATTAATGTCATTGCGGTTATTATCCCACCTTGGATTATAGCTGCTATTATGAACCTGTTTCCCCAAGTAGTCTTAATATTTTCCATATCGATACCAACCTAATTGGACTCATAATAGCTTATCTTAGAACTGAGAAAGATTTCTTGCCTAAACCATACATGCATGTTTATG
>JBHICH010000048.1:0-8326 GCA_046759465.1 Nitrososphaerales archaeon
GACCTTCCACGAACAAGACCCTTTTCAAGAGCCTTTCTGTAAATATATGCTGCCTTTTCAATTACAGCATCGCCTACAGCCAACTTGTCCTTCAGTCTATCCAACTCGCTGAATGCCTGTCTGAAATTCCTATCAACAGGCTCGTGAACCTGGCTTCTACTGTCCCAGGTCCTTAGACGCTCTATAGTGCTCTTCATTGATGCAGATAACGGCTTTCCTGAAGCATCCTTGTCTATTGGCCCTATGATAGTTGCTAGACCCATGTCATGCATTGCCAAGGAAGTAGGAATACCTGCTCTGCTTCTGTCTTCATGCTCTTCCTTTGAGAAAGCTCTCCATTCTGGACCTAATTCTTCGATTCTTTCAGTCACTACGAAACCGCAGTTGCCGCAGAACATTTCGCCGCTAGAGTTGTCTGTAACCATCGGTCCTTTGCCACATCTAGGGCATCTGTCCCCGGCCATAGAGACATCTTTTACCATTTTTGCACCACCATAAAGTTAATAACCTTGTTCAGAAGGTTAACATATAAATACATGGTATATATACATTACGGCTTCATATCTCGCCGTGTCCTTGTGTGTCTTAGGTACCTAGCAACTCAACGATTTTTACACGAATTGCTGTAGAGCCCTTTATTGTTGTTATTTTTCATCTCTTGAAGTAGGAGGGTTGCCTAACCGACGCTAGGCAATCGCCTGCTAATAGTACAAAGGTAATTTATGCTTTCAGCCCCAGAACCTACTGATAGAATAGGTAATATATCAGCTGGCTCATCAAGATCTAGCATTAACCTTTTGTTCAGCACGATCTTAAGTGGTATTTTACTTTCGCCAGCTTTCTTGACATGTATTTCGTAGCTGTCCTCGTCATAATGTGTGCCAATTATGTCGCATGGTTTTCTTAGCAAGGCATTTGTGCCATCTAATCTATACGATGGTGTAACAATAACACATCTTTTTTCTCTGGCAGATTCATACAACATATCTATATCTGAAGGCAAGATCAGTGGAAGATCGTGGGGGATAACAATACTTGCATCGGAATCTTTGCATATAGAATCTGTTAATGCAACCGCAGCATTAACACCAAGCTCCTTTTCTTCCTGAACAAATGTGACTCCATAATCTTTTCCAATCGATAAAACATGTTCGTCCTTGCTCACTACAATGATTTTGCTGATCTTTTTGGAATTGGATACAGAACTTAATACATCCTTAAGCATTAATTCTGATAACTTTATTCGTTCAGTAACTGTCAACAGGTCAGCCAACCTTTCCTTGCTGCTAGTAAATGTCTTGACAGGAATTATCACATATACATTCAATAATAAACACTTTTTTGCAAACCAAGCAGGTAAGAGGCTAGCCTAGATTCGTCCTTTCTGTCCTTCATGATTATATTTGTATCATACACCTTTATACCTAAATTCTCGATCTTGCTTGCAAAATGCCCATCTGATGTGTGTATAACGAACCTTGAGATTACATCTGAATAAAACCTTGCAACACCATATGGGGATACCTCAATGCCAAGCGCCTGCATATACTTTGCTGCTGGCCCGCTAATCGGTTTCTTACCAATTACTGGACTTATCGCTATACACTTGCTCTTCACTTTGGTTAAGGTGTCTCTAATGCCTTTGATTGCCAAGATCGGACCTATGCTACTTACTGGATTTGCCGGTGCAAATATTATCATGCTGGAAGACTTGATTGCATCTAGTACTTCCAAAGTTGGTCTTGCGTTATTTGCCCCAGAATAGATCACGTCTTTAACCTTGCCATTGGCGTTACGTTTTATCCAGAACTCTTGAAGGTGCATTTCTCCTTCTTCAGTAACAATCCTTGTTTCTAGATAATTATCAGTTGCGGGAATAATTTTGGTGCTGACACCAAATCTGCTACTTATCCATTGCGTGATCTCTAACAAGCTCTTGCCAGTCTTCAGCATCTTGCTCCTTAGCATGTGCACTGCAAGATCCTTGTCGCCTATCCTGAACCATGCTTCTTCACCCAGAAGTTCAAGCTGCCTAAGAAACTCGAATGAATCTTGCTTCACACCCCAGCCTCTCTCAAGGTCAAGCATGTTTGAAAGACCATAAACAATGGTATCAATATCAGGGCAGATGTAAAGTCCATAAAGCCATATATTATCGGCTACATTGCACACGACCACAAAATCCTTCGTTACAGAACTTAGCCCTCGAACCAGTTTTATGGAACCGCTGCCACCAGCAAGTACTGTAAGCAATACTAGCTCTTCTATTTGCACTATAATTTATGTCAATATCAGTACTTTGAAAAGTTCAGTTTCATAGTAGCACAATTTTTAGAATATATTTTTTATATCAACGCTAAAGGTTTATAAAAAAGAGAGGAAAAAGTTTGAATGTGAAGTTCAAAACGAGGCCTATCTTAACGGTTGCATTAACTTCAATTCTTCTAACAAGCATGACAATTCCTGCATTTGCAGTACAACTGGACACATTACTAATACCAAAGAGAGATAGAGCTGAGGCTTTGTACAGGTCATTAAATGTTGTTTACATAGAATACCCCAATGGTGGGAAGCTAAAATCAATACTTGAAAATGAAAACGACGAAATTGCGTTTGTGGTAGATAAAAATACACCTGGTGTCAAAGATCTCATAGACAAAATGAATCAAAACTTGCTTAGGGAAAGGAACTCTCCAGTTTTAGTTGAAGACATAAAGATAGACTACAAGGCATCGCTAAAAGGTGACAACACAAGGGCTGCGTTAGAGCATAACATAAGGTTAGATGTGCTGATTACTCGTTTCGTTTTGCACGCTGGATCAGCTTCTGAAGGTACGTTGATCGACCTTAACTGGAGAGGAATATCTGTTGATGATCCTGTAGTTGTAAAGACGGAACAGTATGGTGATTTTGAAATAAACTTCCCATCTGGATACTTCTATGCCAGACAGCCAGAAGTCATGAATTTTCTCGAAAATACAGACGCAGATAGTTTGCTTAGCCAAGCCTCGATAGACTTTAGAGAATTTACAAACCTTTCAATTGATAAGTGGCACTGGCTGTATGACCCAACTGGAAGCATACGAGAATCTGAAAGGTTTGGATTTGTAGAAACAGAAGGTGCTAAGTTAGTTACATTCTTTGCTCTTGGTGAAAGCAGTGTTCGCGAAGGAAGAACAGTTGAGCTTAGTAAAAAGATTGATGTTAATATTGATGGCCAGCAGTATACGGTCAGAAGTACACAGCCACCAAGAGCCGCAAGTATTCAGATTCTAGGGTATGGAACTGCAAGCATACAGGGAATGGATGAAGGTGCGCTAGTATTCGAAACTGTGCCAGAAGGGGCTGGCCAATCTTACACTGGAGGATTTCCAATTACCGTGTTAGCAGTATTAGGCGGCATGCTGGGTGCGATTGCAATATTCGTGCTTTGGCGAGCTGGTAAGAAGTAAAGGACAGAAGATTTTCTTTAATTTTTTGTGCGTGCTAGCTGTAACCCTCCTTCTGTTCTAGGTGGGATTTGGCTAAGCGGCCTACCTGAACCTTGAGCAAACTCATCGGTTCTGTTTGGCCTTGCTCCATGCAGGTCGGCAGTTTCATTCCTTGTTAGGAACCTCAGGTTTTGCCATCACAGTGCTCTAACTCGGATATCTTTTCTGTGCCGTTGCCAGCCATCTCTGGCTACCCATCGCTGGGCTGCATACTTGCTTGGAGGGAGGAGTTTCCTCTGCTTTCGCAGTGACCCACCCGCTAGCTCGCACAGATCATCTTGTAGCAATTTCTATTTGAAGTATTCCATTTCTATTCTCTGGATCTCGCTTGGCTGCTTAGCATTTGCATATTCTTTCAAAAGCTCATCGTTAAGTTTAAAGAATGTGTGACCCCACTTGAATTTGTTCATTACGCGAAATCCTATATCGTTAAAACCCAGAATAATTAATGCGCCTGCAAGTGCCTCCGCACTGCTCAATTTTCCCAATTTGCTGTAATTTGTCGGGTTAGCCGCAAGTAAAAAAGGCAACCTTCTGTTTATACCAGAAAAGTTTTGCTTGAAGGTTGCATTTACATTTTCCCAGGAACAATCGATTGCAGTTATAGTACCTGCAAAAGCATTATCACTTTTGCACAATGGCGAGTCAGAATATGGATTTAGTAGCAAAGAATTCCTTGGTATCCTTCTAATGGCATTTGCCAGATTAAAATGAACAAGTTTTGCAGCTGTACACTTTTTGGGATCATCTTGCTTTAGCATGTACACTAGCAACCTCATAATGTTTTTAATCTGCAACTATAATTTCAAGCTTGGTGCAAAAACTAGACATAAAGGAAAATCCGTATCGAAGGCTGAGGGAGAGATTCAAGAAGTGGGGCATATACGATGAGGCGACTGAGAGGCTTTTAGGAGCAAGAGGTATAACCTTTAAGGGCCTTTATACCAGATCACGGAACTTCAAGCCGTTCTTTAAATGGCTCCATAAAATGCCTAAAGAGTTTGTGCAGATATGCAAAGAAGATCCTTTCAAGGCTACGGACATTATAGTACAGTGGGTTAACCATAGAGCTGATTTTGTCAGCCCAATGGATGGAAATCAAAAACTAAAGGCAATTCATGCTCTTGGCAAGAATGAATCTGAAGCTGTTAACAAAATTAAGCATGTGGAATTTTGTCATTATGAAGAGCCGATAAAGAACTACCCATTCAAGAAATATGTTTATTATAAAACAATTAAACCCATGTCTGACGATGAATTTAATCGGCTTGTATCTGGATAGTTTAGTATAGACTTGCGAGCGCTCAAGCAGAATATTTGAGATGTAAGAATTCCTAAAGAAAAAGGACTCTTCTGTAAAAGTTATAATCTAGAACAAAAGTGGAACGGCTGTTCCTATACTCTTCGCGGTATCCCTTATCTCACTACCTGCGTAATACTATTGAGATGGAAACATGGTCGTACACGTTCCAATGCCCGCTGGCCCATGTTCGTATTCTATCTGGGCATCGCGTGTACGGCCTCTTCTAGGAGTGTATTTTTTTGACCGGAAGTGGTGGGAAAGACAGATGGTCATACAAGCTCCTAAACTGATTCACGTTATATTTGTACACAAATGTGGATTTTGTGTACCGTGTAACCGAAAGGTTTTTCAATCCATTGGAGGAGTCTATAAATCTTTGAGTGGAAGTGGAAATTTTGGTTAAGAGGACATATATAGCTGCATTTTTGATCATATCGGTCCTGTTAATGGGTAGTATAACACCTACTGTTTCAGCGGCCATCATCACTAACACAATCACTTCCACAAGCTTAACGACAGTCACCAACACTATACCAGTCACTACTGTCTTCAGCACCTTCGAAAAGACTGCTACCACTACCGTTACGGCCACCCCAACGGGGACTGTTACCTCTAAAGAAACTGTCACAACCATCATCGATGACTTGACAGAAACCACCACCGTCACTGGAACCTTAACTGACACGTTAACGCTAGCGGAGGTTTCCACCTTTAACGAAACCGTCGCTACGACCTCCACTGGTACCATAACCTTAACCGACGCCCTCACCAGGACCATAACCGACACGATAACCTCAACGGGGACTGACACTACGGCTACCGTAACTGGCACCGTCACCTCCACCGATGACTTAACAGAAACGACAACCATCACTGGAACCTTAACTAATACCTTAAGCTCAATGGTGATTGCTACCTCTACAGAAACCGTCGCTCATACTTTGACCAGCACATTGACAGAAACGATCACTGAAACCGGAACCTCCACGGAAACCCGCCTCACAACCACTACCGAAACCTCAACAGGTACTGACTTTACGGACACCACGACTATCACCGGAACTGGCACCGCCACCGATCCCTTCACCAACACATTCACCAACACCTTAACCCCCACCGAAACCCTCGCTGCTACCTTTACAGAAACCATAACATCAAAGGCGATTACCTCTACAACTACCGCAACTGGCACCATCACCTTCACAGACGATTTGAGCAAAACCAGCACCCATACCAACACCCACACCAGCACCCATACCAACACGGAAACTATCGCCGGAGCCTTCACGGAAACCGTCGTTACACCAGTCACTACTATCTTCAGCGACTCAGTAACCACCATCGAAGAACTCTCCACGGTTACGACCACAATGAGCACAATGATCAGCTCAGCACCTGCAGAAGCTATCGAAGAACTGATAGACGATGTGAATGCTATGGAGCTCCCTAAGGGCGTGAAGACCAGCTTGACTGCCCCATTGGGCAATGCTGTAAAATTGCTGACCGATGACAATCCAAAGAACGATAAGGCTGTTTGTGGAAAACTGGGTGCCTTCATCAACCAAGTGGATGCAAAGGAAAAGAGCGGGAAGCTGACTACCGCACAGGCAGCTGAACTTAGAAATGCAGCAGAGGGCATTAAGGACAGTCTGGGTTGTACCTGAAACTAGCTCGGAATTTAGAAAAGTAATACCATACTTGAGCCTAGATAGGGCTAAAATTCTGGAGCAAAAGCTAGAGAGTAGAGACAAGGAATATTAAGGAAGCCAAGAAGTGCTTGGAACCTCTGCTGAAGGAATCCTTCACATCAGAACTGTCGGCAGAAAACCACGAAGAAAAAATAGATTTATCGCTCATTGAAAGCATCACAATAATATAATGCTTTCAATGTCCGCCTTCATACAGACCTCAAAATATTCCCGACTCTCTGCCTTTGAACATTCATTTGCTCTTCCTTGATTATTAGAATGCAACATATGACCATATTGTCCTATTATCTCGTAACAATATACTTTAGATTGCCTGGGTATATGCTTACAAAATTCGAAAGCTTCGTCAGTATTGGTGGCATCTAAAATAGTCCTCACCAAACCTCCAAAACAGTCAACATGGTACCTTGGCTGTCCCTTTTGACATTGGCGAGCAGAGGCATCAAAGTCACGATCGAGTGCTAAATAGCTATAAAATATCTGCACACCCATACCAAAATAACAATATTTTACAAACTCTTCGGGAATTATTTTATCACATTCCTTGAAACTAGTAGTCGGAGAAAACCTATTCTGTTTATATATGTGGTCTGTCTGACGAAAATAACAAGCAGGTGCATACTTCGCATTAACTGTGTTACAAGGGAATAAAAGATCATCCTCCTCTAAAGCTCCGTCCTCAGACTTGTAATAGTTAATTACATTTTGCATAAAGACTCCAGTGTAACAATTGACTCGTTCCCATCCCGGTTCAAGTTCATCGCAACGGTGAATAGCGGTAAAGACATCTTGACGGTATAACACCGACAACCCATGTCCTAAACCATGTAGACATTCCCATCTATGGATGGCGTAGGGATTGTTTGCGGTTGCAGGACAGATCTCTCTCACATTAATTTCTGCTGGATTCGCATTGTTAAGACTTTGTTCTGTAAAGAACCCTTCAATTATACCGTGGTAAACAGCACCGCCACATTTAGGTTCAACATAGGAAAGCGATTGCGTTAGGTTGCCAGTGTAATCATATAGGAACATTCCAAGGTGATGTCCCTCCTTGTGGCATTGATAGCTGGATTTCTCATACGTAGAAATAATATCCTTAATTATGACTAGTACGGTACTTTGCTCTTCTGTTTCTGAGATATCTCTCAAAGCTTCCATAGTGCAATCAAGCTTGCCTTCACATTCAGTCATAATTTGTTCTGCATAGGAATCCTCTGCCTGCAGACTTTCCTCTAAAAATACGTAAATTAATAAAGAACCTGCTAGGACAGCAGCGCCTATCACTATTAGAAACTTTAGTCCAGCTTTACTTTTTAGCAAAAAGATTCAATATAAAGATGTGTAAGCATCATTAATATTTTTATCAGCATCACAAGGACTTGATTCAGATTCTTAACATCAGCATCACATGGCTATACGATTTGTGATATTAAGGGTTCTGAGGCTGTCCAAGTGACAATCAATTACACTGGACAAGGAAAAGGCTAAAAGCTAACTAACTGGCCGTATTGGCATGTATTCGGATTAGTATAAACATATGTAAAAAATGAAATAGAGGAGCGAATAGTTAATTTTTGGTGCACTCATGAAAAAAAGACTCGATATAATTATTGTGGTTCTTATTATTTTTGGTACTCCCTTTGTATATGCAGAACTCGATTTTATTAAGACCTGGGGGTCTCCAGGTACCGATGATGGCAAATTTTCATCTCCCACCACTGTTGCCGTAGACTCCTCTGGGTATCTCTACGTTACCGAACTTAACAACCATCGCGTCCAAAAGTTTGACAGTGATGGTAGATTCATTACAAAGTGGGGCA
>JBHICH010000049.1:0-8219 GCA_046759465.1 Nitrososphaerales archaeon
ACAATGGCACAGCTTACGAGTTAAGTCTGACAATACCTGCTCCAAGTTTATCATAGGCTTCTATCACTTCACCATGTGTTCTATTAATTTTGGAAAGTTTCGCAAGCACAGCCTGTAAAGTTTCAGTCAACTATTATCACCTATAGATAGGAAGCACAATTATATCAACCCTATAAGTCAGCGGGCTCGAGGGGATTCGAACCCCTGACCTTTAGCCGGAGTGTATTTGGAAATACTAGAACTCCCACAGCTGTCCTCGTTTGACTTAGGAGGCTGCCGCGCTTTCTGGAGATTTGTCTTATCCATACTGCGCCACGAGCCCGCTGATTAAAATCAGAAGATAGAATATTTTAAGCCTTTTATCATCATACTCAAATCTAGTTACCTTTGAAGGCAAAAGTGGAAGGGAGGATACAATTTGATAAAGACCAAGCAACGATGGCTCTTATTTAAATCCAGATGATAATCCGTTTAATTTTCTCTGCAGTTTCTGCCAGCCATTCCCCTCACTTACGCCCCACTTCTCAAAATAGATGACATCGTTCAGTGGCAACCTTGCCAACCATCCGGCCCGTTCCAGATCAGGCTTTCCTTCAAAGTGAGTTACATAGCCCATGCACAGATATGCTATTGGTATAATATGCTCGGGTATCTGCAGAATCTCCCTCAGGTCATCATTATCTAATATGCTCACCCAACCAACACCAACTCCTTCTGCTCTAGCAGCAAGCCATAGATTCTGTATTGCGCAACAAACACTATACACACCCGTTTCTGGTATGCTTGTTCGACCTATAACAAAGGGACCAAACCTTGTTGGATCGTATGTTACGCACAGATTAACCGGAGCATCAATTATACCCTCGAGCTTTAAGGAGAGATATGCTGAACGTTTTGGGTCATCGATCAACTGAGAAGATCTTTCACGCTCCCTTTCAAACGATTCTCTAACCTTCCTTCTTCTTTCCAGATCTTTGATCAATATGAAGTTCCATGGCTGCGAAAAACCAACTGATGGTGCATGATGAGCAGCATCAAGTATGCGCATCAAAACATCATCAGCAATACTGCCGTGCTTGAACTGGGCCCTGACATCTCTTCTAGAGTGTATGACCTTATACAGGCCATCTTTTTCTTCTTGCGAAAAATCGTCCTGCACGCGATCTTGTTAACAACTCAAATTTATAACTATTATCAGCTAAAAGGTTCTATTCAAACCACTCTTTGTACAGTGATGACCTTCTAATCCTGTCTTTGTGCGGTCTTGCGGCTCCATTGTCCCTTGTTGTGTAAATTGCATCAACATCTACATCTGCAGTTACAAGCATCTCCTTATTCATTTCTCCTTCTTCTATTATCCCATCAATAGGCCATGGATGATCACACGGTGATAGTATCGATGATCTACCAATACCTTTTACCTTCATTGGATTCAGATCACCTACTGTACTGCTCATTACTGTGATCAACTGATTTTCAATACACCTTGCTTCACATGAATGCCTTATCCTATAGTAGCCTGCTTCCGTAAGAGCTAGTGATGGGCAGAATATTATTTCTGCGCCTTTCAATACTAAAGACCTAGAACATTCAGGTATCTGTGATTCATAACATATACAGACACCAACCTTTGCCTTTCCCGCATCAATTACGTCGAGTTGGTCGTATTCAGACATCTGCCACTCATCTCTCTCAGATGGGAAGAGGTGCGTCTTTCTATGCTTATGCATCTTGGCTGTAGGATCAAACATGAAGCACGTATCATAATAACGCCCGTTATCCTCCTCAACAGTTGTTCCAGCAACTATGAACTGCTGTCTCTCCTTCACAACTTCGCTGAATAATTCGATGTAGTCGTTGGTGAACTTTGAAACGTTCTTTATGTCAGCGTAACTTGCCCTGCCAAGATCAGTATTTGCTGCAAGCAAGCCTAAGGTGAACCATTCACCAAAAACGATAAAGTCAGAACCTTTAGCTCTATCAAGCATCTCTACGACAGAATCCTTGAAGGATGAAAACTGCTTGCACGGTTTCAGTGCAAACTGTGTAGCAGAAACCTTTACCATTCGCATGCAAATTGAACATCTTAAAAGAAAATTAAACTTTATGACGAGCGTGTATAGGCAAATATAATAAAGGTTGAACTTCGTGTGTGTTCATGGGCCGGTCGTCTAGCTGGTTAGGATGCCGCTCTGACACGGCGGAGGTCGAGAGTTCAAATCTCTCCCGGCCCACTATGATCAATTTGATCAAACTGATGTCACGAGAACTGGTAACTTTATAAGATAAGATCGCCAAGCGATAGCGAGCATAAATGGACGCTAAGGTTGTTAGTTTCGCATTAATTCTGATACTAACAATGAGCATTTTCACATATGGCAATGTTTTCGCAGATATTCAGGTAAAGATCGCAGGACATAGGATGTCTATTGACTCTTCTGGCCTCATGCATATATCAGGCATTGTTGAGAATGAGGGCGAACAGCCAGTAGGTTCTGTGCACGTTACTGCGTATCTATTTGATCAGCACGGTAATGGCCTTCATGCGTATGATACTGTGACTCTTTTCCGAACTATCTTGCCGGGCTACATAGCCCCCTTCGATATTCCAATCAGCGACAGAAGCCTTGGCGACAAAATAGCTTCCTACACTCTTTTGGTGGACTGGAAAGACGCCAAGCCAAAATCTGAGTCCTTGGCATTTTCTGAGCCAAACACCTTCATATGGACACATATAGATCCGCGTACGCTAAAAACCAGAAACCCACATGGTGACGCGATGAGTAATCAGCATGACTCTATTGCACACACAGAAACTAGCGGTATACTGACCAATACTGGTGAACTAATTACTAAAATGGTGAAAGTAGCGGCCATTTGGTACGATGAGAGAGGTCAGTTTTACAGCTATGACATGCAGGTGATAGCTCAGAAACTGGCGCGAGGAGATGGTGGCAGGTTTGTAATAATGACACACCCAGCTATGGGATACTATTCGCTGGTAGCTGAAAGCGAGCATTACGTTTCGATGCTAACCAAAGATGGTGAAAAAATGTTTCGTGTTTATGATGCAAATAAAGATAATCAACTTCCACCTGGGGTAGACACCATGAGCATTACAGACATTCTTGTAACTGATGTAGAAAATAAAATGATTAGCAGGATTCCCGTTAAAACTAAACCACCTGTAGTTCACTTCACACCCAAGTCCGGTGAATTAACAAAAACCATTACAGAGGGTGCTAAGAAATATCCAATAGAAATAAACTCCTCTAAAAAGCTAAATTATTTTAATTACGAACAAGCAACAAAAACCATTACAGTCTCAATGGAAAAAAATTCCAAGTACGCTCTGGATCCTGTACATGTCGAAATAGTAGTTCCAAATGAGTTTGAGGAATTTGTATCCTCAGGAAGATTTGAAGCAACATTTAACGATGTGCCTCTAGATGGCAAAATTTTCTTTATCGATCCTGACTCGTATAAAGATAAGACTTCATTGCACTACATAATATCATTTGACGACATGATGGTGTTATCAAAACAGATGACAGAGGAAAATATTTCTTCAGAGTATTTTGTATTTACAGTTAGATCACTTGGCAATGATCCAGCATTAAATGTTAAAGTTGGTGAACAGATACAACTCCAATCTTCGGTTAAGAATAATCTTGACAAAAAGCAACAGTTTGTATACTTATTGCAGATAAAGGATTCTAAGGGTGCTACCGTAATGCTTTCATGGATAGAGGGCCAGATGCCACCTATGGAATCTATCGATGCTATACTATCATGGACACCGGAAAGCAATGGTATCTATACAATGCAGATATTTCTCTGGGAAAGTTTGACGTATAAGAGTACAATGTCCAGCAATTTTGTCCAATCAGTTTTCATCGTGTCCGATTAAGTTTTCCTTACTATCTTTTCGAGTAGGTCAAGAGCATTCATCCTTTCGCCGTATGTAAGACCGTTCGCAGCAACTTCGGCAATTTCATCATACGCATCCTCACCTATTTCTCCTAGCAAGTCAATCGCTCTCATCCTCTCGCTAAATGAATTGTTCTCTGATAAAGCTATTGCTCTCAACTTGGCAGCTTTGATGGCAATGCTCTTACTTCTCCTTTCTTTTGGCATGATGGACGCCTGTTAAATAATGATTATTAACTTTCCGACAATCAAAAGTTGACTCTCCCGATCGTTAGTGTTATTTTCAAAGTTATTGAACCTGACAACCTTAAATTTTTCCTATTGGCATCATATGCAATGAGTTTAGACACCAGAATAAAAACCACACTCGTTGGAGCATTTCTAACAATTCTCTTGCTGTCAGCAATTATGCCTATACAAGCTAAAGGGCAGGAAAGTACTGTGAATTTAACATGGTTCGGCTTCACAGCATTTGAAATTGCAACCCCAGACTACTCATCAGTGGTATATGCAAATCCAAATATTTGGCGCTATAACCAGTCAGAAGCATTCGGTGTAAAGTTAAAACCACAGTATGAAAGTCCGGATGCCATTGCACAGTTTCTCAAGGAAAAGGATTCCAAAGATATCGTCATCGCTTTGACGAACGATCACCCAGACGAAATAGGAGACCTATTTGAATTGGCTACAGCATTCCAAGCTGCTGGACTTGAGTACAAGATAGTTGCACAATCCGATCTTGGCAGAAATTGGTTGGTTCCAGAGCTGAACAAAAGGGGGATAGATCCAAACGTTTTTGTTCGCATAGGCTACGGCGGCAAAGTTACCATAGGAGATGTCCGGATAATCGCCACCTTTGCACTTCACGGTTCTACACCTTGGCCGATAAGTATGGTAATAGAACTCAACGGTGTAAAGGTCTGGCATACCGGAGGCACAGCATTATTCAGCGACATGACACTGATAAGAAGACTCTACGAGCCACAAATAGCATTAATATCAATAACGGATTCGCGTTTCTCGATGGATGCTAAGGAAGCTGGATATGCAACAAGGCTCTTGAGACCAGAGATAGCGATACCGACACATTATCTAGCATCCTCGGAGCAGTTTCCAGGCGTATCAACAGTTGAGGACGTTGAAGACTTCAAAAAGTACGTCCAAGAGTTTTCCTTCTCCAAGGTTAAAGTTGTTGCATTAACTCTTGGCGAACAGTTTTCCTATACAATAAAACCACTATCTATGACAGGTACTGAAGGTGTGACTCAAAGTAGTAAGTTCAAGCAAAACAAAGAGAATGACCAAGCGATATACCTTGCAGGAACCGGAGTAATGGCCTTCATAGGCGGAGTTGCGGCAAGCAAGTTAATGAGTAGAAGAAAGTAAGTTCGAACTTTGCACAATGCTGATACTGTAAGGTATAAACGCAAAATTCTTAATAACTATGTAGCGAAAATGCTCGCTGTGGAAGACACGCTCGAGACAATATTCAAGTTACAAAAAGAATATGCCTCCATTATCAAACAAGACAGGTTCCCAGCAAGCAGGGAAGAAAGAATTTCAGGTCTGTGCACAGCAATAATCCATGAGGCTGTCGAATTACAGACGTTGACGAACTGGAAGTGGTGGAAGAGCCCTGTAAAGTTTGATGAGGGCAAGGCAAGGGAAGAATTGATCGATATATGGCACTTTATTGTGCATGCATCAATCGAACTTGGAATGCAACCAAAAGATATTCTACACGAATACGAGAAGAAAAACCTTATCAACAGAGAAAGACAGATGAATGGGTACTAATGCTAGATCGATGACTCGAACGAAACAGGGATTATGCTGAAAGCAGATTCTATCTCCGCAACACCCTTCGCCCTCCACGCTATGCTGTTATTTTCAGTGTTACTTGCGAGCAGATTCCACACATCCTTAAGATCGTCGGAATATCTCAAATTGAATGTAGATTGCAGTGTTGTGCTCGAGTCAGGGAATAATGGCGCTCTACCCACTAGGGGAGCATTTTCAAGTGAATAATAACCTGTTCCCAAGAACTTTTCATTGGCATAAAGATTATAATCGATCTTTGATAGTGTCAGAGTTTTTTTTGCTTTATTGAATACAACAAAGTCAACCTCGATCATCATCTTATTTTCCTCTTTGTCGAATTCTTTCAGACTCACATCTGCGACCGAGATCTCGATCTGCGGACCAAATCTCTCTGCTTCGAGATCTGTAAATGCAATCATACCAAATAGACCAGCTACTATTGCGACAAAAATTGCTATGATGATAATCTTCCCTCTCGTCAATATCATTATATTTAATCTAGCTTTGGTTTTCCATTAAAACCTTTCTGGCGTGTGAACTAAACGCAAAGAGCTTGTTATTCACATCTAACGCAAGAATCGCTATTGCCGATTCCTGTAATTTAGGACTTGTTCTCTATCTTAACGATGTGATTGCCATTTGATCTGCTTATTTCATATTTGTAGTCAACAAATTTACTCGTGACATAAAGATTTGTGCTCAAATGTTGTGAGACTCTATTTACCATAAGTCTCGATTTACCTTCTGCCAAACTTAATGGCAAAATAAGCATATCCGCCAGATACGGATCTATTGGTGCGTTGCTAAGATATGCATCGAGAAACTTGGAAGCAGCCTCAGCACCGACCAGCTCAGCACGCTTACCTCTTTCACCAATGGAATCGCCACCGATGAATGGCCCGTAATCGCTAATTGAATAGATCAATATGGATGAACCTGGAGACATGGACTGCTCAAAAGATGCAGAATATGAATTGCATTTTAGATCTGCCTTCTGAAGCTTTGCAAGTGCAGACGCTATCTGCCTCTCAGCCACATGCTCTGGCAGCATCGAGCATACACTTACCATCTTAGGCTCCACTTTTGGAGCGTTGACCATATCCAAAGGTTTCAATTTGCTGCAGGGCTCTATAGTAACTTTAACAACGCCTCCGCCAACAGGATAATAGCCCCTTCTTAACACACGGAGATCAAAATTTATTCCAAGCGCTTTGTAAGCTGAATGGAAAACGTAACGCAAATAATCAAAGGTTGGGCTCAATCTGGTATCAGTCCCACCAATCAATTCAACCTCTGCCCTTTTTCCAGAGATGCTTACGGCAGGTATTACTGCCTGCAGAATCATTGTTATGCTGCCAGCTGTGCCGACATCGATCTTCATTGAGCCACTTCGCATTTCTTTTGGTGAAAATCTAATCATGCTTGAGCCAACATCTACCTGCTCAACATCAGCATCACATAGAGAGGCAATTACCTTGATTGCACTAACGTGTTGCGGTCTCAAACCAGGATTGTCTCTTTTAGCTCTTATGTTAGAGACTAAAATGGATTTCTTTGTAATTGCTGATAAAGCTACAGAGGTGCGTAAAATCTGACCACCACCTTCTCCATACGAGCCGTCGATCTCGATTGAATCCATAACTGTCTTAATGCGCACTATTAAAAATAAAGTCTCCAGTCTGTACGCCCGATTTAGAAAATTTTCAACTTCAGTCTGGATAGGGTATCTGGCTTCATCAATAGTTTGTTTAAATAATCTTCGATGCAACGGTTATTTATGAAGTATGGAATTCTTGTTGGAAGGTTCCAGCCATTTCACCTTGGTCATCTAAGGGCGGTCAAGTTTGGGTTGAAGAAGGTTGACATGCTCTGGATAGTTATAGGCAGCGCTCAAAAGAGCCACGAAGCAAAAAATCCATTTACTACTGGAGAAAGGTTGATAATGATCAAGGCAACGCTTGATGCAAACAAGATAGATCCGAAGAAATGGATGGCAGTTCCAGTTAACGATGTTGATGTTCATTCTTTATGGGTTAACGAAATTGATATGCTTATTCCTAAGTATGATGTTATTTTTACCAACGACTCTTTTAGCAAAATGCTCTTCAAAGAGCATGGAAAGAAAGTGACGAAGGTCCCTTTAATGAAGCGCAAGTTTATGTCCGGAACAGAAATAAGGAACAGAATTGCCAAGGACGCAAACTGGAAAGAATTGGTGCCAAGACAGGTTGCAGAAATAATCAAGGCCATAGATGGAATACACAGAATCAAACTTCTGCAATCAAAATAGTTTATCTATAAAAAGTTATCATTCATCACGCATACATATCATACTGCATTCCCTTGTAGTCTTGGTAAAGGGTGCAAGTGTAGACTTCGGGAGCTTCGCAACCATGCTCTGCTATTACATGATCTTGCAGCTCACTAATGCCATCACAACAGGTGTTGCAGTGAGAGCAACATAACTT
>JBHICH010000050.1:0-7722 GCA_046759465.1 Nitrososphaerales archaeon
AGAAAAATCAAGGTAGGCTGGGGTAGGATTAGTCCGTCTTCTCCTGTCTTCATTAAACAACCTTCTTGGTGTACTTTCAGCTGCCCAAAATACTCCCTATCTGACAACCAAAACTGGACAGTGTGAATGTAATGTGATCCCCTTTGCAATGCTCCCCATCAAGAACTTTTTCAGTCCAGTCATTCCTCTACTACCCACTACTATCAGACTGATGTTTCGTTCTTCGGCATACTTTACAATCGCATCAACAACGGATTCAACATCAAGAATTATATCGGTCTTCATGTCTATGCCCTCCTTGCTTGACATCTTCCTCACCTTCTTGAACCATCTCTCTGCAGCCTTCTTAGCTTTGTCATAGTATTCGTCCTCCCAATCTGTGTATCTGGGTTCATACCAGTAGATTGGTTTCCTTATTGCATGGATGCAGATTAGCGATGCACCCTCATGCTTAGCAATCCTCACAGCATACTTTGCGGCATGAAATGCTGTGCCGGACCCATCTATAGGCAGCAATACCCTCTTAATCCGCAGATCTGCTCGCATACCCATATCACCATGTTTCAAGCAATTTGTAGAGCCATGCTCTGCTTTCGCAATCCTTTCATGAAAACGACTTATATTAACTTATGATTGCCAAGAGATAAACAAAGTCTTTGTAAATATATAACGACAAAAAACATAAGAACCCACTAATGATGAAGAGTAAACACGAAAATGGTGAGTTCCACTCACTGGCTGTTGAGACGGTACTAGAGAAATTATCTTCCAAGCCAACTGGAATTTCTGGTGAAGATGCAAAGAATCGCTTGGCACTATATGGTACTAATGAAATACCCGAGAAGAAGGCTCGACATCCTGTTGTAACCTTTCTTAAACAATTCCACAGCATTTTGATTTATGTTCTTATTACCGCTGCCATTATTGCATATCTCTTTGAGCACCTAATCGATACATACGTAATCGCTGCAGTCATTTTGATTAATGCTTCAATGGGATTCGTGCAAGAACATAGAGCTGAGCGATCAATCAGGGCACTGAAGAAGATGATCGTAGCTTCTGCAAAAGTTATTCGTGAAGGGGAACTATTGCAAATACCTGCGAGAGAATTGGTCCCCGGTGACATTATCTTACTAGAAGAGGGAGATCGGGTTCCTGCTGATGCTAGGCTGTTCCAAATAAAAAGATTAATGACTGTAGAGGCATCTTTGACTGGCGAATCACTTCCTGTTGATAAACATACCAGAGTTTTACCTGAGAAGACTGCTTTAGCAGACCGGAGAAATATGATATGGATGGGCACATTTGTCACGACCGGACAGGCTAGGGCGGTAGTTACTGCAACAGGAATTGACACAGCAATTGGCAAGATAGCGCAAGAGATAGAAAAAATAAAGAAAGTAAAGGGACACTTCGAAAAGAAGACTGATGAACTGGCAAAGCTGATGGGCATAATTGCGACTGCAGGTGCTTCTACAGTATTCCTCATAGGTTTTTTTGTCAGAAGTTTTGATTTTGCGGAAATTTTTCTTTTTACCATAGCTTCGCTCGTTTCTGGAATCCCGGAAGGTTTGCCTGCAGTACTCATAATTGTGCTTGCTATCGGCGCACACAGGGTGGCAAGGCGAAATGCTATCATCAGAACCTTGCCGGCAACAGAAACGCTTGGAGTAATAACAGTCATTGTCACTGATAAGACTGGAACGCTTACGGAGAATACTATGAATATTGAGAAGATAATTTTGCCGAATGGAGAGGAGATCACGGTATCGGGGGCTGGTTGGAAGCCTTCAGGAAATTTCTACCAAGAAGAGAAAGCTATTATTCCCTTAGAAGATCCTCATTTATCAAAACTTTTACAGATAGCTGCTGTTTGTAACAGTGCAAGGCTTCTAAAGAAAGAGGATGGAGAGGATAGGTACGAGATTATGGGCGACCCCACCGAAGCTGCACTTGTGGTACTTGCAGAGAAAGCAGGATTAAAGAAAGAAGTTGTACAGCAGAGAGGAGTGGATGATTTACCTTTTAATCCAGAATTAAAATATAGAGCATCACTTTCGCAAGAAGATAAAATCAAGGAAATCTTTACTGTAGGCGCCCCTGAGACTGTTCTCGATCATTCCGCATACGTCCTTAAAGAGAACAAGCATGACAAAATGACTAAACATCAGCGCGAGGAGATCTTATCACAAATAGAATATTTAACCAACCAAGCGATGAGAGTACTTGCTTTAGCCTACAAAGAAGTATCGGTTGATGTAGATAGCATATCAGAAGACTTGGTTAATGAGCTTGTTTTTGTTGGTATTGTTGGCATGATCGATCCTCCAAGACCGGAAGTGAAGAGGGCGGTTTCCAGAGCAAGGAAAGCTGGTATCAAGGTTATCATGGCTACAGGTGATCATAAGAGTACAGCTCTCGCAATTGCCAAAGAGATCGGTCTCCTTGAAGAGAGCGCAAAAGGCAAAGGCAGATACCCTGAAGCCCTTACGGAAGGGAATCTGATGGAATTATCAGAAAAAGAATTTGAGAGTGCGGTAGGGAGTGTTACTGTTTTTGCACGTCTAACACCTACTATGAAATTAAGAATTGCTGAAACTTTGCAAAAACAAGGTCATGTAGTAGCCATGACCGGGGATGGGGTCAACGATGCCCCTGCTTTAAAAAAAGCCGATATAGGCATAGCAATGGGTGTAATTGGCACCGACATGGCAAGGGAGTCTAGTGAGGTCGTGCTTGCGGATGACAATTTTGCCTCCATCGTCAATGCAGTAGAAGAGGGAAGGATCGTCTTTGTAAACACGCGGCAGGCTAGTGCTTTTCTTGTAACCACTAATTTTGCGGAACATATGACCATTGTGAGTACATTGCTTCTGGGCTTGCCCTTACCTCTGTTGCCTACCCAGATACTCTGGCTAAACTTGGTTACAGACGGTGTCTCTGATGTCGCTTTAGCTACCGAGCCAGGTCATGGCGATGTTCTAGAACAGCCACCACGCAAAAAAGAGGAAAATATCTTGTCGAGAGAGATAGTACCATTTCTAATTTTGATGACAGTGACTATGGCTGTTGAAGCGGTAATTGTCTTTAATACTTTCTTGCCAGAGGGAATAGACAAAGCTCGGACAGGAGCATTCGCTCTAATGGCATTCTGCCAGCTATTTAATGTCTTGAATATGCGTTCGCTTAAAAATTCTGTTTTCAAGATAGGATTGTTTACCAATAAGTATATCCTAGTATCTCTTTCAGTTTCAGTTATACTTCTCGCTATGGTAATATATACACCCTTTTTCCAAGGTATATTTCGATTTGACCCATTGAATTTAATCGAAATATTAGCAATAGTACTTCTCTCATCGCTGGTTTTGTGGTTTGGCGAGCTGTACAAGTTGCTAAAGAAATAACTTCCGTCTTTAGTTTGACAAGTTAAGGTGTGAACTCGCTTAATTCGTGCATAGCTACTCGCAATAAAACATATTACGAACAAAATCATTGAAGTTGCATGAGTGCCTCTATCCCTGGCATTGACCTTCCTGACAAATAGGTGATAAGAGCTCCTCCACCAAGGAAAAGAAATACGATCCTATCTGCGTAAATCATCGATGTCTCGCCAAGTTGTGCTATGTTTAGTAAAGGAAAAATTACAAGTGGTAGCAAAGCTGTCATATAGATAGGAATCGCTTCGGTGATCCACCAGCTGCCCATCCATAGTGTCGCTCCAAGCACAACCTTGGCTTCGAAAGATAGACCTTCAATTGGAGAGTATATTGTAATCACGAATAAAACTGGACCTATAATTAGTCCTATCTTGCTTATTTTTTGTCTGACATTAAGTTCATTTACATCATAAGGAATCATTTGAAATAATGTTAAGATTTTATCTTTCTCACGATGAGCTTTATTAGATCTAGCAATCTGCACGCATAGCTCCACTCGTTATCATACCAAGATAGTACCTTCACGATGTTGTTCTTGTTCCCAAGAACCATGGTACTCAAACCATCGACTATCGATGAATGTGGGTCTCCAATGATATCAGCTGAGACTATAGCGTCTTCTGTGTAGGCCATTATGCCTTTTAATTCATTTTCAGATGCCTCCTTCAGAACCTTGCTCACATCCTCCTTGCTAACCTCCTTCTTCAGTGTCAATACAATATCAGTTATTGAACCATCACTGACAGGGACTCTCAATGCCATGCCATCCAACTTGCCACTCAACTCCGGTATAACAGCTCCTATTGCTCTTGCTGCTCCCGTAGTTGTCGGTATTATAGACATCATTGCTGCCCTTGCCCTTCTCAAATCCTTATGTGGTAAATCTAATAGTCTTTGGTCAGTGGTATACGCATGGCAAGTTGTGATGTATCCCTTTTCAACACCGAATTTTTCATTAAGAGTCTTAATAACTGGCGCTAAGCTGTTTGTGGTGCATGATGCTGCCGATATAATTTCATGCCTATCTTTGTCGTAAATCTTATCATTGACTCCCATTACTATCGTAGTATCAGGATTCTTAGCAGGCGCTGATATTATTACCTTCTTAGCACCGGCATCAATATGCTTTTTTGCTTCCTTTGCATCTGTAAACATTCCAGTAGACTCCAGAACAATATCTATGCTCAAATCCTTCCATGGTAGCAATGCAGGATCCCTTTGTGAAAGTACTTTGATTTGCAAGCTATCTAACGATAAAACATTATCATTGACGTCTACGATACCTTCAAACTTTCCGAATATAGAATCGTATTTGAAAAGATGGGCTAAGGTCTTCCCATCTGTAAGGTCGTTTATAGCCACTATATCTATAGTATTGAGAAAATCCTTATCCTTTATCGCAGCTCTAACAAAAGATCTACCTATTCTGCCAAAACCATTGATAGCTAATTTCATGTGAATGCTATCATTCTCTATTATTTAAGGTTCGTAACTATCTAACCAAGAGGATAGGACATGGCACATTCTCCGATACCCTCCTTGAGATACTTCCTAGGGTTTTGAGTCTTTTTACACCGCTTAATCCTATGCTTCCCATAATTATCAGATCTACTTTCATCTTATTTGCTGCTTCAATGATTTTTGTTGTGACATCCCCTTCCAATATTTTGTATGATGCCTTCACACCATTCTTTTGACATTCTTCCATTTTTTCATTCAGGAAATCCGTAGCTTCTTGTCGTGCTATTGTTATTATTTCATTTATATTGCGCCTAACCATCGATGGATGTACCCATGTTCTATAAGCACCTGCAGGCACAACGTTTTCTGGAATTACTGTTAGCAATCGAAGTTCTGCATCAAACGTTTTAGCAATTGATAAAGCATGATTGAACGCTTTATCAGCCATCTTCGAACCATCTACTGGAACTAGAATAGTTTTGTACAAACGGTAAACCCTCCTACTTGGTATTTATAGGTGTTTGGGCACTGGCAGGGTACACAATAGAATTCAATTCAGAGACTGAGCAAATCTGGGTGTTTTGCATTATTGCCTTCCTTCGCTAAGTGCAAAAACAAAATTGGGGGTTTCAGAAAACGTGCGTGAAGGCTTTTGTACGTAGCTACGAAGCGAGCCTTAGATTGCTCAGTACTTTCCTTCCTGTAATCATTGGTGCTTATTATAATGCTTACAACTGCGATCTCGCCCATACTGCTACATCATGCGTATTCAAAATCAAAGATAGAAGAAGATAAGAGGGCTTAATGATAGTTAGTTTCTCTTCTTTTGAAGATTTGTAATGAAAATGAAAGTTCTGACCATCTCCAGTCATCGATTGTTCCCTTCCTTCAAATAATTTAATGTATAACAATATTGTGGAGTCTGGTACCGGAATCGGTTTTTTGTGCTTGGCCTTAATCAGCATGGGTAGAATAAATAACGGACTTGACTATCGCGGAACATGTCTGAAATAGCGATCAGTGCTCTGCTGGTTGCTGCTGGGCTAGCAGCTCTGTATTATGGTGCTAGATGGCTTGTGGGTGGCTCTGTTGGCATAGCAAGGAGGCTGAGGATAAGCGAGCTGGTGATCGGACTTACAATAGTTGCCTATGGAACCTCCACACCTGAGCTTGCAGTAAGCATAGCCGCAACGCTAGAGGATCATGCCGATATAGTGCTGGCAAATGTTGTTGGCAGCAACATAATCAACATAGGCCTGATAACAGGTCTATCGGCAGCTATGCTTCCAATACTGGTCAGCAAGACTACGATAAGGAGAGAGGTTCCCATAATGATCCTGACAGCATTCCTGTTGGTAGTGCTATCGATGGATGGCAGCATATCGAGGCTAGAAGGAGTTGCACTGATCGCCGGATTCCTGGCCTTCACGTACTTTATCTATACCAAGAGCAGAAGGGAAGAGGATCATCCAGCATACCAACAGCCACCCTCTAGGTTGGAGCAGAAGCAGATAGGCAGGAGCAGGCGCTATCTTCTAAGATCCTTCTTGCTAGTAGCCATCGGTGGCTCGCTGGTGTTTGGGGGCTCCTCTCTCACGGTGGATAATGCTGTAGTAATAGCTAGGAGTATCGGCATATCGGAGCGTATAATTGGCCTGACCATAATTGCGATAGGCACATCGCTTCCAGAACTTGCAGCCTCGGTGGTCGCCCTGCGCAGAGGGCATGCGGAGATGAGCATTGGCAATATACTTGGGAGTAACATCTACAACATACTCCTCATAGTTGGCGTATCATCCACGCTTGCTGGCTTAGCAGTCAATCCTGCAATATTCACCGACTACCTGGTTATGATAGCGTTCAGCCTAGTGCTGGTACCGATAATGAGAACCAACTTCGTGATAAGCAGGCTTCAGGGATACATGCTCACGGCAGGGTACGCGACATATCTAACGATGCTCTTCCTGCTTCGGTGATGATGCTTCTTCAGACCAGTTTACCAATAGCTAACTAATTTTTATTCATGATCAAGAAAGGAATTGAAGTCATCCCTATACCACGGAGCTTGACGATTCCCTGACTCTGCTCCTATGACGTTTTACCGCTCTAAAAAATTTTTCATTTTATCTGTAATCTATAACTACTTTCTCTGCCTTAAGCTATGGCTGGGAAATGATCTTTGCTTCATATAATCCACTTTGGAAACTTACGGTAACCTGACTACCAGTCGGCAAGTCACAGTTCTTGATAGTCTTTGGAATCTGATCTGGAGTTTCTACAACACATTCCCCGTTGGAGCTATGTGTGATAATACCTTCTGCCGTTACGGTTTCACGAATGAGATTCGTTGCGGGAAATACAAAGGCGGCAATAAATACAGCAGCTCCAGCTGCAAAGGCAGTGAACATTATAAGTAGACTCCTCGTGCTCATACTTTCAAATGACATGCAAATTTTACTCGCATTCATTCTTTTTAAATCCTAACATCGATTACTATTTCTGATAATAAGGAATGATGCCTCTTTTCATGTCTTCAACTGATATACTGGTGTAAACTTGTTGCATAATAATAAAAATAACAATTTCGACTCCGTAATCATTTTTCGTAATCGAATGGACGAGTGATACAATAGGTGATTTAACACCGTAACACTAACTATATGCTAACCTAATAAACCATGAATCATAATTTGATGGACAATGCTGATTCATTCGAATATAACGTAGCAACGGCCAATTTGTTTTCATAGGGCTATTAATTGCACTTGTGCTTCTACACGTCGCCGCTGATTATGATTGAGTTTTTGCAAGGCTTTATTGTATT
>JBHICH010000051.1:0-7658 GCA_046759465.1 Nitrososphaerales archaeon
GAGCTATTACCATTGCATGATCTTTATCAAATGGCTGCAGGTTGATCACCTGCTCAACATCAAAGTGATTCGATTGAAGCCTTGAAACTTCTTCATCAACCACATCTTTTGGCTCCTTAGTTACATCTATACTTCTGGTTTTTACGACAAGCAAAAGATAAGCATCATTCTTCAAGTAACTTCTACAGTTTGTAATTGCTATTTCTGTTTGATCTGGCTGCGCAATATCGCAATAAACAACATCTACTTTACCCGATACCGAAAAGTACGCGTTTGGTTTCCTAGCGTCCTCGATTACCGGTATAACATTTGTCCTATGAACTGCAACGTTTTCTATAAGCTTCCTTGCAACCCTAGACGAAGATTCCACGCTAAATACAAGGCCGCTGGAACCAACTATATCTGAGATATGGCTTACCGTTGTACCTGTTGACGCACCAAGGTACAGAACCTTGCTAGCATATTTTATTGGTAAATTTTTTAAACCCTTGATTATTGTAGCTGCAAGCTTGCTTCGAAATGGGTCCCAGACTCTGTATTCTACGCCGTTAACTTTGATCAGACGCTCGCCGTAAACCTGAACACCTTTGGACAGATTTTCAGTGCAGATTCTTCTTTCACCATCGATCTCTAACCATCTTATGCTACCTTCTTCGCTTGCCAAACCTTCTTCTCCTTTCCCATCTCTTTCTCCTCTGGAATCTAGGCCTGACACGTTCCTCAACATGCCTTGGATGTTCAACCGGTTCCTTATACTTCTGCCTTATCTCTTCGATCCTTTCACTCAGTTTCTTCGCGATCGATGTGTTCCTGCCACCATTGTAGGCATCTATCCTAGCTGCTATGGCAACCTTTCCTGCTATAGCCCTAGCTATCTTGCCCCTTTGCCACTTCGGTGCAGAGTGAACTAACTGGTGCTGGAATATTATGCCGTGCTTTGGCGGCTGGCTGCCACTCTTCAATGCCCTGAACAGCGCCTTTTCTGCACCAATAACCTGTATAGTACTTGCTGGTAAAGTTGCCAGCCGATCTAAACTACCAGCTTTGGCAATCATTCTAGCACCAATTGTTGCGCCAAGAATCTCCTTGACATTTGGTGCTACAGTATCCATCTCATGTTCAAGATGGGAAGTTAACGTTCCGCGCATAGTGTTAAGGTGCTTTATTTCTTCTGCTATTCTCTTTAGTGCTGCTACGTTTTCAACCGTGATTCCACCTCCCTTGCTAGATGTTGCGGCATCGATTATTTCTTCTGCC
Organism: Nitrososphaerales archaeon; assembly: GCA_046759465.1. GTDB lineage: Archaea > Thermoproteota > Nitrososphaeria > Nitrososphaerales > UBA213 > JBHICH01. The sequence continues at coordinate 1,258 of JBHICH010000051.1, forward strand.
CTGTTATCCTGTATTCCCACATCCTTTAGCACATGTTGATCGATGTCGTCCCTCACACCAGCCTTGTTAACGATATCACAGTAGGCAGGAAGGCTCTGTATCATAGCGTCAAGTTCGGGAAAATGAAGACCATACCATTCACGAAGCCTAGCTCCCATTAAGTTTATTATTTTATCAAGCTCATCCAGAGAATTAACTGACTGGATTATATGGAGATCAAGCTTTGCCGAAACCTCAGCAACCCTGACTGAAGACAGAGCGATTGCAAACTTTCTTAGTAAGTTAAGCGCCTCGAATTCATTGGGAGCAAAGTTAGCACTTAGCATTATGTTGGTCTTTTTTTCCTGCGCTGCCAGTTGCTCTTCACTGCTCATTAACGAAGTATCTATCCCGTGCCGAGTCATTATATTTAGAAGCCCCTCGTCGTTTACAACGGCAGACTGGTAACCCTGAGATTTTACCCTCTCAATAATCTCTTCGAATTGATCGGATGCCGTGCCGCTCTTGATCAACTTATATGAGTTGACCATAGAATTTGTATCGAATTTCAAGGATCGGAGAAGATTATTTTGATCGTCAAGAACTACGACCCCAGCCTCAAGTAAAAGCACTGTAAACTTTGACATTACATTCAAAGCTTACAGACGGTTCTTAAAAAAGCTAGCACAAGGTTCATTGCTTTTGCCGTCGAAATCAAGGCTTAACTATTATATTGTTATAAGCCGTTGGTAGGCACATTGGAAGAGGGTGTTGATCTCTCAGTAGAGATCGCTGGATTGAACATGAGAAACCCTACAATGCTAGCATCTGGCATTCTAGGCATATCTTACGAAATATTCAAGCGAGTTTATCAAGCAGGTGCAGGTGCGATTGTATCAAAATCAATAAGCGTTGAACCACTGGAGGGTTACAAGAATCCTACAGTAGTTTCTGTAGAATGTGGCTACGTAAACGCAGTAGGATTATCAAATCCAGGTGTCAATTCGTTTGTAAAGGAGATAGGTAACAATGATAGTGTTCCGATAATAGTAAACCTTGTTGGTTCCACAGAAGATGAGTTTGTGTCAATGGTAAAGAAGTTTAATAACTTGAACATACTTGCGTATGAACTGAACCTTTCTTGCCCACATGTCGCAAAGCTCGGCTTGGAAGTCGGAGACGATCCAGAACTTGTCAGTAAAATAGTCAGAAGCATGAAATCTGCTACAAAGAAACCTGTAATTGTAAAGGTTGGGCTCGGAGCTAGCGATATTGTTGAAACTGCCAGAGTGTCAAGGGACGCAGGTGCTGATGCAGTAACAGCAATCAACACAATAAGGGCAATGACCATAGATATTGACACTGGCATGCCTGTTCTTAGCAATAGAATAGGAGGACTGTCTGGTAAAGCTATCAAGCCGGTTGCTGTTAGATGTGTCTATGAGATATCCAAGAATGTGGGCTTGCCAGTGATCGGATGTGGAGGAATTTATAGCTCTGATGATGCTGTGGAGTTTATGCTTGCAGGTGCTAGTGCGATACAGATGGGCAGTGTTGTTGGAGAGAAATGGTTAGGTGCATTCAAGGATGTTACAGAAGGACTGAGATCTTACCTTGTGAGGAAGGGCATGAAGAACGTCAATGAGTTGGTTGCTATTGCCCACAAATATTGATAAGAACAGGATCGTTAGAGTGGAAGAGGTCATAGAGGAAAGCCCAACCGTTCGAACTTTAAAGTTCAGGGACGAATTAAGCGAAATGGCGAAGCCTGGTCAGTTCGATATGGTATGGATTCCAAGAACTGACGAGCTCCCTATGAGCGTTATGATCGCAGAACCAGACGGTTATGCTGCGTTTACGATCAGGAAGCACGGAAAGTCATCAACTGCATTTTACAATACTCCTGTTAATGGTTTCCTTGGAGTCAGGGGACCCTATGGCAACTCCTTTACTATAAAAAATGGCAAGGTATTGTTGGTAGGAGGAGGTACTGGTTTAGTGCCGTTGATGCGGCTTTCCAAGCAAATGGTGAAGAGAAATAGTGACATTACTCTGATAATAGGAGCTAAGATCAGGGAAGAAGTATTATTCGAAGATTATGCAAAGACCTTGTTAGAAAAAATAAAGCATAAGATAATCATCACTACGGAAGATGATAGCTATGGGATAAAAGGTCTTGCCACAGACGTGACTGAAAAGTTAATGGCAAACGATCACTTTCACATGGTTTACACCTGTGGACCAGAAAGGATGATGAAGAAAGTGGTCGAGTTAGCCACAGGCAATGGCATTCCATCACAGGCAAGCCTTGAAAGGCTTATGAAGTGTGGTATAGGTATTTGCTGCAGCTGCTGCGTTGGAAGGTATCTTTTATGCAAAGATGGACCAGTTCTTGATGGCAAAGAGGTGCTGAAAGAGGCAGAGTTCGGTCAGTATGCGAGGGATAAATCAGGCAGACTGGCTGATATGTGGTAGATCAAGTTTTGCTACTTTCTCATGAGTTCGCAAATTTTATATCTCTCCCTCCGTTATAGGCTGTAGAAGTACGTTGGGCTGTCCTAAGATCGTCCTAGCTGCAGACAGAACGCTGATGTCCCCTTATAGAGGTATTTCGCTCGCCTCATTCTTCGGCTGTGCCCCAGCGCTAGATGAAAATCGTAATTCTGGTTTTTGGCACTGGATCTTTCGTAATCAAGTGACGCCAAGAATTCTCTTTGATTTTATCTGTAATCCTACAGGTCACTACAACGGTGTTGCTCGGTACGCTCCTTATGGATTAAGGAAGATTGAAGCTGCACTTTTGAGAGATGGTTATCGCAAGGAGGATGTTGTTGTAGCACATCCAGATTATGTTGATAGATTTATTGGACCAGAAACTGAAGCGGTTGGAACTCACGAGATGGATCCGATGGGAATGGGTCCCGTTACTATGACATTTACTTATGGAAGAAAGCAAGTTTCTTACGATGAATTCTACTGCGCTGAACTCCATAGAAGAATTGATAGTGCTAAGAAAAGAACTGGAAGCAAGGCAAAAGTTATAGCTGGTGGTTCTGGTACTTGGCAGTACAACTACGACCCAAAGAAGATAGAAGAGTATGGTCTATACGGAATGGTTGAAGGCGATTTAGGAGGCATCGCGCCAGAATTAGACGGTGTAGCTGGTAGATTCTTTGATGCGTTAATCAATGGCGAATTTGATGAGGCCAATCCATTCAAGAAGAGTGAGTTCAAGGTGGAGATAAAGGAGTTTAATGGAAATGGTAGTGGAAAGAAGTCTCACGGAAGGTTTTTGCATTACTGGAATGAACCCAAAGTGGATCAAATTCCAAATATCGTCGAACCGAGTATACATGGAATGGTCGAGGTCATGCGTGGTTGCGGAAGAGGATGCAAGTTCTGTGATGTTACCTTGAGACCCTTGAGATATTACCCAGCGGAGAAGGTGCAGGCGGAGCTTGCTGTTAATATTAAGAAAGGTGGATTGAGAAATGCATGGGTCCATAGTGATGATATTTTTGTTTATGGAATGAATCCAAGAACTACAAAGGATATGAGTCCAAACAGGGATGCGTTAATCGAACTGTTCCAAGCTATAATGGACACTGGCGTTGAGCATACTAATCCAACACATGGGACACTTGCTGGTGCGATTGCAGACGAAGAGTTGATCCCAAGAATATCAAAGATCATCAGAGCTGGTCCAGAGAACCATATAGGTATACAGTGTGGTTTGGAAACCGGTAGCATAAGACTGATCGGCAAGTATGCAGACAGGAAACTCGCACCATTCAAGCCAGTCGACTGGCCCTGGGTTGTGAAGACAGGTGTTAAGGTTTTGAACGAAAATTACTGGGTTCCAGCATTTACGCTTATACTTGGTCTTGATAATGATGAGCAAGAAGAAGATAGCTGGGATACAGTAAATCTGATCCATGAATTAGAGATGGGGCAGCCTGATTCCAAGTTTACTGTAACACCCTTGACCTTCGTTCCAATTGGGCTGTTAGAGAAATCAAGGTTCTATGATATTGGTAACAGCATGGATCCTGGAAAGCTTGCTGTTATGTACAAGACATGGCAGCATAACTTCAAGTATGGTATAACGAAGTTCATGCACAAGGTTGGTAGCAATGATCCGATAAGGCGATACTTCTTTACCGCGCTAGCAAGAAGCTTGGGCACAATTCCACTGTCGGCAATGGAGAAGCATGCACGAAGAAAAGGCCCTAAGCACGAAGCTGCGATAGAGAAGGTAAAGAACAACTACTGGTAACTAAGTAATGCATATATTGTGTGGTGGAAGCTAATATTCTGTGCCAACACATGGTTCATTAACAAAAGCAGGCAAAGTAAGAAGCCAGACACCAAAGCTTCAGGCAAGACCAAGAACTAGTCCCAATTCTAGGATCAGAAATAAAGTTAATTTTCTAAAGAGATTTAAGCTTAAGAGACAACCGGGACAGAACTGGTCAGGTTCTCGCCAACGCAAACGCAGATAATTATAGCACACATCTAAGTTCTAGGCGGTCTTCTAAATCTTGATACTAGTGACATCAGCGAAATAGCTGCAGCTATTGTGACAATACCTACGAAGGGAAATTCTGGCACGACAAAATAGGAATTTGATTGGATATCATCATATACAAAGATAACGCTATCAACAGTACTAGGAATTATGAAACTGATTTCTCCAGTCGCAATCCCTCCACTTTCTAATTCTCCACTTCCCAAGGGCTTTTGCGTCCTATTTGAGGTATAAGGTGTGTATACACTTCCAATGCTATCCTTTACATAGGCAAAAGTCTGATCATACTTCAGTGTTTGAGAGCCAATGTTCTTTATCGATATGTTTACTACATAATGCTGTGGATCAGACTCAAAGAACTTTTCATCAAGTATGGTAAGTTCCATTCTTTCATTGATTAGTTTCTTACCTACGTTTGATCCAGTTTCGAACAAACCGGTTGGCTCATCATCTGGAGGCAGCTTTATATCTGTAAGATTAACTATTAGTCTTAAACCTCTCAAATCGTGGTAGAAAAAGAGATCGGTAACAACTCCATCTGGGAGATCAAAGCTTAATTCACCTCTTATGATATCTCCAGCTTGAATCCTAACATTCTTCAATGTGCTCCTTGACTGATCAGCAATATACTCCTTCCCATCAATGTCCTTGAGTTTGAATAATGAAGGGTCGAAATTCCTTGGACTTTCATCCATGTTCTTGAGAATTACTTCTACATCCAGTTGTTTATTGACATCATGGGAAATTTGATCGACTTCCACTACATACAGTTCCATTTCATCGCGGCCGACAGTTTCATTTACTAAACCAATTAGGGCTAAGGCGGATGTGGATGATGCTAATGGTTCGCCAACTGCATAAAGATTGTTGTCGACAGAACCAACATAAACTGTGCCATCTTTACCGATCGCCGGAGAGGAGAAAATTCGTGCATCAGTCTCAAGTCGCCACTTTTCTGTGCCATCTGGGTTCACAGCATAAAGATTTTTATCAACAGAACCAAAATAGATTGTGCCATCAGAATCTATTAAAGCAGAAGAGACTATTAGATCTCCAGTTTTGAACTTCCACTTTAGGGCGCCATCTGGATTTAACGCATAAAGAAAGCCATCAAATGATCCTACGTAAATCGTTCCATCATGAGCTATTGCGGGGGAGGCTTGGACAACATTACCTGTAAAAAACTTCCATTTCATTGAGCCATCAGCGTTTATCGAGTAGACATTACCATCGTATGATCCGAAGTAGATTGTGCCATCAGAAGCTATCGATGGAGAAGAGAACACGAAACCTTTGGTTACAAATCGCCAATTTTCTGTACCGTTAGGGTTAATTGCGTAAAGGTTATTGTCAAAAGAGCCCACATACACGGTCCCATCTGGAGCAATTGCTGGTGTTGAAACTATACGTTGCTCTGTTTTAAAACTCCATTTAAGAGAACCGTTATGGTTGATCGCATACAGAAAAGTATCATCAGAGCCTACGTAAATTGTCCCGTCTGAACCTATTGTAGCAGAAGACACTATGCGTCCAGAGGTTTGCATTCTCCACTTACCATTACCGTTTGGATCTATCGAATACAGATTCTTGTCCCATGAACCAAAGTAGATGGTTCCGTCAGATGATATAGCTGGTGTCGAGTCGATTATCTCATTAGCTGCGAAACGCCATTTCATGGAACCGTCTGGGTTTATCGCATATAGATGCGAATCGTACGAACCAACGTAGATAGTTCCATCAGCACCTACTACTGGAGAAGAGGTTATGCGATTTCCAGTAGGAAAGTTCCACTTGAGCGTGTTTTCTTCACTTCCGTTAAACGGGCTCTGCCCTATATGCTGAGCATTGCCTTTGAACATGGGCCACATTGCATATTGGCTTCCAGAAATAGTGG
>JBHICH010000052.1:0-7057 GCA_046759465.1 Nitrososphaerales archaeon
TTCACAAGTGTGTTTAGGCTTACCTTTTCGTGATCTGCCTCACTCTTTAGATCGCCAACCAGCTTTTCAGGAAGCCTGAATGTCATGGGAGATGACCTTTTTTTATTATTGTTGTCCTCATCCAGATGGCCTACAGTGCTCACAAAACAATTATAATAAATTGCAATTTAATGATTACGGATTACCAATATATGTTTAAAATTCATCTTTCTAATATAATTTTTTGATCAATGAAGGTGTACAGTGTACACGTAGGATTAATTTACTTCGTTAACGATACATCTGTAATGGGCGGCATGCTGGGCATCGTTATTTTATTAAGCTTAATGCTAATGTCAGGTTCTATCGTCTCTGCTTATGCTGGTGGTACCCGCCAATACCTAAGCCTCGATGATTCTAACGCACCTTCAATACGAAGTCATTACCACAAACCAGACTTCCCAACTGCTGGAAGTGAAATTAAACTTTATGCAAAGATAATTGATGATGTATCGGTAGAGAGAGCTACTCTGTTTTATCTTATTGGTCTTGATGGTGATCCAAAGGATGCTTATTCTATAGAGATGAGCAAATATAACACGGAGTGGTTTACTGCAAATATACCGAGTAAAGACGTTACTGACTCTGGTTTGAAGTATTGGATCGTTGCAGAAGATCCTTACGATAATTCGGTCACTGGTAATGTTGAAAAGATCGTTACCAAGCCTTCACTTAAAAAATCATCTTTCACTATCACACCACCCGAAAATATGAAGTTAGTTCAGGTCATTGCCACTACAAACGGTGACGAACTAACAGCTTCCATAGCTATAATTAACCTGGACGAACGCAAGCTAGAAAACTTGCGTATAATGCTATCTTCAGAACTGAGAGGGAGCTTCCGGCTAAGTGACAACACTATCAGTTCTATAGATCCCAGGGAAAGTCAAACTGTTGATCTTAAACACATAGGAAAACCAAATGTAGATGTTATGGGAAATCCTGTAGGCTATAGGGGCCAGATAATAATTGCTGGTGAAAATATGTCACCCATTACCCTTGACGTAACTGCTGCGCCTGTAGGAACAATGTATGATAACTCAAACGCAAACAGTATTACTGCACACATTGACGGTTTTGCTTCTTATATGAACGGTGTTGTGCAAAAGGCTGAAGAGAGGTATAGATCGCCATTATCTGGTATCTTCAAATCCTTGCTATTAGAACCAAGACCAAACTACGAGATAGCATCTGATGGAAGTAGAGTCATAGAAGATCCTGCAAGCACGCTTACAATTAGAAATATGGGGGACGAGCCGCTGAAGAATGTCAGGATAGATATAAGGTCATTAGGAAAGCAATTTCTGTTAGAGGAGAAGAACATAGACTTCATTGGTCCAGACCAGGAGATATCCATATCCCTTATCTCCAAGATGGAAAGTGATAGCGGTTCAAGACTCCCCTACAGGGGTGAGCTGGTGATAGTTCCCGATTATGGTGTGCCCATGACAGTTCCTATAGATATAGCCCCAACACCTGCAAAGACAGACCCGTTTGAAGTCTCAACGATGAATGGAGGGAACGGCTTATACACAGTATCTGATAAGATGGTGATAAAAAATACTGGAGGGAGAAGCGTTGATAGTGTAAGGATAATGCTTCCGATGGTTCTTGCGAAGTCCTTGATGTTGAGTGACGAAGCCTTCAAGAAGATAGATCCGGGAGAGGAGCGAACGGTCGATATAAAGCTCAGGGGCGGCATAAGTGCTATGATGGAAGACATCGCAGGTGATCTAATTGTCGTTTCTGAACATCATGGCGCAAAGTCTATACCGGTAGATCTGAGCTGGAAGGAATTCGATGGTAAATACTTTAGTGTCTATGCAAGGGATAACGCAAAAGATCTTTCGTTAGCTCAGAATTTGGTGATATTACTGGATAGAAGTTACAAGAAGATCGCTGAGGGCGTCGGTGAGACAAAGATCAAGAGCACGATATATATTATTAGTACTTCAGATGAAATGAGAAATCTTATAGGAAGTGATGCCAGATCATTCTACGACTATACCAACGATGTTATTTTGGTCTGTGGATGCTCGGATGATATTATCTTCGATGCGCTCTACGAGCATACGTATAGTGCGATAATAGATAACAACCCAAGTTATATGAATAGGGAGAAGATACTTTTCGATCGTGGTAACTGGCTGGTTGATGGTCTCGCAAGATATATCGTGGCTGGGGCTATTGGCGAGAATTGGCTGAAGAAGGATGTAGATGCATACAATTCCAACCCTGTCGAATTGGAGTGGTATGGACCTGGAACACATTCACACAATGGTGCAAGCTACACATTCGTTAAGTACTTGAGCGAAGAGTATGGCGGGCAGGTAATAGAGGAAACCCTGGGTTACCTGGGCGGTGGACAGATAAGCAACCATAGATGTGATACACTTGAGAACTGTTCGGTATTGCGAGCAGTATACACTGTAAGTGGTCTTGATATAGACAATAAAAGATATCCATTGAATTTTGATATGATAATGCAGGGATGGCAAGAATATATGCAGATCAATTATGAATCTCCATCAAATGTTAATCTGAAGAGTGGTTCGATGCCAGTTCAAACAGGCTTGATACCAATTTGAATTATTAATTAATCAGATTAAAAAGGCGATTTGATTTCCTTAGCTATGCGTTACGGATCAATGTGCATAATATGCCCGAATATGCTTTAACTCGGACTTTCTCTAGCGTTTCCTACATTGTACTGTCTAACGTTAGCAAAGATTGATTCGAACTCTTCCTTTCTTGAGCTCTGGGTTCATCCCTTATGATTGAGCAAAGGCGCTATTTTAGGGGTTTTACTAAACGGAACACGCGTTCTACTGATGTAACATTATCAGCCACAATTCTTGATCTTCCTTGCGATCGTATCTGGAGCTTCTGCCCTTCCCTCTGGCTTTCTGAAACAAAGAAGGTAGCTGGATAAACAGGAGCTGAACTAAATATTACGTAGCATGTTCCTTTCCACTTCTTGACAATGAAAGATATCATAGCTGCTGCCCAGATTGATTCAACACGAAGTGTCGATTTTGTGAGGGCTTGGCAAGCTATATGCTTCTTCAACTGGGCCAAGTTCCTGTAAAACCCTTTTTTCGATCTTTCGGGAATATCGTAGACGAGCGTCCAGAACCATTCGCGTCTGTTCACAATTTTCAACATGCCTCCCAGCTGCTGATTAGAGACCAGCTCAAATTCGTATCGATCGGAGAAAATGTCCTTGAACTCCTTACTAGCAAGAAGCCTTTCCGCGTATGAGAGAGGCCCTCTTTTTCCCATACTACTACTGCGGTCAAGGGGTATACAAAGATATCCACTATAGTGGCTAAGTTCGTTAATTACGTGACAACAGCAGTGGATACGATACTAATGAAGAGCGTAGGAGAGGTGAACCTATACGAAACAGAGGCAGAGCTATGGCCTCTAGCAGGACTCCCTTGCCTTACGGACCAGCTCACTCTGATTTTTATCTGCAGGCTCTATGTGGGCGCCAACGTAACACTTACCCATAGGCCCAAGATCCTTGATCAGGTCTTCCAGTGCTTCAGCACATTCGCTGGTCGGATCAAGTTCGAACTTCCAGGATCCGTCTGAGGTGACGACCAATCTCCCCTTACATCCTGTATCTTCGCTCACCTGTATTCCTCCCTCAGAGCTAATGATGCTCTATAGTCATCCATTAACCTTTTGATTGTGGTCCTAAGCTCTCCAACTGGATCGTCTTCATAAGTTCTGAAGTCTTCCCCTAACTCACTTTCAATTTCGTTTAAAATATCTGCTGCCTGTTCTTGCGTCCCTCGATTATTTTCTTCCACTTCGCCCGACTCATCGTCCAGATAAGCGTTGGATTCCAGTAGCTGATCGCTTAGATTTCTTATTCTACGATTCTTCTCGTCTATAAGAGCACGAGCAGCTCCTAATTCTTCAGAGAGTCTGTTCATCTTCCTGTTCTTCTCCTCGACTAAGGCCTTGTGAGCATAATACTCTTCGTCTATCTGCTTTATCTTGAGCTTCTTTATTATTTCAGACTTTCTCAGCACACCTTCGTTATGAAGCAATAACAATAGGTCGAGCATCCTGTCTTTTATCATCGTAGTAGTAGATGAGTGCAGGATTGAGTGTCTTCCAGTTACGGCGAATCCCTTTCCTTTTCCAAGACCAGTAACGCTTTGAGCGTAGACATCAAGATCAAATGCGCTGGGATCGAAGCGGTTCAAACTGCTGGACTTCCCGCAAATGGGACAGACCAAAAAGCTCATAATGTATGTAAAGGAGCATTCTATTTGGGTTTTGCTGTTCTAGGGTACCCTATACAACACAGAAAAACCTGCTCAAGAAACGCTTCCTATGCCAATTTTGCGCCGATTTGACGACGTTTTTGGGAAGAAAGGTGGAGGCATACTAGCACTTACATAATGATTCAGATTCCGTTGGGCGATAAGCTGTCAACATAACACCAGCTGATTGCAGATGACTGTTAAATATGGGAACCATGGTGAGCTTGTTTCTGCTGTAATAAGGGAACTATAGTGGCCTTGAATTTGGAAATAGAGCCACTACCGATGACAAGTTCCGCAGATTCTTTACCCCGAGAGTACCCTAATTTGATCTCCCTCCATAATGCAGATCCAAATGTTATCCGCCAGTTTGTAGTCGGAACTGGAGGTAAAAGCCTCCGCTCCTTCCGTGCCATCGAACCAAATAGCAATGTCCAGAACTCAGATACCTTCGGAGTTCTAAAGTTGACGCTTCATCCAACAAGCTATGAATGGGAGTTTGTACAGGAGGCTGGCAAGACTTTTTCCGACTCGGGCAGTGGAGTATGCAGTTAATACTGTAACTTGTCGTATCTTGAATAAGTTTATGGTATCAGATCTATACAAGAATAGTATTCTAGAGGCTTTTATCAAATACGCACTGCGTTGATTAAAAATATTATGTACAAATTCTAGTCAAAGCTTTTTGGTCGAAGGACTGGAAGAGACCCTTATGGATAGTCAGAAAGTGAGAGTGAGAATCCAGCGAGGACTATCCTCCTTTCATGTTCTCTTCCTTGCTATAGCATTTCAAAAAAAGAAAAAGTGGGGTTTTATGTTTGTCCATTGGCATTGATGTATGGGAAAACTATGTTTCTAATACATCTTCTCCATCCATAAAACCAATTAACTATGGCCATATTAGTTTCAAATATGATCAGGAGATCGAGGTTGGAAATTCACGTGGATATAATGAAAGCTCTGACAGAGGATCCAAAAAACCCAACTAGAGTTATGTACACAACAAACATTACATGGTTAAAACTTCAGGAATGTCTGAACCTTCTGATCAAGAATGGCTTGGTGCAGGAAGTAGAAGGTCTCCGCTCAAAGAGATATGCTATTACACAAAAAGGTAGAGAAGCCATAGGCGAATATACGGCTTTTGTGAAAGAACTCATGCCGCTTCCGACCAATAAAGAATTTTTAGAGTTATAAAATTGAATGAGACGTTGCCTACTTGTGCAGAGTCATCTATTGGACTATTTCCTGATTCCACTTCATCCATCCAATTCAGGAAAATATTACAAAGAATTCAACTTTTATGACCTGCTGCAATTAATACCCAAAACTAAAGATATCTGCATGGAAAGAAGAAGGAAGGTTGCTATTACTATCGCAGGTATTGCCAGCGCCCTTGCTATTACTGCTATCTTGCAGATTGATGCTGCCAGCAATCTTGAGATAGAGATGAAAGAATCCCAGCTCTTATCCAGAGATGGTGATACCAGCTCCTATCTTGTCTCGCTCCAACTCACAAACCACAGGTTCATGCTGTTAAGTGTAGGGGACATAGATTATACGATAAAGGTAAATGGAGAACCTCTTGGCATGGGTACGATAGGTCCCTTCTATCTCGCTCCATATTCCAGCATGATAGTAGATTCTGACTTTAGGGCAGATAACGAAGTTCGAAACAAGTACAAGGGGAAACTGCACGATCAGGATGTTGAGCTTAGTGCGTCCAGCAACTACAGCTTGTATATGCTCTCCTTTGAGATACCATTCAGCCACAGCCCAACACCAGCACAGATAGAGAAGTTCGTGAAGGAGTAAAGAGTCAAGTAAATTAGGGAAACTTGATGATGATTTTACTTATTTAGAATTCTCATGAGGTACTGGATGTACCGTTCCTTCCCGTTATCTTGATATGGAATTTCAATACATACGGATTCGTCTTTTCTGTATAGTGTAAATGGGACTAGTATCTTCATGTTATCATCACTTACATCGATCATTTTGTACTTCAGCAGAAAATCGAACAGATAGAAGAGCTCTCTTTCATCTAATCTCAGTTTACCAAATAATGTATCGAACCAGTCATTTTTTACGAATAGCTCTTCAGACTGCCAAGAAAACCAGTGATTGTCAGATCCTCTATTCTGGTTTTCTGCCCCCATTTGCTCAGATTCTTTTTTTTAAAGTCCACCATCTTCAATCACCCCACTACCTCATGTCCTAAAAATAGATTCAGCACGAGGTTAATCAGTTTTTGGACGTCGAAATATCTGCAGGAAATCTATATTGTAATAATCTAAAATTGATATATAAAAAATGTACGTGAAAATAATTTGTCTTCAATTACCATCAGAATACTGTGCATGCATCATTTGGCCTGCAGATCACAATGATGTCTGGATTGACCTGCGTTAGCAATAAAATAAAGAAGAAAGCAAGTAACAAAAAAGAATAACGTGAAGGTGTGGAAGCCACAAAACTACTGTTGTGTACTACCTCTTAAATGATATGATACAGAACTTAACCGAGTTCTTAAACTATCGGGCTTCATACAAGAACAGACAAAATACAGTCTATGAATACGAATATGATTTACTAATACAGATTCCTAGTCGACAATACTTATTATTAGTACTCTTCTTTAGTACCAACTAGGTCGGTATAGAATGAAAAATGAGAAGACAGTAGATAGATCCCAAACCAAAGATTTAAACAGGTCAAAGAAAGGAATTTCGCCAGTC
>JBHICH010000053.1:0-6762 GCA_046759465.1 Nitrososphaerales archaeon
TTCCTTTAATTCCTTCAAACTAGGAAACGCCTCATGCATTCCTGTAACAAATACTCCAAATTCCGCTAATGTCTGAAATGGTCCTTTTACGATAATCTTGTCCTTTGCATGTACTACAGTATCAGCAGACGGATTGATTAACCATTCACCAACCGCCTTTTTGATTCCAATTACTCTCATTCCAGTTTCATGTTCGATCTTACTTACATTAGCTTTTGCAGCTTTCGATCCTTCTGGAACTATCGAACCTGCTATCGTTTCATCGGGCAGGTGCAGCGTGTGCAAAAACGCAGGTGGAATTCCCACATCAGCAAGGTGTATCTTCGCAAGTTCAACTGCACCATCACTTATCTCTACTGCAGAGTCAATTACCTGCAAAACACCAGTTAAACTTTGAACTTCTTCCATACCTCTAGCTGCAAGCATTACTGAAACTCTGCCCATGAAAATTAATTGATACATCTTCTTTTCAAGTTCAAGAACCTCCTCCCCAAAATCTCTCTCTTTGAAAAGCAAACTTGAATAAGCCAGATCGAGCATGAGCTCTGCAGTATCCCTTATCTGAGCTATTGTTTCCTTTACATTTACTGGCCTGTACTTCAAACGGCCAGTCTTTTTCAAACCCATAACTGATACACCATAATTTGCAAAACGCCTATAATAATAGCACGATCACAGCTAATAGTGCCAAGACACCGATTATGTCACCTATCGGTGTAACTGTAGGAATTATAGTGTCGTCAGGATCTAATCCCTTCCTATAACTTATGTATGCCACAATTATTGCAGTAGGTATCAATGCTGCTATGAGTATCAAGCCAGAGGAGAGCGAAAGTACTACTACGCTTACCAGAGGCAATGCAGCAATACCAACCAAACTCGCAATAATGTAACTAGCAAACCCCAATGCTAGAAATATTACCAGACTGGCTATTGTGATTGCTGTTATGTTATTCCTGAATATGCGATTGGTAAACTTGAATTCAAGAATACCCAGATGTATGGCAGTAGCGAGTCTGGAACCGAAGATTGTACCGACGTTTCCCCCTATACCGATCAATGCCGGAACTAGCACCAGAATAGCGGGGAATGCAAACAACTGCGCCTCAAACGATTCCAAGATCATCCCAGCTACGATCCCTAGTCCTGCCATCCCTATTAGTATGGGCATCGTGGTTTTCAGCATCCTTCCAAGGCTCCAGTAAACTTTGTTCCTAGGCTCGCTCATGTCAAAATCACCAAGATTATTTTTGCGGAGAATAAAAGAGCAAAGATGCTGAATATATCGCCGGTCACTGTCACAACTGGGCCAACAAGATTATCCGGATCTACTCCCCTCCTGAAACCGGTGAATGTTATGAACATAACCACACCAACGAGTATTAGACCACTGATCGTTCCCGCAAGTAGAGTGATCACTGCTAGAGCCCAGACTGGGATTGTTTCAAGTCCCAGCAAAAGCAATACTGCATATGCTATAACTGCAATTGCTATTGAGATCACTATGCTGTTGATCAACGCAGCTGCAATAGCGTTGTTCACGTTTCTGTTACTCACGAATCTAGGTTCAACGATGCCAAGATGCAGACCAGTTGCTATCTTGGAGCCAAAAGCGCCGAAGACGCCACCTCTTGTGTCCATGACCGCGGGTATCATTGCTAAAAGACCTGGTAGAAGTTCGAGTAATTCCTTCATTGTCAAAAACAGAAACCCTGCGAGTATGCTACCGGCAAGTGTTAGCAGTAAGATTGGAAGTATTTGAGCTAGAATAGGTTTTAGCCCGCCATACCTCTCCAGATATTCTTTTGCTAGATCCTTTCTTTCACCGGTCGCTGCCATGCCAGACCGACAAACATGCTTTATATATTTGATTGAGATTGCTCAGAACTGTTTATACTTTAAGACAAATTTTACATCTTCACATTTTATTATAAAATTTAGCAAATTGTTCCAATGCTAACTTGCGATGTGAGAGCTCGTTCTTTTTTGAACCAAGCTCAGCATAGGTCAATCCACTAGCAGCGTTGGGCACAAATATCGGGTCGTATCCCCACACTTCGCCACGTTCGCCAGATGCTATGCTTCCTTTCACTTCTCCGATGAATGTTAATGGATTTTTGTTAGGCTCACAGTATGCTATCATAGAGATAAACACTGCATTTCTGTTCTCCTTATCTTCCATGAGCCTTAGAATCCCCTTATTACAAATTGTTTTGAGAACAAAAGCCGAATAAGGTCCAGGAAATCCATTTAATGCATCTATGAACAAACCGTCATCCTCTACGATAACTGCTGAGTTTAAAAATTTGCACGCGTCTTTAGCCTTTTCATATGCTATTTTGCTCAAATCTTCGGACTGTATCTCTTGCAAGTCCAACTTAGCCATGTCTATTTGTAGATTGTAAGTAGAAAGTATTGATTCAACTTCGTTAAACTTGTTGATATTTGTTGAAGCAAAATAAAGTTTCGTCATCGAAATTTTTAATGCTTGCAAGTATTTAGCCTTCTCGTGTCGGAATCTATCCTTGTTAGATTATACTAAACAACTCTCGCATATCTTCCTCTCTTCTCAATCTCACTTACCTTACCGAGAATTTTTGCAACATATGACTTGCCAAGTACACTTGAATAACCCTTGATGAAAGCGCCAAATGCTTTTTCAAATATTTGCGCATGTGCGCTACTCATAATTTCCTTTATGAGTCTGATATCTACTGCTTTGTCCTCATTTCTATCAGAATAGAAAGATAGACCAAAATCAATTAGTAGCAATTTACCATCATTTAGAATAAAGTTGGACGTTGTCAGATCTCCATGCACAATATTGTTCTTGTGCAACTTTCCTGTATAGATCCCCATACCTCTACATATCTTTGCTGAATGACCTGTAAGAATATCCCTAACAAGCTTTCCTTTAACGTGCTGCATAATTATCTCTGAATTTTCTGGATCTACAAAGTAGATCGTCGGTGTTGTTACTCCTGCCTTCTTTGCGCTTGACAGCAGCTCAGCTTCGTGTAGCGTACGTTTCTTTCTTATCTCTTCATCAAGAAACTTGTTTCTGTAAGTCTTTGGCTTTCTGATCTTGCTTATTGCTTTTTTACCATACCAATCGATCAAGTAAATATCAGCCTCCGCACCTTTTTTGATGAGCATCATTAAGGTTATAACTTGGGCAATTAAATTAATTTGTAGGCATGGTAGAACTGGGAGGCAACGAGAGGGTGCTTATGCAGGAAGACTGCAGTGAAGACGATTTAGGTTCTGGTTATCTTACCTTGACAAATCAAAGGCTTATTTTTGAAACTGGGCAGACCCGAATAATGACTTTTACAAAAAAGATAACCGAGGTTGAATTAGATATTCCACTAAAGAATATCATTAATGCTGAGACAGAGGGCTGGCTAGCGAAGAAGGTAGTAGTAGAAGTTTCGGAACCTACTGGTAGCAAATTGTACAAGTTTGGCGTCTTTAGTCCCGGCAAGTGGAGGGATACTCTAAACGCTGCCGCTAAATCAGCGGGTTAACTTTTCCATGTAATATCTACTGTATCCAATCTCCATGATTGTCTCACAAATGCATCTTCGATCCTTGACTTTATTCCAGCCTTGAATTCTAACAAACCTGTCCAAGCGATCTGCGCTCCACAGTCACCTGCATAATTGATTGGTGAAACGAAAAAATTTGCGCCCTGTCTTGTACATACATCCTTTAGCATGCTACTTAGCCTTCTATTTGCTGCAACACCGCCTACGACCAGTAACTCCTTCTTATTGCAAAATGCTAGCGCACGTTCAGTTGCCTCGGCAAGCATCGCGAATGCTGTTTCTTGAATGGAGAAGCAAACATCATTCAACTTGTTCTTCCTTGCAACCTTTTTCGCGGCTGTTAACAAACCTGAGTAAGACACATCATTACCTTTAACCACATACGGCAGCGTAATGTAATTGCTAGAGTTTGCTGCAAGTTCTTCGATTCTTGCACCGCATGGAGATGCGAAGCCCATAGCTCTTCCAAATTGATCTAGCAACTGCCCGATTGTAATGTCCAATGTTTCTCCAAATACCCTCCATCTTTTGTTCGATAAAGCGAGTACCATAGAGTGACCGCCAGAAACAAGTAACACCAAAGGATCTTTAGCTCCGGTCAGTAACATGCCAAGATCTAGGTGACCTACAGCATGATTAACAGGAATTATTGGCTTTTTGTAGTAGCCAGCTAAACATCTAGCTACAACTGCACCCACTCTCAAACAGGGACCCAGCCCAGGACCTGCCGAGTATGCTACCGCATCGACTTCAATGATCTTTACATTTGCTCTCTTTAATGCCTCCTGCAGGACATCTGCACTATGTTCAGCATGATGCCTCGAAGCTTCTCTTGGGTGTATCCCAGAACCTTCTACAGGGTTGTAAACACTTCTGACATCTGATAAAATCTTTCCCTTGCTATTTACAAGCTCTAGAACTGAGCAAGAGAATGTATGTGCTGTGCTTTCAATACCTAGACAAAGCATCTTTATCCTCCGCTCGTTGTAGAAACTATCCTGACGACATCACCATTCTTTAACTGATGATCAGCAGCGAGCCTCTGCTTGCTCCTTGCATCAACAGCATGCAGAAAGCCTTTCGCTAAATCGCTATGTATAGTTGCAGCAAGATCCTTTGGGGTCGAACCAATTCTAAGCATATAAGCATCTGGAAGAACGTTCCCCTTTTTATCGGTTAGTTTCACATCATCTTCTACCGGATAAACAACGATCATCTTGAGCAGCTCAAAGCACGTTGTATTTATCACCTGCTGCACCCCAGTTGAATCCATACGATCCATCAGCGCTCTAACAAGATCTAGAGCCTTCGTCTGCTCGGGCGTAAGCGTACTACCATCCTTTATCTTGAATGAATTATCGCCAGATAAATAATTGATCAGACCCTTGCTCGCTGCTCTTCTTAACAGAAGTTCTGCTTCAGAAGCGCATGGTATGACAATCCTTCCAGATTTTTTCATCTTTTCTATATTTTGGGATGCTGCTGGAATGTCTGCCTTGTTTGCCGCTATAACAACCGGCTTCGATTTCATTCTTAGGGCTCTGCAGAATTCGAAGATCTCTTCCTTGCTCCAGGAAAACGGTTTCTTTCCTTTTGGAAGCTTGCTTAAAACATCCAATATATCGCCCTCGCTTATTGCCAAGCCACTTAATCGCTTCGCAAGTAACTGCTCAAGCTTCTGACCCTGATGCTCTGCCTCTCTAACCGTCTTGTCCCAGTCGCGCCTTATTACTGAGCTTAGCCACATATCGAACTCTTTCTCGACAAATTCAACATCATGCAATGGATCTTGCGAACCAGCAGAACATGTTCTGCCCTCACTGTCAGTTGAACCAGAGGCATCTACAACATGGATCAGTGCGTCTGATTGTCTAGCATCGTCGAGGAACTTATTGCCCAAACCTCTTCCTTCATGTGCACCTGGCACCAAACCAGCGACATCGATCAGTTTAACGGGTATGAATCTGTTGCCGTCAATGCATAACGAATGAATTGGATTATCATTTACACCGAATTCTCTGCAAACACAATTAACTCTTGCGTATGCTATTCCGACATTTGGATTGATCGTGGTAAAGGGATGGCTTGCTACGGGGGCATTAAGCTGCGTTGCTGCATTAAAGAATGTTGATTTACCAACGTTTGTTTTGCCCAAGAGCCCTACAAGCATGAGAATTCGATGCTTTAACTTAGATTTATTAATATGCTTTTCAAGATCACTAATATGAAGATTGGAGAGAAAGCAATAGATTTCAACCTTAAGGGTGTTGACGGAAAGAATTACTCCTTACAAAGTCTTAATGAATATAAAATATTGGTATTAGGTTTTACGTGCAACCACTGCCCATATGTAAAGGCATATGAAGATAGATTGATTGCTATACAGAAAGAATACGCGAGCAAAGGAGTTAGACTTGTTACAATAAACTCCAATGACGATATACAGTTTCCAGAAGATGACTATGAAAATATGATCAAACGGGCTGGAGAAAAGGAATTCATCTTTCCATATATTAGAGATGGTTCGCAAGAAATTGCAAGAGCATATGGAGCACAAGTTACTCCAGAAATTTTTGTCTTTGATGAAAAAAGGTTGTTAAAGTATCATGGCAGGGTTGACGACAACAAAGATCCCTCAGCAGTAAAAGTTCATGACCTGAAAGATGCTGTTAACGCATTACTTGCAGGTAGAGATCCACCCGTTAAAGAAACAAATGCATTTGGTTGTACAATAAAGTGGAAGAATTGAGCAAGATCCCAAGAGCTTGCTGGAATAAAGAAGTGCTTAACATGAGCCATTTTAACGGTAAAGTTGGTTAATTGAGTTGCTAGTTATAACAGGAACTCCAGGCGTTGGAAAACATACCATTGCGAAAATAATTGAAAAGAAACTTGGTTTGAAGTTAATAGATATCAGTTCAGTAGCAATAACGAACAATGCGATAATATCAAAAGATAAATCTGGATATGTTGTTGATATCAAAAAATTATCTTTGATCGTGAGAGAAAAGATAAAGAAAGATTGCTTGGTAGTAGGACATTTAGCACCCTATGTTCTGAAAAAAAGGGATCCAAGTTTGGTAGCTGTGATCAGATATTCACCATATGAATTGAAAAAAGTATATGCCAAAAGGGGTTACGACCAGCAAAAGATAATGGATAACGTATCTAGTGAAGTGATTGGTATATGCCTTTATGATGCCATTAAAAGGTT
>JBHICH010000054.1:0-6739 GCA_046759465.1 Nitrososphaerales archaeon
GAGAGAAGGATGGTTAAGAAGGTGCTTGTTGCAACAATAGTTACAGATAGATCCGCTGGCGTGCTATTTCCAAACTTGAAGAATGAAGTGGATATGAGCTTAATGTTTTACAGTGAGGATAAGGATTTTCGTGAATGGTGCCAAGACTACTTCAAATACATGTGGTATTCTTCGGAAATATTTGATAAAATAAAGTTGCGACCTGAGATCTAGATTTTTAGTAGAATGCAAGTTTTCAAGGAACGGAAAAAATATCGTCTTTATTTCAACCGATGAATTTACTCATATTCACTCCCCCCGTTTGCATGTTTCCTTCGTTCTACCACATATACTGGATAACTCCACTTTCCACTTAGGTCCCAGCGATTTACTATCTTGAAGTCAAAATCCTCACGTGGTAATCTCCAAAAGAGGCTATCGCCTATCACCATCTGGTTAGGCATGGCATTATGCAAGATCCTTGCTACTGAGTTCATGGCGCCGCCAAACAAGTCAATCGCTGAATAATCACCATTAGACCTTATTCGAATTACTGCTGCTGCTCCGTAATCTGCGCTTACTCTACAGGCTATAGAAGGAAGTTTCCTTGAGATGAAGTAGGGACCCAACGAATCCTTTATCATATCCCTCAAGGTCAGGCCGCACAATACAGCTTTGTCATGATTTTCGGTATAGTACTTGCTACAGGGGAAGAATCCTATCACGCAATCTCCTACATTTTTCAAAACGTAGCCTCCACATTCCTGTATTAAATCTGATGTATTTTCGATGAATGTTTGATAGTATGCGCCTGCATCTTCGTTTGAAAGCGTCTGAACTTTCGTACTTGAATCTACTATATCTATGCTAACTGCAGTTATATCGATTGTTTTACCTTCCAGTGATGCCAGAAAGAGATCATTTCTATTATTGGTGGAGGTTAGATGATCTTCTTCAGGAATGCAGATAACTTTTCTATCAAGTTCTGATCGCCCATATTTTAAATCAGTTTCCGTATGTGAGCCTTTACCATATAACTTTGATTTTCCGTTCCTACCCAACCAAGTATTCATATCCATTTTGGATACAATTATACAAGTACAATTGCTGCTGATATAATCAGCTCAAATATTCATTTTACTGTTCAAGTAATGCATTTAGCTCAAATCCTGATTGAGCAGAAAAAACATTATTCAGGAAGGATTATTATCGTAACTTACTTCGATTCATCTTCACTGATACCGTAATTTTCTTGCACGTATTTATCCCACTCTTCAACTACGCTAGCAAAGCTCAAGTCATATCTCTTTTCATTTATGTTCAATCCATTAACGTCATATACGGCCCTAAGCAGAGCACACTGCTCGAAGGTCTCGCACCTATGGTTGTTGATCATTGAGGAACCCAGGTAATCAAGTGTGTGTTCTACGACGCTGTTGCCATATTTCTCAGACAGGAACTTGAATAGGGTGTACGTAGCTCCGTATTGAGAGGGTGTGGCTGCGCCATACCATTCGAATAAAGTTGGTTCCTCTACAAAGGAATAGGTCTGATCCCTTATCATGCCACGTTCCCCAACTATCTTTGCTGTAACATAGTTTACAACACCATCAATGAGCCAGTTACCATTATCCATGTATACCTTCTGTGTTGTCCAGTAGGAAGCATAGTTCTTCATTATCGTTCTGTGCGCGAATTCTTTCAATGCAAGTATGTTGAAATCTTCTGAATTACTCCAGACAAAGGCTAGATCCTCGCCATATACGTAAGTGGAACTTGCCAAAGTACCGGTAAGCATCCTTAACTCGTCAAGTGAAGTGAGCATGTATATCACTGTCTTGGTACTTGGTTCACCACTGAGCTCGGTTACTTTGGCATAGTTATGTTCCAGGAAGTTTATCAGCTGCGTCGCCTTCATCACTTCTCCAGCATTGTTCCTTGCATACACTACAAAGTGCTCGCTCGAGATTCCATTCCATGAGATCTCAACAGGAACTATCTTCTTCATACCATTTTCAGAAACTATAATGATTTCGCCATTGTAATTGTTCAGTATCTGTTTTGAAATGCTATCTAGAGTCCCCCTCTGCTGCAGGTATACTGTTTTTTCGGAGTTCGGCTCTATGGACTTGAACGAGTCCTCGCTCAACGAGAATACTCTTGCAAGTTCCCTCGGAAGGATCAAACGTACGCTCTTTATCGCTTCATCACTCTTATTCCTTATTATTATCCCATCTGCAGTGTTTGATATGACCTCATTTCCAGAAATCGTCCTCACTTCATACATTGAGTTCTTATCCTCCGGCAGTCTTTTGTCTATATCGATTGGAATCGTTAGAGGTACTCCGTTCTCTGGAACGACAAGTAACTCTCCCTTCAGGTCTGTAGGTGATTCAGCGTTATTCAGTTTGGATATAAGTTTGACCTTGATGTAGGTGCCAGCTGGCAAGAATGCTATATTCTTCTGATCGGGCAGGAAGTAACTGCCTAAAGTTGATGTTATTATTCGCAGGTTCTTCAATGGTTTGTCTCCAGTATTCTTGACTATCAATTCATCAGATGCGCTCTTTATCGCCTCACCACCACTTGCCAATATTACTTCGTACCTTGCATCGCCTGAAATCCGCACATCGGGCTTCTCGAAGCTCTTGTACCTCTGCTCCGCCTTGCTGGCAACCGTATTCATAAAGAGACTTAGCGGAGCAGATTCGCTAGGAGCCCTTCCCGAGAGCTCATATACGTATGGTGTACGATTGTCTACTGAAACTATTATCTGTCCTTTGTATGGGATAGGTTGTTTCATGACATCTACATTGGGATTTCCATTCATTATTATAGATACAGTGAATTCAGAGTTAGGATCTATACTTCTTATTGCATAATCACTTAAGAGGAACTTTCCTTTCAATTCAGAGGATAAGATCAGCCTTATGTTCTGTAATGGTTCGCTACTAGTATTCTTTATCGTAATTCTTGCTGGCACGTTTGAATCACCCTGCTCTACATCACTTGCAATAATCGAATAAGCTGGATCTGCTTGGTGATCTAGGTAAGGCAGCGCCGATATCACAAATGATGCACCGTGGGAAGAAGAAGATGAAGCTCCAGGAGGAACCTCTGCTGAACCTGAATACTCTACAATGTTGTCGTTGAAGTCGCTCGCAACTATCTTGAAGAATACTGTATAAGCGGGAACCTCAGAGGAGGGAATGGTACCAACCCACCAATTCTGGCTGCCAGCATGGTGCTCCATGGGTATTATCATCTTTTTGCCCAGAATAATGTTGGCATCCTTGACACCAACAGTGTCACTTATTTCTGCATATACCTTCAGGCTGCCGACTGCGGTAAACACCTCCCCAATGATTGGTGCCTGGCCATCATAGTTGGGTCTGTTAGGGTCCGCAAATGGAGATGTCCTACCTTTGTGACCACCGCCTTGCTTGCTGGTAGGCCTCCCAACGCCTGGTCCAACTGAAAACTTTGAGTTTGGTAGTATTCCAACTACCGCACTTCCTCGACCAGCAAACCAGAACTCTCCATCTACTGGTACGCAACCAAAGTGATTGCTATCACTAAATTCTGTCGTAAAGAAAGGTAAACCAGTTGTTGTATCGGGAATTGATTCAAAGGTGTTTAAATCGATAATCCCCACATGCTGACTCTGATCAGTCCATACAAGCAAGCCACTATTAACAAAGACAGTAAATGTTCCCAAATCAGTGTTTGGTGCTCCTGTGTCGATTATACTTACATCCAGTGTTAATTTGTCGATCTGAGCAATTAGGCTGTTATCTTCCTCCCCCGGATCATCTATATTTAGTATGTTAAGCGCAACAAATACGTTATTGTCATCGGTGTCGATACCTGCTGGATCAGTGAAAACAAATGGATTTAAACCAAGGCTTTCAAAATCAAGAGTTAGAGCATCAACAGGTATTGTTGCTTCCACAGTTTCAGTTGTGATATCAAATTTAAAGACTTGCTCACCAACAAGATCTGTCAGCCATAAGACGTTTGGATCGACAGAATCGACAACCACTCCCTCTATGCTTAATGCACCATCATCCAGCAATGATATCCTATTTACTTCCAATGTTGTGGGATTTACTTTTGCCAGACCTACAAAATCAAGAAGCCCTGGTCCACTATCCTCTCCGCCCGCCCCTAGAAATTCGGCGTCAGGAGCGCTGAAAAAAAGGTCTTCAAAGTAGTCCAATCCTACCCATACGTTGCCACTTGCAAACTCAACACCACCAAAACTACCTGCAAAGAAGGGAGGAGGACTCTCATCTATTATTCCGTCTCCATCATTATCAAACTCTACCAAAGTAGGCGTCACATCAAATCCATTCGGATATGTAATAACTGGAAGTCCATCTCCAGGCGTAAAATCAATCACCCGCTCTATGATAGGAATTCTAGTCCAAGCAGTTTCTAGAGGTGCTGAAGGGTCGAAACGCCATAACTTGCCGTTGTCTCTCTCGTTAATAAAAAGATTGCCCGTGCTGGGATCCCTTGTTATGTCGAAAAAGTTCTGAGTACCAATTGTAAGTGCAACTATTTCTGTATCTGGATCATCTATAATTTCTACTACAACACGAGTATCCTTATCGATTCTTGCCAGCAACCCTTGCTCAAATACTGTAACATAGACAGAGTTTGGATCTCGACACTCTATACCGAATGGAAAGTCATCTAGAAAACCTTCTTCGTCAAGCTTTTCTTGAACATCTATGAATGATAGTTCCTGTGCTTTAGCTTCTTTCGTATATGATCCTACACTAGTTAGTAATGATAGCCCCAATACTATTGCCATCAGTTTGCGATGATTCATCTTGCATAACTATGAATTATAGCTACCAATGTACTATTAGAGTCGGCACTGGATTTGCTCTACGACGTGATTCCTCGGACCATAGGATGTCCCTATGTTCAGTACCGTCTATAGCCTCATTCGTGAACTTAATACCAAATCCCCACCAAATCTGATTCGCATTCACTGCGTTTGTTAAATCGGTAACGGCCTGGCTACCAAGATCAACTTTTTGATTAGGGCCACGACTTATTGTACGTGTTAAGTAGCTATTACCTAAATCAATATCGTCCCAGATCTCTACTCCTGATGATACTTGTGGATCATTCTCAAGAGACCTAAAGTCACTAATACGCGGACTGCTGTCATTATAGACATCAAAGTTGAATTCTACCTTTGTGATACTGGCGCCTGATGGAATACTTGAAATAGGCCAGGAGAAAAACGCACGCCTGACATCAATACCAGAGGCTGGAACTTTAATGTATATAGCTCTATAAGTCGTATTTTTCACGAAGCCAGATCCCGAAACATACCCATCTACCCTCGGGTTACTAAATGGATGTTCGGCCATACCTAGCTCACTCTCCTCTACGATCTCTTTAAAATATATAAATTTGATCCAAATTGCTTTTATTCAAGGAATTTTAAAAACAATTTTATTTAATCTATATGAAAAATTAGCCTATTAGCCTATTCTAAATGAAAAATTAGCCTATTAGCCTATTCTAACTTTCTTACAATAATGAATTTCTTGTTCTTCCTCACCTCAATTGCCCAGTCTAATACATCACCTGTTGTAAGCTCAAACTCTCGGCAGATATCCATCGGTATAGTAGTTCGAAGGGATTCCGACTTCGGATTAACAATATATATTTTTGAGCTCTGAGTCAACCAACAGTGTTTATATGCATACAGCCATAAATCTCAGCTTCAACATTATGATTTAATAATAAACAAC
Source organism: Nitrososphaerales archaeon (assembly GCA_046759465.1). Lineage (GTDB taxonomy): Archaea > Thermoproteota > Nitrososphaeria > Nitrososphaerales > UBA213 > JBHICH01. The sequence goes on from JBHICH010000054.1 coordinate 5,757, forward strand.
TCTTTTTATGAGTAAATATATGTCTCCACCCTTTGGGATCTCTTTAATGCGTCTATCATGCCCATCTGTTTAGCGTTCTTTACAACTTCCAGTAGAGACCCTAGTGTATGACAAACTCTTACAACCGCAATGTTGTCAATCAGAGGCTGTAATAACTCCTTAAGCTATGACAGATAAACATCATATCAAGCGTCCATAGAGAGATTAATTTATCCAAAATTCCCTACATTAAGGTTATAACATAGCTACGGACAAATCAAAGAATTGCTATTTTCTTTATCATGCATAGCTTAGGAAGAGAATAAACTAAATCGTCACGCTGTCTTAACTGGAAGAGTTTAGACTGTACGTAGACATGCGTAATAAACAAAATAGAGATGACTTTTTCCAATACGGAACTGAAGTGGATGCAATATTTCCGCCCTCCTTTTATTGAATATTTGAACTCAAGGGATCGTGGACAAACTAAAAAGTCTAGAAATAAGATACAATAAAGATAATTGTAAGAAAAATCCGTTTATGGTGAGATTTGAGGCTCCTCTTTCAGGACATGAGCTTTATCTGATAGAGCTTCCGAATCAAATCAGATATGAAATAATGAATTCTATGGATCTGGTAATATCAGAATATTACTTTGAAAAGATTAAGGTTCACCAATATCCATGCTACTCTTAATGGAGCCAGTTGGACATGGATAAGAAGCTGTATTCACTAGATGTTGGAATGCTGGTTAACGAGTGGGAAGATTATGTCATGGAGCATTACTCTGTTACTATACCAGACCAGGATCAAAAATAGTTCAAATGTTTAGAATAGTTCTAAAGGAGCAGGAGCTCTAGCAGGAGGTTGCACATGGTATCGGCTCAACTGGGAGCAGCTGAAAATGCATTGATTAAGCATCAGTAATAGTAAGGGTATCAGCTATATTCTTGGCCCTATCGACCGTAGCAACTACAGCATCAGTAATAGTAAGGGTATCAGCT
>JBHICH010000055.1:0-6554 GCA_046759465.1 Nitrososphaerales archaeon
TTCACACAATTATGGATCTTCTTGTTAGAGGCCCAATGGGCCTTTCAGATGCAACTGGTCTAGATCTGGACAAAGCAATTTCTATATGCAATAAGGCAAGGGCAAAGCTGGTAGAACTTGGTAAGCTAGAAAAGGATTTTGTTACCGCCACTGAAATTTACAAGAAGAGGCAAGCAATAGAGCGCATTTCTACAGGTACTAAGGGTCTAGACGATCTACTATCCGGAGGTATCGAAACACAGGCAGTTACAGAAATTTATGGTGAATATGGCACTGGAAAGACACAGATCTGTCACAACTTATGTGTTATGGTTCAGTTGCCCAAGGATAAAGGTGGTCTAAATGCTGGAGCGATATACATAGATACAGAAGGCACGTTCAGACCTGAACGCATTTATCATATAGCCGAAACAAGGGACTTGGACCCTAATGAAGCATTAGAACAAGTGGTTGTCGCCAAAGCATACAATAGTGCTCATCAGGAGCTTATCATAGAGGATGTTGGCCCAATAATAGGGAAGAATAATGTTAAACTCTTGATTGTAGATTCTGCAGTTGCCCATTACAGGGCAGAATTCCTTGGAAGAGGAACACTTGCAGAAAGACAACAAAGATTGAACAAGTTCATGCATATGCTGCTAAGAATTTCAGAAACGTATAACTTGGCCGCAATTGCAACAAACCAAATCCTAGCCTCTCCAGACACCTACTTTGGTGACCCTTCCAGGCCCACTGGTGGACATGTTGTAGCTCACACAAGCACATACAGAATATATCTGAAGCGTTCTGGCAGAAATAGAATAGCTAGAATGGTTGACAGTCCATATCATCCAGAGAGGGAAGTTATGTTTGCGCTTACAGAAAAGGGCATCGAAGATCCTGAAGAGACCTCGAGTAAAAGGAGTAGAGGTTAGGTAACATAACCGTTAAATTAAAGCCTCGGCAAGGTATAGTGACAAAAATTGGCAAGATCAAGAGGATTTAGGAGAAAGACGAGGTATCTTTTGCGAAAGAACTTTGTTAGGGGTCTTTCTTACCTCCTTTACGATCATAAAGTTGGGGATAAGGTTGTTATTGATATAGACCCCAGCGAGCATAAAGGCATGCCTCATAGGAGGTTTCAGGGTAAGGTTGGTGTAGTTGAGAGAGTGGGAAGAAGAGCGTTGACTATCAGGGTTAATATTGGGAATAAAGAGAAGAGCGTTACAGCTAGGCTCAATCACGTCAAACCAATAGGATGAATGGCTTGACAAACATCGCAAAGAAAACCGTCATAACATTACCAGAGGTTAAGGAAATTCTCGATAAAGCTAATTCGGAAACGATGGATCAGATACAGCGATGGACGTATGATTATGTATCAAAGTTCGTCAAGATCGATGGTAAGACGGCGAAAAAGATGAAAGATAAGCTGATCCAAGAATGCAGTTTGACAGAAGAAGAAGCTGTAGAGATAGTGAATATAATGCCAACCAGCATAGAAGAGTTGAGGGCATTTACTTTTGGTTGGAAAAAGCTCATACTAACAGATACGCTTGAAAAAATGCTGAAGATAATCAAGGAGAACGCTTAAGCAAGGTAGTAGTGTTTACCTTTGGAAGGTGCAGCACAGCCGAGGAAGTATGAGGAATACGCCTATGTTCTCGATGTAGTTACACGTGGCAGATCAATTACTGTTAGAGGAAGGGAGGGAACGATCATAGAGGTAATAGGCGAGGAAAGATTAACGCTTTTGGAATTACTCGGTGTGCCAAACATGTCATTTGATCTCGGCGAGCGGGTTTACATCGGGAGGGAAGGGAGAACAAAAATACTTAGCGTCTTAGGAAGACTGGACTACGCAAACCTATCCACAAATGCAAAAAGTGAATTGCCATTAACAATTGAAAATATAGTCAAAGCAAACGAAAAGAAGTTTGTTGATTACATAAACTTGTCCCAGCCGATAAATCCCAGAATACATTCTCTGGAACTAATACCGGGAATAGGCAAGACCTATATGATGACAATATTAAACGAAAGGGAAAAGAAACCATTTGAGAACTTTGATGACTTACAGAAGAGGGTTGGCTTGAGAGATCCATTGAAGCTGATTGCAAGGAGAATAATAGACGAGATTTCTGGTACTGCCAGAATGAACATTTTCGTTAGAAGATGAACAAGAGAAGGCTGCTTGGCCAACACATGCTTACTGATACCGATATTATCAAAACAATACTGGATTCTGCAGAATTGAATAAGGATGATGTGGTTTATGAAGTTGGCACTGGGAATGGAGTTCTTACAGCTCAACTTTGCAAAAATGCTGGTAAGGTAATATCATGTGAAGTGGATAAGAATCTCCTTGAAAAGGCACAGAAAACTCTTGTTAAGTATAGCAATCTTATTTTAATCAGTGGTGATGGGTTTAAGCTAAATTATGATTTTAATGTGTTCATATCAAACCTGCCATACTCCAAGAGCAAGACTGCAATTGAATGGTTGGCAATGAGAAATTTTGATAAGGCAGTAATAATGGTGCAGAGAGAGTTTGCGGAAAAGATCCTTGCAGGACAACAACGTAACTATAGAGCGATTTCTGCACTGGCACAATATTGTTTTGGTGCAAAACTGATAACTAATGTGAGCAAGAACTCATTTTATCCAAGGCCAAAAGTTGATTCGGTTTTGCTTAAATTGGTCCAGAAGCAGAAAGTTGACAAGAATGTTATTAGAGCACTCGAACTATTATTTTCTTATAAAGGCAAAAAAGTAAGGAATGCGATAAAGAAATTCAAACTTGACAGGAATCTAGAATTCGGTGAAAAGCGTATAGAAAAATTAACTCCTGAGGAATTAATTGGATTGGCGAAGATAGTTGCACAAGAACGATTACTACAAACCATCTGAAGACACTTTCTTGCTCTCGAAATGCCTACAGAATCTGAGAAAATAATGGTTTTAGAAGTTTTACACTAGTTACAAGTGTATCTCTATTACATCAAAATCCTTCAAAAGAAAATATTTTCCAACCTTAACCGATGAGCCGTCTCTCCATATTCTAGCGAACTTGAAATTGCGAGCAAAATCCTTGTGGATTCTGTATGCCAGATCGATTACCTTAGAGCCATTGTTCATCAGCAGTGGATCATTGCCAGGCTCGCCTCCAATCTTCTTAGTAAATATTCGAAGCAGTCCCAAAGATTTGAGTAGGTCCTGCATGAACTTCTCCTTGTTATCAGCATAGAATTTGAGGCTATTTCCAACAGGTGTGTAAAGATCTTTTAACACCACAAAAACACATTTCTTCGTTGCCCTTCCAAATATTGCATCCTCGACATCATTCATCGTTGCATCATTCGAGAGTTTCACGACAGCATGCTTTATATTGAAACTCTTTAGAAAGTCAAACGTTTCCCTGTCACCGATATATTCTGACCTTCCCACAATTCTTATTCCACCATGCGGGGCATATTCCAACTCAACCTTTGGTCTGCTTGAAATTATGTCTATATTTCTCTCCTCGAACCACGATGTAACAGTCTTGATGTAATTGGTTTCGTCAACAACGACGATCAGCGCATCTGTGTTTCTTGAAACGCTTACAAACTTGTCCCTCTTGTCTTCACCAATGGATTCGTCCATTGGGGTAAGCACTATCTGTGATCTGATGTTCAATGCCTTGAATGAGCCTATAACAGGCTTCATTAATGCGTGGTAAACATTTATTCGTAAACCAGTAAGCGTGTTAAAGACCCTTACAGCTGGCTGCAGCCTTCCTACCAATGCTAATTGCAACTCTTCCTCCTTCTTAACGGTCCATTCAAGTTTTGTGCTACCAGTCTTCCTTGTCCTCTTTCTCTCCACCTCTTGCTGCAGTGATGATATCTGCCTTTTGATAGAAAGCTCTAATTTCTCGGTTGACTTGTGTTTTGGCATCACGGAATAAAATTCTCTTAACAACCTGAGCTTTGTTTCTGGCTCTTTTGCAGCTATAGCCTCGGCCCACTTAGACTTGGCCTCTTGCGTGAGGTTGGTAACCATAGCTTATTTTAAGTGATTTTCTTTTAATAAAAATATAGTGAAACTACTTTAGCATCTTTGCAGCACGCGTAGCGACCTGCTCTGCCATCTGAGTTGTGGAAGCATTTCCGCCAAGATCGTATGTAACATACTTGCTCTCATCGATCACTTGCTCAGTAGCATCGAAGATTGCTTTTGCTATATCCTTTTCTCCCAGATACTCGACCATCCATGCACCTGACAGCATGGTTGCAGTTGGGTTTACCTTGTTCATGCCTTTGTACTTTGGTGCGCTTCCATGTGCTGGCTCAAACATAGCATATCTGTCGCCTATATTGCCTGAATACACATTGCCAATAGAGCCCAAATGACCTGACGCCGTTTCAGAAACGATGTCCATGAAAAGGTTAGTGCTCAAAAGAACGCATTGGTCAAACCTTTCTGGATTTTTAACCAACTGCTGGCACATATTATCTATAAAGTATTCTTCAATTTCTATACCACTATTTTCAGATGCTACCTTGTTGACAGCCGCCATGAAGATGCCATCTGTCTCCTTCAGTATGTTTCGCTTAGTTATCGCAATGACCTTGTTGAATCTCCGGCTCTTTGCAACTTCAAACGCCTTTCTTGCCACTCTTTCGCATCTATCCCTTGTTATCTTTCTTATCGCAACCGCAGAATCGTCACCTATCTTGAACTCTATACCTGCGTAGAGTCCTTCCGTTGCCTCCCTTACACATATAAAATTCAACTTTTTATCGGATTTACCGTAAGACTTAATCGGTCTTATGTTTGCATAAAGCTCGAACCTCTGCCTTATGCTCACAGCAACACTCCTTGGGGCGGTTGGCACTGGTATGGTCGTCGTTGGACCCTTGAAGCAGGCATCGCATTCTTGCAGGAGCTTCCACGTTCTTTCTGGTATGTAAGAATCTCCTCCGTTCTTCTGCCACCATTCTGAGCCTGCGTCGCATAGTACAAGCTCAACCTGCGTACTGCATGCCTTGAGCACCTTGAGCATGGCATCAACAAGTTCTGGTCCTGTGCCATCGCCCTTGATGACCGCAGCCTTTTTCCCCAAAACAATCGCCTTGCCAGCCAAACGATATTTAACTTTACCTGCCGGTTAGTTCAATCTTTATCTCCAAATTATCATCAAGAGATAGAGCATTGTAATCTGTTACCTCTGTGAAAGCAGGATCATCAGTACCCTTCGCGAAAATTTTGAAATCATATTGGTTAAGATCGAAGCCCCAGAGTTTTATGAAGCCGCCAAGCGTAAATCTAATTGGTTTGTGGAATTCTGTGTGGATGACACCGTCTGTGTCATGAGTATGTAATGGTTTCACACAACTAGGTGTTACACCGATATCAGCAGGAACAATAAAGGGCTCTCCATTCAAGCTGACATTTATCTTTGTATGGAGATGGAATGCCATGTTCTCAGTTGGTATGCATTGCTGCAATGGTGGTGGACCGGCAACTGCAAGATTAACCACCAGTCCGATACCTACACCTGCTCCGCCTAATATAACAGGGATTATAAGCTGCCACTTTGTTATTTTCTTCTTTTTTTGTTCCGGGCGCCTTTTATGCCTTCTCAATGCAAGCCTATAAGAATACATATGAATTTAATGCTTTTCGTATTTTCCAAGAGCTCATAATTATATACCTGTTTCATATGAGCATTGACGATAATAGCCATGATGGTGGTTCAATTATCAGATATTCATGTAGGACCGCAGTTTAGAAAAGATGTGTTCAAAAATGCAGTAGATGAAGTCAACAAGCTTGGTCCAGACGCTGTGATAGTTACTGGGGATCTGACCGAAAATGGTATGCTTTCAGAATTTCAAAGAGTCAGAGATGAGTTAAAACAACTAAAGACAAAAAATGTAATCGTTCTTAGCGGAAACCATGATTACAGAAATACTGGCTATCTTCTTTTCAAAAAGTTCTTTCCATCAAGGCAAGTATTCGAATTTGGTGATGCTGTTATTGTAACATTAGGCACGGCAAGACCAGATAGAGATGAAGGTGAAGTTGGATACAGGCAGAATTTGTGGCTCTTTCGTATGCTTTCAAAATATGTAAACAAGACCAAGATTATCGCCATGCATCATCATTTGATATCTGCTCCCGATACAGGGAGCGACAGGATAATTGTTCTAGATGCTGGTGATGTTCTCGAAACTGCGCTACTTGCCAAGGTAAACCTTGTCCTTTGCGGTCACAAGCATAGACCGTGGGTATGGAATCTAGGTCCTTTGACAATCGCCTATGCTGGAACCGTCTCGTCTGAAAGAATGCGCGGATTTTTTGAGAACACTTACAATATAATAACTGTGGATAAAGCTAAAGTAAGTATCGATTTGAAAGTTGTGGGAGGAGAAAGAATACCTTTAAAGGGTATTGGAAAACTGCGCGAACTGGTAGAGAAGGTTGAATAATATTAAATGGATGATGCTCTCAAAGTTTAAATCCGTTATTAAGCGAAGTTTCTTCACTGCCGGGGTCTCCTAGCATGGTAGGGAGCAGGCCTGCTAAGC
>JBHICH010000056.1:0-6551 GCA_046759465.1 Nitrososphaerales archaeon
AGGATGCTTTCTGCTAAAGAGAAGCCAATGCTTATCGTAAGGGACAAACCAATGATAAGTTACATTCTACATGCACTGATGAATTCTAACTGCTTTGACAAAATAATCGCATTAGTAAGCGCCAACACTCCAAGGACAGCACAGTTTTTAGCCAAAAAGAATGTACAGGTGGCAAACAGCTCCGGCACCAACTACGTAAAGGATCTCAACTTCGCATTACGGTTAGTAAAACCAAACAAGGTCTTCATAATCTCAAGCGATTTGCCATTGATTGACAGCAACACTGTGAAGAAAATAGTAAGCACTTTCGATAGATGCAAAAAGCCATGCCTCACAGTAGTAGTAAGCAAAGCACTCCTTGATGATCTTGAAGTGAGTACGGATTACTATGTTGAACATGATGGCAAGATCGTTTGCCATACAGGTGTTAGCATAATCGATTCATCCCACGTTACTGGACAATCAAACATAGATGAAGAATTGTTGTTAATGGATAAACTACAACTTGCATTAAATGTAAATACAATGCAGGAACTTAAACTTGCAGAAAAGATGCTTACTAATCTAGTTTTTTGAATTCTTTACTATGCATCCTTGCCCTGCTACCAGTTTTTTCTGCAATGAGCGTCTTGCAAGACTTGCAATGAATATCTGTAGTTGTATGGGAAAACACGATATTCTCCTTGCCGCAGTTCGGACATTGAACGTACATGAAGCTACTTCTAGGTTTTGGAACAGGTATATGCGCGCGCTTCATTTAGATCAAGCCAATATCTCCAGTTTTCTCAACCTCATGCCATGCCTCTGAATGATGTAGTTGCACTCCTTGCACTTCAACTTCAAGGTTTGCTTCTTCGTTGTCTTTGCAGTCCTCTTAAGTTCAGGGAATTTCTGGCCACCATAACCCTTCTTGTCTTCTGCATGCCTTCTAGCTCCCAATGCAGCCGATCGATCCTTGCCCTTCTTGTACAAAGCTATTGTATGTTTGGTGTGCTTCTTGCACTTTGGGCAGTATGTTCTGATCTCCTTCGGTACCTTCATAACGCTTTTTCATAGTTATCGATAATTTAAACATACACCATTATTCATATTCATGTAGACAAGAAAGTGGATCCTTTACACGATAACCAAACCTGGGAAATATCTTCGAGAGCTCAGATCTAGAGATATTGGCATGGTGAATGTGAAGGAAAGGTATTGTGCGAGTACATCTGAATAAGAAAAATTATAAATTACGGCAAAAGTATGTCAATTATTCTAGGTGAATAATTTGGCAGCAATTCCAGCTACAACAAGTGGGGGCGTGCCAGTCCTAATACTAAAGGAGGGTGCAGCGCAGACGAAGGGCAGGGAAGCCCAAAGAAACAACATAACAGCAGCAAAGTTGATTGCAGAAATCGTAAAGTCATGTCTTGGTCCTAGAGGAATGGATAAGATGCTTGTAGATACATTGGGTGATGTTACCATTACTAATGATGGTGCAACAATTCTGAAGGAAATCGATGTTCAACATCCAGCTGCAAAGATGATGGTAGAGATTTCAAAAGCAACTGACAATGAAGTTGGAGATGGAACAACATCAGCAGTAGTATTAGCAGGAGCACTGATTGAAAAGGCTGAAGAACTGATAAACAAAGATGTGCATCCAACTATTATTGTAGATGGATACAGAACAGCTGCAGATCAAGCGCTGGAGATTCTTGATAAGGTAAGCATAAAGGTCGAACCAGATGATCGCAAGACCTTGCTCAAGGTTGCAATGACAAGCATGGCTTCAAAACTTGTGTCAGAAGATAGCCCAGTACTTTCAGATGTTGTCATTGATGCTGTTCTGCAGGTGGTAGAGAAGTCAGGTGAAGCATACAAGGTTGATATGGACAATATCAAGGTCGAGAAGAAGTCTGGCGGTTCAATTCGAGACACCAAGCTCATCAATGGCATCGCTCTTGACAAGGAAGTTGTGCATGGTGGAATGCCGAAGTGTGTGGAAAAAGCTAAGATTGCATTACTGAACGCGGCACTGGAAATTGAAAAGACTGAGATCAGTGCTGAAATAAGGATCAATGATCCTGGACAGATGAAATCATTCCTTGAAGAGGAGAACAGGATGCTGAAGGCAATGGTTGATAAAATTTCTGAGACTTATGCAAATGTTGTGATATGCCAAAAAGGAATCGATGACATTGCACAGCACTATCTAGCAAAAGCTGGCATATTGGCAGTTAGGCGCGTTAAGGAGAGTGATATGGTCAAGCTTGCAAAAGCAACTCAGGGTAGAGTTGTTACAAACATTGAAGATCTAACTAAAGAAGATCTTGGTGCCGCAGGTCTTGTTGAGGAACGAAAGGTAGAGCAGGACAAGTGGGTATTCATCGAAGGGTGCAAGGATCCAAAGGCAATTACAGTAATGATCAGAGGCGGCTCGCAGAGGGTTGTTGACGAAGCCGAAAGATCAGTGCATGATGCCTTGATGGTTTCCAAAGATGTGTTGGAAAAACCTGCAATCGTTGCTGGCGGAGGTGCAGTCGAAGCCTACATTGCTTCAGAACTTAAGCAGTGGGCAAACAAACTTTCAGGTAGAGATCAACTTGCTGTTCTACGGTTCGCAGAGGCACTGGAAACGATCCCATTGACACTTGCAGAGAATGCTGGCATGGATCCAATTGATACAATGACAGAGTTGAGGGCAAAGCAGAGTAAAGGAGGCAGGTGGACGGGTGTTGATGTGAAGAACACGAAGGTTGCCGACATGTACAAGATAGATGTGATCGAACCTGTGGCAGTCAAGGACCAGGTAATTAAATCGGCATCAGAGGCTGCAAACATGATTCTACGCATTGACGATGTTATAGCGTCATCAAAGACAAAAGTACCATCCGGACCTCCTGGCGGTGGTGGAGGAATGGGTGGCATGGGTGGCATGGGCGGAATGGGCGAAGAGTAAAATACTCTACTTTATTTTTCTTATTTGTGTTTGAAAATTTACAAAAAAAAATCAAGCTACTAAAACCAGTTGTTGTCATGCATGATTTCTTTATTGATAGAATTGTTAGACTGAACAATCTTGATTCACTGATAGATGCTGTAAATTCTAAAGTGAAGCTTGGAGGGGGAAGCATAAGAGGTATAGAGCAGGAGGAGGTCAAGGGCGGGAATGCTGTTAACACTGCTTATGCGCTAGCAAAGTTGGGCGCGAGGACATTGCTGATAACCGCAGCTGATGATCTTGGTTCAGGCATTCTTAAGAATAGATTTGGGCCATTTAAGAATGCTAGGTTAATGATAAAGCATGGAAGGCAGGGATACACTGTTTCATTTGAGGTTGGACAGGATGGTCGGAAGGCAAATGTGATGATAAATGATGTTGGTGATGCAGGAAATTTTGGCGCTGAGAAACTTGGCGAACAGGAACTGAATCTGATAAAAAATGCAAGCGCAGTAATAGTTGCGAACTGGGCAAGTAATCTCAAGGGAACAGAACTGACGTTCAAGGCATTTCAAAAGGCAGGCAAAAACACACTTTGTTTCTTGGATCCTGCAGATATTAGTACAAGAAAGGAAGATTTCAAGAAATGCTTGCTTGAACTTCGAGGGAATCTCGATGTTTTAAGTTTGAATGAGAATGAGTGCAGGTTGACAATGCAATCGCTTAGTTTGGAGGCCTTGCCAATTAATTACGCCAGCAAAGACATTGCTGAAGCTGCAAAGAAACTAGCGTCAGAGTTATCTCTTAATGTTGACGTGCACACTCCATTGGGCTGCTCAACGTCTGATGGAAAGGAAAGCACTTACATAAAGTCATTTGAGATTGGAGTTAATACATCAACTGGGGCTGGTGATGCCTGGGACGCCGCAGATGCACTGGGTTATCTTTGTGGTCTAAACGAGAACGATAGACTGCTCCTTGCCAATGTTTGTGCAGCTCTTTTTGTGTCTAACAAAGATGTGGAACCGCCAACATTGAAGGAGTCTTTAGACTTTATATCAAAGTTTGAAAACTACTAAAATATTCGTTAATTACTAAACACTCTATGACAAGGATTAGCGAAGCAACGCAAAGAAAGATACCTAGACCCTTTAACTTCCACTGGGGAAGGGGTTATGTAATCGAAGAAGTTTCCATTAGGTGCAGTATTGGTGGAAATAGCTGGGAACCAACAATACAATTACTTGAATATGATGATGGAACGCAAGAACTAAGGTTCTGTGTTTATGATGGCAACAGGTTCACCAGGATGCCTTTGATCATCGGATCCCAAGAAATTGGTGCGATTGCGAAGCAAGTAAAGAGAAGTAGACGAATAAAAAATCTACTAAGCAAGTTAGCAAGGTAACTATTGAAAAATCTCTTCGCCAAGGTGAACCCGCCAAAGCCAAGCCAAGGATAAAACTACTGATGGGTATCGAGGCTACGATGCAAGGTTCCAGAGAAGGCTACGAATAGAAGTCTTCTCCCTTCCTTAGGCCAAATGCGAACAAAACTGCTGCAATAACGAACATCGCAAGAACAAACTTTTCATTCGTAACCCGAGGGCTCACAAAGAAATCTCCAACAAACTCTGTTCCGAAGAGCGCTATATCTCGCAGGAGAATTATGACTGCCATTACTGCGAACAAAATCGCCATAGCAGTTAACCAGTTTCTTGCTCTTCGTGCCTTATACCACATATACCATTATTATTGTAAATATTATTCTTAAACTATCTTCAGTGCAGGGTGCTTAATCTTGTTCTGCTTTGCAGCATTGAGAAGCATCGGAGTTATTACCTCCGCTTGATAAGAAATCGATAAAGGACCTAAATATATTGGTCTCAGGCCCTTTACTTCTGCGATAAGACCGATAACAGTCTTAACGATATTTGTATCATCTCCGCAGACAAGTATGTCACAATCAATACTTTCGTTGATATGCTTTAGTTTCACTTCCGATATTGTGTGTAGAGCTGATACTATCCTTGATCTTAGGGGCATCTTTGCAGCGACCATCTCTGCAGCTGAACTTGTGTTACCTTGCATTGGCATGTATTCGAAACCGTCGTTGCCCTTTTTCATCGGAATTATAGGACTTATTATTATGCAGTTCTCTTTGACAACACCAGCTAGTTTATCGCATGTATCGTTTATGTGTTCATAAGGGATCGACAACACCAGAAAGTCGCAATCCCTTGCCATTGCAATATTTTCATTTCCAGTAATAGTGCCCTTCATTTTGGAGCCATACGCTTCAGCAACAACTTTTGAGTATGTAGCTGCTGCATCAAGCGCCCTTTGCGCTTCCCTTGAGCCTACAACAACATCATGATTGATACACCATCTTAACGCAAGACCTTCACCCATGCCGCCAGTGCCACCAACAATTCCAATTTTCATTTAGCAACTGCATGGGTAATAATTTATATTAACTTTTGGAGGACCGGCATTCATCTTGGCAGCAATACTGATGAGGCATGGCGAGGCAGAAAACAATGTTCTTCACATCCTTGCAGGAAGGAAGTTGGAATATCACCTTACTGAAAAGGGTAGGGTTCAAGTTGCTGATATCACAGAAAAATTGAAGACAGTTCCTATTGATACCATATACACTAGTCCAATAACCAGAGCAATAGAAACGTCACAAATCATCGCTGAAAAGATTGGTATAGATTACAAAATCGATGAAAGGCTTAATGAGACTGAAATGGGTTCAGTTACAGGCATGGGCTATTATGATGTAGTGAAAAAGTATGGAAATTTATTCCTCAAATTCTACCAAGGCGATGATACAAAGTTAAGAAATATGGGCGTTGAAAGTTTTTTCAATATAGGAGCGAGAATAGGCAGTATATTGGATTACGTTGCGGAAAAGCATCCTAATAAAAATACGCTACTTGTAACACATCTTGATCCAATAAAGGCAGCCATAAGCCGAATATTGGATCTTAAACCAGAGACACTTTTTAATTTAAGCATAAGAAATGCATCACTAACAATATTAAAGCATAGCAGTAAGGATTATGCAATATCTGCATTTGATGTGATGGATATCAGCGGGTACCTTTTGAAATGATTGTTATCAATCTACCCAGAATCTTTAAATACAGTTAAGTGTCCAAAATCTCGATGTGGATTGATGATCTCCATCAGACTGCTGAGCTTGATTCTGACTCCTTTGTTTTTTTCTAGTTTGATACCAATTCTTGATTCTGCCTTTGCGCAGGAATCTGAGTTTATTAACCGGAGGGTCGAGATCTGGGGTCTATTTTACAGGCTGATGTCCGCAGCATTCGTAGTTGGGGCAATAGTGCAGGGTACTATGCTTTTCATTGCCATAAGGTTCAGAGAGAAGAAGGTAAAGCAGAAGGAGGTAGAGAGATAGATGGGTGGCCATGTTATGCTCGAGTGGCTATACATTTTAGCTGTGGTTTCCATACTTGTATATGTTGGCGCAGATGCTTGGGTCGTAGAGAAATATATCGATGAAATACCAGAAGAGGCAGAAACGATCAAAGTAACTGCGCAGCAGTGGTTCTGGACATTCGAGCATGCTGATGGCACCAAGGAAGTAGGGGAAC
>JBHICH010000057.1:0-6497 GCA_046759465.1 Nitrososphaerales archaeon
ATAACGTATCTAGTGAAGTGATTGGTATATGCCTTTATGATGCCATTAAAAGGTTCGGAGAAAGAAAAGTTGCTGAATTTGATAGCACGGCCAAAAAATCAGAGGAAGTCGTAAGTGAAATAGTATCTGTGTTCAATGGTGAGGTTAAAAGTTCAATCAGTAAAGTTGATTGGTTATCCTTAGTCGTGAAAAATAATGATTTACAAAGATTCTTTAAATATCCATAGCGAATTTCTGGTTCTGTTCCCACTCTCATCCCTCCGCTAACGAAATTTTGAAGAAACTTGTTTTAAGAACTTCATGAATACTCTTCGGGTGAAATTCATATAACAGGCACATGATATTTGTTCGATGACAGCTCGAAGATTTGGGAAAGAAATTCTTGCATTTGTCGGTAAAAGGGTCTATGTTGAAATCTCTGAGGCCAAAGTCTACAAAGCTACTCTGGCTGGAGTTGATGAAAAGTCGGGTATAGTACTTGAAGATATCGAAGGTAGTGATGAAGTATCACGACTGATCGTAAAGAGAAACTTTGTTAAAGAGATAAAATTGATCGAAAAACCATTTGATATACTTGCTCTTGCTGATAGGCTGAATAAGATCTTCCCTGGTCTGGTCAAGATTATGGATGATATCTCAGCAATAGTTGTTATGGACAAGATCAAGGTTACTCAAAGAGGTGTTGCAGAAGGTGATGGACTTGCAGCGGAGAAGGTAAAAGCAATCTATGAAGAATTTGTAAGGGAGAACAAGTAATTGTTTGAAGTGAAATATACTGATCTAGCAGGGAGGATAGGTAAACTTAAAACTAATCATGGTTATGTAGAAACCCCTGCATTTGCTCCAGTTGTACATCCAGTCCGGCAATCGGTAAGCCTAGATTCAATAAAAGCAATGGGTTTTGATCTTGTTATAACAAATGCCTACATAACCAAAAAACAGTATGGCGAGCAGGTAACAAGCATACATGATATAATCAAGTTCGATGGTATTGTCATGACCGATAGTGGAGGTTACCAGGTTTTAGAGTATGGTGATATCGATGTTAGTCCAAAAGAAATGGCTATCTTTGAAGAAAAGATAGGCAGTGACATCGCCATACCATTGGATAAGCCAACTGGTCTCAAACTGGAACGCGGTGTTGCAGAATCATATGTCAGTCAAACTCTAAAAGCTGCTGAGGAAACTATCAACGCGATAGATAACAAAAAAACGATCTGGGCTGGACCAATACAAGGTGGAGCGTATCTTGATCTTGTTGTGTCTTCAGCCAAAAGATTAGACATGCTAGGATACAACATGCTTGCTCTTGGTAGTCCAACAGAAGTGATGGAATCTTACGAGTTTAATCTTCTTGCAAGAATGATAATTTCTGCGAAGTCATCATTTCTAAAAAGTAAACCACTACATCTTTTTGGTGCAGGACATCCATTAACCATACCACTGGCAGTTGCACTTGGATGCGATACTTTTGACTCAGCATCATACATGCTATATGCTAGGGATGATAGATACATGCTTTCCAATAGTACAGCAAAACTAGAGAATCTGAAGTACCTGCCATGCACTTGTCAGATATGCACTAGATACACAGTGCAGGAACTTGTTGAACTTGAGAACGAGAAGAGATTCACGGAACTGGCAAAGCATAACCTTCTGACAATCAAAGCAGAGATTGACTTGACTAAACAATCGATAGTAGAGGGCAGATTGTGGGAGTATGTTGTACAGAAGGCAATGTCCCACCCAAAGCTTGCTGAGGCGATCGCGCTATTTAAAGAAGTTCCGGACTACCTCGAGGAAGGTACTCCTGTATATAAACGAAAAGCTGTTTTTCTCTTTAATCCGTTGGATCAGTATAGACCAGAAGTGATAAGGTTCAGGAAGATGGTAATCCAAAATGTCAAGGTAAGTAAAGATGTGCTTCTGCTTCTGCCTGAACCTGATAACCACCCATTCTACATCTGTAATAGGTACCATGATTTAAAGAAAACACTGAATACTTCCAATATTCAACTGGGTTATTATTCACCGTTCCTTGGTGTCGTTCCAGAAGAGATTTCTGACGTTTTTCCTGCAGCCCATCATGTTGCTGCTAGGATAAAGTTCGATGCAAATGAATTCGAAACTTTTGCAGAAGGACTATCATCATATATCAAAAAGAATGGTTTCAAGAAAGTGCTAGTAGTTGCTGATGAATTTGTCGAAAACTTTCTGCAACCAATAGAAAAATCAACTAAACTAATTGTTCTAGAAAAAGATGCTACTATAGAGGAAATAACATCTGCAATAAATAGCCTAGAAAGATAAAAAAATAAAGAGATGCCTTGCGGCGCTTAACCTTCTTCCCAGCCCTTCGAGAATCTACCGAACTTGTGTAGAGGTATTGGTTGACCTGGAGTGAATTCCATTGGTCTCATCCAGAAGATTGCCTTCGTTGGGCAAACACCGATGCATGCTCCATCAGAGATGCATCTCTCTGGATAGAAGATGAATGCTTTACCTCTCTTCCAGCCTTCAACCGGCTTAACTCTAAGCACGTCTGGCCCCAGCGCAGTACATATCTCGACACATAATGCACAGCCTATGCAAGTTTGTTCGTCAACATCTGGAATTATTGCTACTGGCATCTATCTCACTCATTCAAATGTCTACTTTGATGTTATTTAAAGATCATGCTATTTGCATAACACTGTTTTACAGGAAAATGTCTACAACAAATGTTGAGCAAAATGTACTGAAATAAAAAGTGGAAAAGGCAACTTCTACTTCTTCATCATTCTAACTACGTCTATTTCCCCGTTCTTAATCCATTGCTGAATCTCATCATGTGATGGTAATAGATTATGCTTGCCACCTGTGTTAAAAGTCATCAGGACGTAGTTTATTTCGTTAAGAAGTGGTTTGTACGTATTCCAATCATCATTTCCCTGTGTCTTTTTTCTCAGGTCATCCGGTACAGTTGCCCACCATTCTTTAAAACTTCTAGCCATGCAATAGAATCATGATCAGAAGTTATTAAGTTTTTTGGCATATTCATACTCCTGATCATTGGTGGATCCTATGTCTCAATCTCTGTTGTTAGATGCTTTAGCGGTTATATCCCTAATCCTCCTTATTTCTTATGTCATAGAGCGAGTTTCTTGACCTTCTATTAAAACTATGTTATTGCAAATGTTTAAAGGTGCATGTATGAGGAACTGAGCTCAAGGTTTGAAAGTAACAGTACTTGGCGCAGCTAAAGAAGTTGGTAGGTCTGCGTTTCTAATAGATGCCGATGGAACTAGATTATTGCTAGATTATGGTGTTTTGCTAAAGCGTGAACCACTATTTCCAATGCATGTAAAGCCTAAGGATATCAATGCAGTAGTAATAACACATGCACACCTAGATCATTCTGGATTTGTGCCATCGCTCTTTCTCAGCAAGGGTGTAACCGCATATGCAACACAACCAACTTTCGAACTTACAAGTTTGCTGATCGAGGATATGATCAAGATATCAGGCTTCTACCTTCCGTTTGAATATATCGATCTTATTGCGATGCTAAACAACTCCAAGAAAATAGCTTACGGTGAAAAGTTTTCTGTGAATGGCGTTGACGTAACATTACATGAATCTGGACATATAGTGGGAGGTGCTACAATTGTTGTTGAACAAGGCGGCAAGAGAATCTTCTACACTGGAGATATAAACAAAAGAGGAACGAAGATGCTAAGAAATGCTGACCTTGACATTGGCGAAATAGATCTTGTTATAACAGAAAGCACCTACTCCATGGAAGAACATCAGCCCCGAGAAGAGTCTGAAAGTGAACTGGTTCATTTTGCAAATGAAGTGATTGAGCGAAGGGGTATACTTTTCGTTCCAGCTTTTTCTGTAGAGAGGGCACAGGAGATTGCATGTGTTTTGAGGGACGCAAACTTTAAGCACAAAGTTGTCATGGATGGAATGGCACTCAAGGCAAACAGGATCATTTCGAAGCATCCTTCGTTTCTGAAAGATCCAGAACTCTTCTCTAGAGCAATAAACGAGGCTGAATGGATAAGTGGTTGGAGCCAGAGAAGGAAGGTGCTGAAGGAACCATGCGTAATAATTTCACCTGCAGGCATGCTTGTAGGCGGTGCTGGTGTATTTTACCTGCAGCAAATAGCCAAGAATGAGAGGAATGGCATAGCAATGGTGTCATACCAAGGCGAAGGAACCCCTGGGAGGTCTCTACTAGAGAATCGTGTAGCTGTAATAGAAGGAAAGGTGAGAAAGGTCAAGGCAGAGATACAGAAGTTCGAGTTCTCCGGTCATAGTGGAAGAAGTGATCTATTTGACATGCTCTCCGGGATAAAGGGCAATCCAAAAGTATTAGCTGTTCACGGGGAAAGCGATACCTGTATCAAGTTCGCTGAAGAGATAAACAAAAAGTTTGGTTTCTACGCATATGCCCCAAATACAGGAGAAACAATTACTGTTTAAAGTTCTACAACATTTAGGTTGACGCTCTTAAGGAGATCGTTAGCTTCGGAATCATTTGTAACATAAGTATAAACCAGTCTTGATCTTCTGAGCTTTAACTTTACCTTGTCGTCTCTTCTAACTACCAAGCATTCAATTGCACCATCTGCCATCCTTAAAAAATCCTCTTTGCTGAACACTTGCTTTGGCATGACTGCAGCTATCGTAACGCTCTTAATATTTATTGCTGGCTACAAGAATTCTTCGAGTGAGTATAAAGTCTTCCTAGCTTCTTCGCCAACATGCTTAACAGTTGTGCCATTGTAGTAGCGATCAAGTACCTTACCAGCAGCTACCATTGGCAATCCTACTGCATTCGATACCATGGTAGGTTCTGGAATCCAGAACAGCACCCAACCTACTTTACTTACTTTTTTGCCTGGTGCAGGTGGATGAATTAGACTCTTTACTGGATCCTTTATACCCTTATTGTTGAGATTTGAAAGCCCTGCATATAACTTGGCCTTGTTTTTTAACGAATCGACAGCCAGATTTACTTTCTTCACATTATCGCTTTGATTCCCAGACATATGACTTACTGCCTGCATGGCATAATAAGATCGCTTGATAAATGTGGGAGACAAGCGTGTAAATAATGATGAACTAGGCATAAGTGGAAATGATATATTTATCGAGCCATAGAACATTTGTTGTGATTATCAAAAATCTTAATGCCGATAAACCGCCAGCATGCACTGCGTGCAGGAGGGTAATAGAATATAGGGAGAAGTACTTTACACTGCCCAGTTCTTTTCAGAAGTACTGCTTGAAATGTGCGCCTAAAGAGGTTCCAAAGATTATAGAGCTGCTCAAAAGGGATTTGGAGGCAATTCAGGAGCAAAGCGAGTCATAATATATAGTTCATTTAAAAAGGAGTTTTAGTGTAGAGAGCTATGCTGACTAGTAACTTTGCACGATTGAACCTGGACCTTACGATCAATAGCGGTCAGGTATTTCTGTGGAAAAAAGTGAATGGTTCCTGGTATGGCGTTTATGGTGACAATATTGTAAAGGTAGCAGTTAACAACAATGCATTAGAATTTTCTTCTTATCCAGAACATGTTGATTGTGAGCAGATCTTCAGGCTTGACGATGATCTAAACTCGATAACCAAGGAGATATCAAAGGATTTTGTAATGAAGGAAGCTGTATCAACGCTAAAAGGTTTGAGGATAATGCGACAGGAACCGTATCAGTGCATGGTCTCTTTCATATGCGCCACAAATACTAACATAGCAATGATAAGAAAGATGCTGACGACCCTTTGCACTATTTTCGGCAAGATTATTGAATATGATAACCTCAAATTTTATTCATTCCCAGAACCGCACAGACTTGCAAATGCAAGTATAAATGATCTGTGCAAGTGCAGTGTAGGATATAGAGCCAAGTTCATCAAGCAGGCAGCGAAGATTGTACAATCAAATGGTATTGACTTCGAAAGACTGAAAAACTCTAACTATGAGGAGGCCAAAAAAGAGTTGATGGATGTGCTTGGTGTTGGGCACAAGGTTGGTGACTGTATTCTACTATTCTCTTTAGAAAAACTTGATGCATTTCCGATAGATGTCTGGGTAGCAAGGGCAATTAAAAATTACTACAGGCATATCCTCAAAAAGAGCTTAAAAAGTGAAAAGATTAGCCCACAAACTTACAGGTTGCTTTCTTCAAAGATGCGTGAATATTTTGGCTCTAATGCAGGTTATGCAGACCAGTACCTTTACTGTTATGCTAGGCAATAGTAGTCTGTTAAAGAGTAACTCCCTTTAACTAAATAATGAACCAAAAATTATTGTTCAATACGAGATCATTTTTAGAAATCCATATAACGCGTGATAAAAGAGAGATTACTGGGCCCGTAGCTCAGTAAGGCTAAGTGGAAAATAGCCCTGGAATGATATGTTAAGCAATGAAAACATATCTCAGTTTGGATAGAGCGCTTGCCTTCTAAGCCAGAGGTCGAGGGATCGAAGCCCTCCGGGCCCGCT
>JBHICH010000058.1:0-6422 GCA_046759465.1 Nitrososphaerales archaeon
GACCACGCAGACTCTCATCCCATGCTATAGATAGAGGAAAAAAGGGGTTCGGTGCGGCAGCATGTACTGGAACGGTTGTCTGATACACAGCATTGACTGGAAAACTTTGCGTAGCAGCAAATCCGCATACCCATAATCTCTGCCTTGATTCTTCCTTTGATTCTTTGAGCGAAGAATATTCGAGGAAACATCACATTCTTGGATGACGTCAGTCGTCGTTGTTTGCATAGATTCAGTCACAGCACTAGAGCTGGTTGCAACACCTTCCCTTGAATCTGTGACTATTAGTTGAGACCGTAGTTGTTTTATTGGCTGTCGTTGTTGTATGGGCGCGAGAAAAATAAACTGGTTCTGCACATTATAATATGTACCTAGAAAAATGCAAATAGTTAGGAAGACCACATATATCTGGTTCAAGAATATCCTTTCCAAATCTATAATCAGAAATAACCCTCGAAAATTACCCTTCAATAGATACGCTATATCTAGCCATCGACCTTGCGATTTCTAGTCATACTGGTCATGGGAAGATTCCTGAAAGCAACAGGTTGCAGAGGGCATAGGAATGGGTACTGAAAGGCTAATTAGAAAGATTCCTACCATCATTATGTCACTGGCTTGTCTAAGATCGCAATAACAGTACCGACATACAACGAGCTTAAAAATATAGAGATACTTATCCCCAAGATATTTGGCTCCATAGCAAATTGTCACGTTTTGATAGTTGATGATGACAGTCCAGACGGCACCGGCGAGTTCATACAGAATCTTAACCATCCTAACCTTCATCTATTATCAAGAAGCTCAAAAATGGGATTGGGTTCTGCATATCTAGATGGTTTTAGATGGGCTATGGACAATATCGACCCCGATATAATTATTCAGATGGATGGTGATCTTTCACATGATATAACATTGATACCGAGGATGGCAGAACTGATAGAGGATGGCTATGATCTCGTCGTTGGTTCTCGTTATATAGAGGGTGGAGGAATAGAGGGATGGCCATTCCACAGGAATATGATAAGCAAGGGAGCCAATGTATTAAGCAAGGTTATGCTTGATCTAAAGGTCAAAGATACCACAAGTGGCTTTAAGGCTTGGAGTAAAAGGGCCATCAAGATGCTTCTAGGGTCCAATCTAAGCAGCAAGGGTTTTGAGTATCAGATAGAGAGCCTATTGGTAGCATCCAAGGCTAACATGAAGACGATAGAATTGCCTTACACATTTGTCGAGAGGAAGGTTGGAAAGTCAAAGTTATCAACTAAGGATTTGATAGAGTTCGCATTATCAATAATTAGAATGGCTTATCACCGTTGAAACCCTATTGTATCAATCCCAAATCTTCTCATCAATCAACGAAGTTGCAGGATTGAAGGAATGATAGCCTACTCAGAAGCACGGCAATCGGTAAAGGTGGACAAGGAAAGATACTGTTATGACAGTAGGTGATAAACCGTAATGCTTTAGAATCTGCTCTTCACTAGGACCGATTGACCATATACGGACTTGTCCATATCGGATACTGGAGCCAAGATCAAAAAGCTAGATTTCACATCTGCTCCGGTTGTAATGCCTAATCTTGTACATACAAATTGAAAAATTTAAACAATGCTGAAAACATTCATTAGCATAATAAGTGTTTAATAATAATTCATTTAGGGATTTATATTCATAGAAACTTCACCGAAGTTGTCAGGATCTGAAGCCAGCGCAACCCTAAACGTAATAGTGCCAGCAGGTATTTTTTCTCCAACCAAGAAAGAGCCGCTTGCCTCTCCCTTACCATCTGCAGTGCCCTTGCCTGTTATCAGTACATTGCCAGTCCACCCAATCCTGGTTTCATAACCTGCGTTAGCAGGAAGTCCTTTTACACTCCAACTCTGCTCATCATTATGACCTATGGTTGGTGTTCCCACTGAGACGAATATGGTCTTTGGAAAATCTAGAGACAGAATTTCATCTGTAAGCAGCCTGATCTGTCCAATGCTGTACATATGATCTCCCCGTATGGGTATTATCCTAATACTATCATAACCCTCCTCTACGACCCCCAGTGGAACATTAACGATATGTACGCGCCCAGCTCGGATCGGATGTGTAGGAATATCCTGCTTAGCGAGCTCTTCATTTTCCTTCAAATATACAATCTGGTACTCGTCGTTAAGCTTATCGTTATACAATCTGGTAGTCGTCGTGAAGCTGATCTCTATATGCTCTGTGCTGTATTCTCTTCCCAAACTAATCTCAATACCGTGTGAGAAGAACACGATGCTACTTGAAGCATCCCAACGTGTCCCTTCTACCTTGGGTTGGTCTATATCTGTTAGTTCGAGATGTAACATAGTGCTGTATCTTGCTGCATAGGCATCGATATGGTGATCATATTTTCCTAGATTCATGTTTATGATCTCAGAAATTCTGTTACTATCGAAAAGGTCACCACGAGTAATCAGTGATAATTTATCGTAATATAGAGCCAAGTCTTTGTCAACAATCTTGTTTTCCCCAGATTCCAGTGTTTCAAGATACCCAGCAGGAATCATACGAAAAATATGGCCTATCCGAAAATTTGGATCACCTGAAAACTTGTTTATGGAGGGCAACCTAGCTAGGAGAGGATCAGTTACCCCTACACGATCAGCAAGATGTACCTTAGGTCCTGCTGCGAAGCCATAGAAACCGACGGCAACCTTTGGGTCTGTTAAAGAAACACCTTTATCACGTGCTCTTTCTCCCTGGACCCTCCACAGGTGATTAGGCATCTCGACATCCGCACCCCACTGTAGATGTTCAGCATTAAATAGGCCGGTGTCTAGATAGTAAACAAGACGTTGATCACTGATGCCTTTATCCCGCGTACACTTGATGCATTTATCCCATGCACTTTTCCCATAATCAGCATCATTTAGGAATGGGGAATATGGTGAGGCCAGACTTAGGAAGATCACGACAAAAAATGGCAGTACCCAAAATCTTCCCTTGAAATTATGTGAGCTAAGATCCCCGAATTTGCTAGAAATGAAATGATTTCGTGAAAGCACAATAACTGCACAAAACAGCGGGGCTGTCAAAAGGCGCCCAGTCATGAAATCCCCACCGATCATGACTACAAAGAGTAAGTAAAGACTGATGCCAGCAACAATTGGCAAACTGCGCCATTCTTTGGTCAAAAAGGGTATTGCAATACCAGATACAATAATCAATAGTGTTAAAGGATCAATATTGATAGGATTTACGAACACATAGTATAGACCCTGTTCTGCATATTCAATTCTGCTGATACCTGTGCTCAGGACCTTTGAATAACTGGGATTGGCCAGCAGATCGCCGTAATAAAAAAGTGTGAAACCTTCCCATGCGATAAACGGTAGAAAACCCATAGTAAGGGCATAGACTCCTCTGAGTGAACGTAGTCTTAACAGAGCATATACGAGAGAAGGAAGAAAGAGCAGAATAGTGTCCGGCCGATTGAAGGCACCCATTGCAGCAATCAACGACAACAAAAAAAATGTTCGAAAGTCTTTGGTACTACTTGATTCAAATTTAAAGTAGATAAAGAAGAACAATGCGAGAATCAAATGTGTCATAGGATTTTCCATGCCCGAGGTCGAATAGTCAATGAAAGCTTTGGAAAATGTCAAGATTGTAATTCCAAGCAAAGCCATTGTGGTGGTTCTTGCAATCTTCAAAGCGAACAAAAGTATGGCAATCAAAGAGACAGCGGTAGAGATGAATATTGTTGAATAGTATATTTCATTAGTAACAAAATATACTGCTGAATGAAGAAACATCCACAATGGGTTTGTGTAGACCTGCACCCTTTCGCCTGTATTCCATGTTAATCCATACCCATTGACAAAATTATCAACAGTTCTAAAGACAATATAAGCATCGTCAGTTACCCAAGCATTTGTAATCACTACAACAGCAAATAATGAAACAAAAATGATGGTAAAAAATGACCTTGAATTTTCTTGAAAGTGAAGAAGATATTTCATACCCTCCACCGAACTTCCTTCTTCTTTTGAAAGCTTATTTTTATTCTCTTCACCTTGGCGTTGATTATCGACAACCTGCTTAATATTTATGGGCTAACTCTGTACATATTGAAAAGGTATTCCCTTGAGACCTCTGTGATAACACCAGAATTATCTATTGTATTTTTCCATTTAACAATTCCTGAAATCTTTCGACAACACAAGCAGGGATTCTTCTTCCGAGTACGCGAGTAGGACAACTGATAACTTGATAATACTCCAATATTTGTAGAGATACAAATAGTTTCTTATTTATTAGGTAGGTTAATCCTATAGGTTGTCGGTACCAATGAGTTGACCATCTACAGACTTGTCCATATCGGATAGTGGAGCCAAGATCAAAAAGCTAGATTTCACATCTGCTCCGGTTGTAATTCCTAATTGTACATTTGATAATACTTATTATTAGCAGAACTATAGTATGCAACAGGATCGATGCAGAAAATATATCTGGGCATAATAGCTGCTGTGGCTGCCGGAATAGTCTACACCTTGGTTACCTCGTTCGCCACACCAACCGGACCGGAACCTACTCTGTTCATTTCCGTAGAAAAAACCACTGTTGTTTATGGGGATATCGAGAATTGGAGTGTAAAAGGACTTCCTCATTATGCACCTTACGAAACCAGGATCGAGTGGCCCGGCCATGTAGTGATAACAAATGGCAGTGCAGACTTCAGAGGTGAGGCAAGTGGCTGTTTCTTGGTTACAGAAGATATACCTGCTGGCACTTTTACGTTTAGGTTTGCATTGGCATCGAATCCTGAAAAATACAGCGAGGTTTCAATAAACGTGCTACACGGTGAAGGTTCGATAGAGCCTGCATCAGACATTATAGTTGTCTCCGTAGTAAAGGATACTGTTCGTTATGGGGAGAGAGAGAATTGGGGTGTAAAAGGACTTCCTCCTAACGCAGATTATGAAACCAGGATCGGGTGGCCCGGCCATGTAGCGATAATAGACAAGGGCAATGCAAATGCTGATGGTGTGGCATGTGGCTCTTTCTTGGTTGTAGAAGAAATACCTGCTCGCACTGTTAGCTTTAGGGTTGCGCTGGCTTCAGATCCTGACAAGTTCGGTGAAGTTTCAATAAACGTGGTTCCTTGATTGCGATACGAATGTTTATGCTTTTTTATTTTGATACAGAGATTTTTGCCAGAAAATGCAGTGACCTAATTCAATCCATCACGCTTAAAGTCGAATAATGGGATCAAATCCAACAATACTTCGGCAGATAACTATGGATTGCAGTTGCAGGAGCATAGAAATTCCATTTTCTTCTTTCTCATCAGATAAGAGATCAGAAACAAAATTTCTTTATAATAATAAAAAAGACGAAATGATGTCATAATGGACTAAGAGCGCAAATGCAGCACCTGCTCAGGACTGGAACTCTCCTTATACTTCTCCCCTCCAGTGAATTTGGCTGTAATAGTATGTTGATCCGCTGCTTCAACAGTGTGCTCAAGCTGAGCTATACCTTCCTGATTCGATATAGCAGAACCTATCAATTTATCTGAATCAAAGAAATTAACTGGAACATCTGCAACCGGGTTACCGAAGTAATCTGATATCTTTGCCTTGAGTTTAAGCAAATCCAGCTGCTTTAAGTTTACTATTTCTACATCCACCGAAATGGTAGTTGGAATGTCGGTATAGACAAAATCGAGTCTTACAATACTGTCAAGTGATGATACGTACAAATATCCGTCAGGTCCCTGTTCTATATCTAGAAGTGAATTAAAAATAAATCCACCAGGCACGTCCGCCTTATATAGTGCATCCTTAGCTCCAAACTTAATAGGATACAGGCCTGTCGATATAACTTCATCATAATTTGGTGGCTCTAGAACCACTCGATATAATTCACGATTACTATACGAAAGAAAGAACATATTATTAACTTCACCAGGGTATCTGTCACCGGTATAAAATATCAATTCTGTAGGAGCTATGTTAGGAGTAAATTCCATCAGTGGCTCAACAAATTTTTTGCCGACCAACTCTTCAGGAATATCTTTATCATAATTGTCCTTGCCAGTAACATATGGATTACCATAATTTTCGCCCGGAGTTAATAGATTTACTTCATCACAGCACGCTGGGCCGTTCTCCGTTATGTATGGCATCTTTGTTACAGGGTGAAAGCCTATGCCGAAGCTGTTGCGGTGTCCCAGCGTATAGTACGGAAGGCCTGGAGTCGGGTTATCTTCTGGAATAGTGCCATCAGAGTTGATTCTAAGTATCTTACCTGCTGGGGAGTTGATATCTTGCGCTCGCAACGCCTGTGCTCGCATTACTGATGACACGGCAAAGTCCTGGCCATTTCCTGTGGTGATATACAGTTTTCCATCATAACCAAACTCAAGCGGTCCACCATTA
>JBHICH010000059.1:0-6381 GCA_046759465.1 Nitrososphaerales archaeon
GTAAACCTTCATGTGATGGTTTGGTCTCTTGCTCTATTCCACTCAGTGCCCCCTGCTCACTAGAGCCTGTGTACTCGACGCACTGATGTGCCTGTGGATCCTTATGAGATGAACAAAAGTGCTTTGAGCATAAGACGCACTGATAAGGTAAAGCTTCCACCTTGCTGCAGTACTCACACGATACCATTACATAAGCATCTCCAATGTATATAATAAAAGTATTAAAAACTCAATGAATCAACCAACCGGTCAAATAAACAGACAAAGGCTGTACACAGGCTGCTGACTGACTGTTTTAGAGGGATTCCTCTCGATCACTATGTGCTTCACTGACTGCCATCCTTAATACTGATCATTCATCTAATGGAAAAAACTCATGAGACAAAAGTAGACGAAAACGAAGTGCAAGTGATGCAGCGATTCCAGCATATGGAGCTTACAAACATCCCAGCGGCTCCCAATTTTTGTCGCTACCCGTCAGATTGGTATGGGTGCGGTCGGACTCGAACCGACGACCACCTGCGTGTAAGGCAGGTATCCTAACCAACTAGACTACGCACCCTGAAACTGATCCACGCTTAGTAAAAGATTTAAATCTTTGACCGCTAGATATCGAGATCCTAAAAAGTCAAAAAACTTTTTTTAGCGGAACAATTCTACCCATTTTAGTGTAGAGAACCTGTTTTATCGGCGTAGTATGGAATGGCTGTTGCACAAAGTGGCATTGGCAGGCCAGCAAGTATTCTAAGCCAAAATGAAGACCAAAAAAATGTGCTGCTGTTTCTATTCCAACAATCAATGATGCAGTAATTATGTGAATATTCAAGGCTGATAGCTATCATAGGCACACAGGAGTTAATAAAGCTATTTTAATTTGTTAATAATTCGTAATAAACAACTTATAAGAAAGCTATTAACTAATGTATCCATGCCGATAGTTAGCATATCCGTCAACGACGACATGCTTAAGGACATAACCCAGTTGATGAAGGAACTGAGCTTTTCTGGTAGGTCCGAGTTGGTTAGAGCAGGAATAAGAAGCCTGATTTCTGAAGAAAAGGAAAGGCGGGATCTGCTTGGTCTGCTCCACGCCCTACTCCTTGTCATACATGATGAAGAATCCGAGCAGGAAGTAACAAGCACGAAGCATACATTTGATGACTTGATCAACACACATATACACAGCAAGATAGAAAACAACAAGTGCTTGGAGATATTTCTGCTCAAGGGCGAAGCAGATAAGATCAAGAATATGACAAAGGAGTTTCAGACAAACAAGAAGCTGGATCGTGTTAAACTAATTCCTATCTAGCAAGAATATATAATTTCATATACATTCTCTTTTAGTGAAAAACGTGTTATTCTTCACGAGCCCAATAGGTCTTGGCCATGCTACCAGAGATGTGGCTGTTGCATCTAGGTTGAGACAGGACGTGAAGAAATTAACATTTGTCAGTGGACAGGGTGCCTCTAAATTGCTTTTTGATAACCAATTCGCTGCTCTTGATCTTTACAGACATTACGGATTCGATATCAGCGACGGCGAATTCAGGAAGAGGTTGCGATGGTTGTTGAGGTATTTGGCATACCATAATGAATGCAAGAAGGTGGCCAAAAAATTTGGTTTCTCGTTTGATGATATTTACAGATTAGATGAGTTACTGCTGGAGAAATTGAACGATGCTAGACAAATGGTGAAGATAAACAACGGTGCTAAGGCAGCAAATCTAATATTGAATCTCTTAACTTAATCCTTCACAATCAAATACTTATTACAGGGAAGTAGCCAGATAGCACAAAAGTGTGTATGCTTGAACGCATTAACGATAGCAAAGTTTGGAGGCAGTGCATTAGGAATAAACGGTTCCGGTATACCGAAGGTTATAGAAAGAATAAAGCTTCTGCAAAGAGAAGCGAAAGTTATTACTGTATTTTCGGCACCACTAGCAAATTATGAGGATAAAACGCGATCATTGACGGATATTGCTATCAGGATTGGCAAGAGCCACGCAGAATCTAAGTCAGTCGACATAGAAATTCTTAGGGAGGTTTACCAAAATATTGCATCGAAGTATATCAACGAATCTTATCAGAAGGAATTTCAGCCCATGCTCGATGGTCTCTACAGGCAGGTTATAATTTCCCTTAAACAGGCAATGGATTACAAGAGATTTGTCGATGTTACCAGAGCTAGAGTTTTAGGTTATAGCGGTGAAATAGCTATATCTTACGCAATGGATTATGTTATGAGGAGTAGCGGCATAAACTCTTCACATGTTGATCTCAACTCATGGCCTATAATAACCGATGATAACTTTGAAGGGGCCAACTTTTTGCCAGATGAATCCAGAAGTATGAGCAAACCGCTTATTGATCTTGTAGAGAGTAGTGGTGTAGTTTCTATAGGTGGTTTTATAGGCAAAACCACAGATGGTTTGGAAACTACTTATGAGCGAGGAGGCTCTGACAGGACCGCAGCTGATCTTGCCATCCTGCTCAATCAAAAGTATGATGTTAAAGTTGACTTCGAAAAGGATAATGCCGTTCTGAGCGCAGATCCAAAGATAGTAAAAAATGGTTTGGAGCATATACCATATCTTTCATACAACGAAGCAAAACTTGCTGGAATGTTTGGCATGAAGATACTTGATCCGGTTGCGATAAAAGAGATTGAAGAAAATAATCTTGATATCCCGCTGGTAGTAACTAATATGAATCGACCGTCAAACATTACTCTGATCCAGAAGGAGTCGCAAAGTTCGAAAATTAATCCATTGAAGATAGTTACTGGCAAGAAGATGTGTGCTGTTATAAGGATGGAAAATGATGCAGCATCGCATATGCTCGTTTCATTACAGAAGGACAAGAGGTACGGTGAATTTGTTCAGTTAAGCCCATATGCAAAGGATGAAACCCAAATCTCGAGAATACTATTCCTTGATGCTGATTATGTGAAGAGGAACGAAAAGCACGTGAAGGCATATGACCATAGAGTAGAGATAGTTTACGGTAGGGGCGTTGTCACGCTTATTGGTGATGAGATGTGGAAGGTGCCTAAGATAGCGTCTATGGCGAGTAGCACCGTCGGTGAGAATGATATAAACATACTGAACATGGATGCACAAGAAGAGACATCACGCATACTTATTGTTGTTGATGATAAGGTCGAAAATGTCGAAAATGCCATCAGAGCAATTCATGCAAAAAGAAGCCTGATAAAATTATAGATCGACTTGGTGTTACATTTATTTAATAACTCGTTGCTGATTGATATGAATGCAAAAATCATCGAAGATCTGGCTTGACGGAAAATTGGTTGATTGGGATCAAGCAAAGATTCATGTCCTTACCCATGCGCTCCACTATGGCACAGCCGTGTTCGAGGGCATGCGCTGCTTTGAAACCGTAAACGGTCCTACAATATTCAGGATGCAAGAGCATGTCAAAAGACTGCTTGATAGTGCCAAGATATACATGATGGACATTCTTTATGGTTTTGACGATATTTGCGATGCGATAATTCTTACTGTGAAGTCTAACAGTATACCTGATTGCTATGTAAGACCCATTGCTTACTATTCATATGGAAAGATGGGCGTAACTCCTTTGCCAAACAAGGTTGATCTTGCCATAGCAGTATGGAAGTGGGAAGAGTATTTTAAGTCAGACTCGAACGAAGGAATAAGATGCATGATTTCTTCTTGGAGAAGAATTGATGCTAGAACGATGCCCCTACAGGCAAAGGCTTCGGCAAACTATGCAAACTCTGCACTCGCTAGGATTGAAGCGCTAAAGAGTGGTTACGATGAAGCAATATTGCTCAACATAGATGGTAAGGTTGCAGAATCAAGTGCAGAAAATCTATTCATAGTAAATGATGGCTCACTTATTACACCTCCAACAACCGCAGGAGCATTGGAGGGAGTAACAAGGGATGCTGTATTGGAAATTGCAAAACAGAATAATATTAAATGCCAGGTCACAGATATTACACGAGACGAACTTTACACTGCTAACGAAGTTTTTCTAAGCGGCACTGCTGCTGGAATAAAGCCAATAATTGAAATCGACAAGAGAATAATTGGTGATGGCAAGTCTGGTTTAGTGACGAAAGAACTGCGACGCATGTATGAAGAAGTTGTACGCGGCAAGGATAAAAGGTTCAGCAAGTGGTTAACAAGAGTAGCATAGGAGATCTTTTGTGCATCATTAGGAAAAGATTATATTTTTACTTCATTAGTTACAAAAAGAGTTATATTCCATCTCTTTCTGAGGGTAGCCATGAAACTATTGCCTTGTGCAGCAATAACACTTGGTGCAATATTGATACTGTCGACTGTGCTGGTATCATATAATTCTCCTGCAAGTGCTGCAGTACAAAAGGCTACGGAAATAACCATTGACGACGTACCTAGCAAAGTGCGTCCTAGTGACGAGGTCGCATTAACGGGTTCGCTTATGACTTCAGATGGTGAGCCGATAACAGATGCTACCATCAACATCTACTTGCTAACCTCTGATCCACAGTTGATCATAGTTGCTTCTGGAGTCACTGGTCTTGAAGGAACTTACGAAATTACTTGGAATGTTGAGCTGCTCCCAACAGACAGAGCACTCCATGATGTAACTAAGCAGGTGGACACACAGGTGGCATCTCTGTTTGCCCAGTTCGAGGGCAATGATGATTTTGTAGCCTCTAGGACTGCAAAGACAACCATAACTATCGAAGTTAACTCGATAAACACATTCGTGAATCCAGACAAGAAGTTGTACAATAAGGGCGATAGAGCAATAATATTCATAGGATTCACAGATGCCGACGATGAATTTGTTGACCCCGATTGGATACAATCAAGTTTTAATCTGGAACCAATTTCAGAGCAGTTAGAGAGGAAGAAGGTTGGTTCGTATACTTACATGACTCCACCACTAGAAAAGGTGTACAACCAGATGACTGTAGTTCCTCAAAAAGAAGGCTACAACATACAGACCGAAGTAATAACAATAACAGTGATGACTACGGAACCAATTGGCGTTTTCGGGTAGTAAGTCCTTCTTTATTATGAGTTAAATTACTCTCTCAACACAATAAAGGTTATATCCTCGAAGATTTATACGGTTGCTTATGCAGTGGGCAAAGGTCTTCGCTGTACTATCGGGAATACTATTGTTGCTCTCTACAACTGCGACTCTTAACACATTTGCCGCAAGACAACAACCTGTTTCTCTGTCGTTTGAAATGAACGGTTGCAAGAACGATATGACCTGTGGAGCGGAGTTTCTTATTGGTGACATGGTAACATTCAGCGGAACGCTAACAACAGAGAATGAAACACCAATACCAGGAGCCACTGTAAACATAATGAATCTACTTCCCACGCCAGAACTGGTTGTAATAGCCACTGGTGTTACTGGTATAGATGGTGATTTCGAGCTGTCGTGGACCGCTCAATTTACACCTAGGGAAAAGGCAAGTACGGATGTACTGAAGAAGTACCTAGACGAAACCCTAGAATTGTTCGCACAGTTCGAGGGTGATGCGACGTACGCTGAAACAAGAACGGGGAAATTGATAGCTACAATAAAGGCAAACCAAGTATTCACCTCGGTCAACTCTGAGAAGAAGGTGTACGGCCCAGGTGACTCGGCACTTATGTTCATTGGCTTCATCGATAGCAATGACGAGTTCGTTGATCCCGACTCCATGCGTGTATTGTATGATGACCAGGAATTGCAGGTAGAAAAGAAGAAGACTGGGTCGTATACTGTAATGACGCCAACTCTTACTGTTGACCATCACCAGGTGATAGTCATACCAAAGAAAGAAGGATACAACCTTGAAAATGGATTCCTGACAGTTCAGGTTTCAGGGTTCTTCGGCAAGTAAACTCTAGAGAGCGAACGTGAGGAAAAGTAATAGCCCGACTTGTAAAGTTTTCTACCCAAATACATTGTTCTGTCGCTTTAGAGTGATATTTTTCAGTATTGATGTACCAAATCGCGAATTTTCTCCAGACACGAGAAGAGGAAAACAAAAGATATATTATTACCCCCCGGAGATTACTTCTTAAATTGAAGAAGGCTGTGGTCGTACTAATGGGGGTAATGCTAGTGATGTCAACTGCGCTGGCGCTACCCAGTATCTCTTTTGCAGCAAAACAGAAACCTACAGTACTTTCAGTGGAGATGAGCGGTTGCACGAATTCTATGACGTGCAATGCAAAGTTGGTAGTTGGTGACGAGGTAACTTTCAACGGTGTGCTGACTACGGAGGAAGGAGAGTCTATAGCTGAAGCTGAAATAAACATAATCAAATTCATACCGAAGCCAGAACTGGTTGTAATAGCCACTGGTGTTACTGGTATAGATGGTGATTTCGAG
>JBHICH010000060.1:0-6283 GCA_046759465.1 Nitrososphaerales archaeon
CGGATCTATCTGTAACTATTGTTGCAACAAGCACCTTCTTAACCATCCTTCTCTCAGCTTTTCCTTCTGCTAGAAGTGACCTCCATGATACCTTCTCTATAGCTTCTGATGTTCCCCTTGGAAGGATTACGTCCTCCGGCATTATGTATGAAAGGTTTGTGCCACCTCGTACCTTCTCCGCCAGCGGTTCTATCAGATCAACTGGAACCTGGGATGTTATAGAATTGATATACCCTCCTGCCCCTTGGTACATAAGTTTCCACCTTTGAAGAACAGCTACGACTCCTCTTACAACAGAACAATTATCCAAATCTCCAATTCTATGTTCAAACTTCAAAGGTAGATCCCCCAACGTATGGTCTTGAAAGTAATCCTTGTGTTCTGCAAGAAATCGAAAAGTTGATAGCTGGTTCATTATACTTTTACCGTATGTGGTAAGGATCAAGTTACCGTCAGGTTTCTTTTCAACAAATCCACTGTCTATTAATCGGTTTATGTTGCTGTGAGTATGCTGGATCGTTGTATCAAGCTCTTTCGCAAGGCTTGATAGTCTTAAACTTCTTTCGTTTAATTTGAGCAGGATCTTCCTTCTTACTTCTCCAGATAACTCAGTAAATATACGTCCAACATCGGTTGGTTCTATATCATCCCTTTCCTCTATCATTAATGTGTTAAAAGAGCAGATTCGGATATAATAATACTATTGCTCTCAGCATCTAAACTAATGGATGATTTCATATATCAGGTTTGGCTTGTAGTAAAAATAAGGATGGACACTATAGATGCAACGTATCTGTTATCAATCTCTCTTTAACAAATAACAGGATCTGCCTATAAGCAGATCTCCCAAAAATTTCACAAATTATCATTTATGATTGATAACTTTTAGATTTGAAAGATCTCTGTATCAACGTGATCGAAGAGCTTAATACAAAAGGAAGGCTATCAAATACTGTGCAAAGAACGAAGAACCCGTCCAACCTTGTCTATGCACACTTCTTGTTCGTTGGCATGGTGGGACTTTCTGATGCATCTATACCCATAAAAAAACAGATCAAGAAGATAGAGGCACTCGATCGCCTGCTATCATCGTGTGAGACCTTTCGAAATACCGATCATAAGTCAATCCTACGTTCACCGACTGAAGATGGCGTGTCGATAGCCTTTCTAGAGGGTCCTATACTTCCCTTGCGCCTAGCCATTGAACTCCACAAAAAACTGAAGATATACAATAGAGGCAAGTCTCAAGAAGAGAAGTTAGGCGTAAGGATCGGGCTGAATGATGGTCCAGTTTATGTTGCGAAGGATTTGCAAGGGAACCCAAATTTGTGGGGTCCTGGAATAATACTTGCCAAAAGGGTAATGGACATAGGTAATGATGGACATATACTTCTAACTCCGCGGCTGGCAGAAACCTTGCGTGAACTTTCAGATGAATATAAGGTATTGATCAAGCCATTGCATGACTATACCATCAAGCACGGACAGACATTGTTGCTTTATTCTTTATACGGAAATGGGATAGGCAATCCAAAAATTCCTAGAACCAGCCTGAGGCAAAGAAGTAAGATCCGCGAAGAGTTAATGCTACGAAAGCTCAGCACAAAGTATACGGAGATAGAGATTACACTCACAATAACTAATCCGCAAACTTTGCTTACACATCACAGAAGGTTTCACAATATACAGTGCATCGCCGACGATCCACTAAATGGAGTCCTGCAGGGCATAGCTACTGATGTACCCAAGTCATTTAATGACCTTAACATAAGAATGACAGACGAATCTGGAAGGGAGTTGAAGATAATAAGCATAAACTTCGATAAACCGTACCAGAAGGAATTCACAGTTTCCTTCAACAGAACCATCACAAAGGGCGAGAACTGTTGCTACACATTAGAATACGATGTAGAAGAACCTGAACGATACTTTGAAAACTACTTCAGCTCCAACTGTGGTAAATATACCATGTCTCTTGTATACCCTTCTGATGCTCGTTTCAAACCAGTGGTTTACCATGTGAACGTCGAGAATGAGACGCAGACACGATCCAAGAGCCAAGTTATCGTAACAAAAATGCGGGATAACCTTGTCAGGGCAACATGGACAGAGACAGATGTATTAGAAAGTCAGGCATTTAGGCTAGAGTGGTGATAAAGCTTGCCTATTAATGCTGATGCTTTGTAGTTTGAACAGATCTTAGCCTTATATGATACGCCATCAGAAACAACAGTCACCTCATCGACAGATACTCGGTCTTCCACATAATTGAGAAAAGAGGAAACTCTTAGTTGCATACCACTCTAGGCTCTCACATCTTCGAAAAGTGTATACTTCAAGCTTTGGAAGCCCTTAAAAATTCTAAAGAAATGGTATTTGATTTTGAAAAGAAGGTAGAAGATGCATTACATTATTACCGGCATTATATCCAACAGCTGGGCAAGACACCTTTGAACTTACTGTCGTGGAATCCATTTGCTATAAACGTATTACTTGAATAGTAAAATGAACATTTGAGCTGATTATATAACTTAGAATTTGATACTTTCAACTATGCCCAAGGGGGGAGTATTTGGAGATATTAGTAGCTGAGGACGACTACGATATTGCTATGCAATATCAGATTGCATTGGAGGCTAGGAAGCATCATCTTGTAACTACCTACAATGGCGAGGAGTGTCTTAAGGCGTATCATGATGCCTTAAAAAGAACAGAACCAGGAAAGTCACCCTTTGATGTTGTCATTCTTGATTATAGAATGCCAAAGAAGGATGGCTTGGAAGCTGCAAAGGAAATCTTCGCAGCTTGTCCACAACAGAGGATAATATTTGCGTCAGCTTACGTAAAAGAGGTCCTTGATGAAGCAGGGAAAGAGCTAAAACATCCTTTCGAATTGTTGCAAAAACCGTTTCGCTTATCCTTGCTTATCGACAAAGTAGAAGCTAAGGAAGCAGCAATATAATGGATACAGCTCCATGCTCCCCATTCTCGTGATTGTTCAAATGTAATGCAAAACCTCTTTGAGTAAAGATTATCGATTCTTTGATTCATCTTCGCCAATATCATATTTTTCCTGCAGATACTGCTCCCACTCTTTCCCTGTCGTATCAAAGCTTAGCACATGCTTCTTGTCGTTTATGTCCATTCCGTTTGCATCATAAACTGCTCTTAATAGAGCACACTCTTCCAACGTATCACATCTATGGTTGCTTATCATGCCTGAGCCCAAGTAGTACAGTGTCCTGTCAATCACCTTGTCGCCGTACTTTTCATGCAGATACTCGAAGAATGTGTAAGCAGCACCATACTGCTCTGCACTACCTGATCTATACCAGATGAATGATGCTGGCTTCTCCTTGAATGATTCAATTTGGGTGTTTACCATTTCTTGCCCAGTGGTCATATTGGCTGCTATGTAATTGGCGATACCGTCCATCAGCCAGTTCTCGCCATCGAACAGGAACTTCTGCTTAATAGTATAGCTAGGATACTTGTTGAAGGTTATCCTGTATAAGAACTCCTTCATCGCTAATCCCTTTACATCCTCAGCGCAAGCGCATATGAAGATCACGTCGTCGCTAAATGAATAAT
Source organism: Nitrososphaerales archaeon (assembly GCA_046759465.1). Lineage (GTDB taxonomy): Archaea > Thermoproteota > Nitrososphaeria > Nitrososphaerales > UBA213 > JBHICH01. The sequence continues at coordinate 3,592 of JBHICH010000060.1, forward strand.
ATGAATGACCATGGTCTGCAATTAGTCTGAACTCTTCCAGGCTGCTGGTCATGTATATCTTTGTCTTTTCCTTCATCTCTCCAAACCTTGAGGTTACGTTTTGATAGTTAGCTTCAAGGAAAGCTACTACATCTTTTGCTCTTTCTATATCTGCGTCGCTGCTCCTAGCATAGATGGTGAAGTGATCGCTGGAAACCTCGTTCCAAACAATGTTTATGGGTATAACCTTATGTCTATTGTGTTCAGAAACTACAATCAACTCCCCATCGTAGTTGTACTGTAAGACCATCTTATGCTCACCAGGTTTCCTAAACTTTAGATCCACAACAACTTCACTATTTGCTTCTATATGCTGGAATGAATCACTGCTTAACGTGAGGACATTTGCTAGATTACTTGGCAATATGAGCCTTACACTGTCAAGCGATCTGTTACCAAGGTTCTTTATGATTATCTTATCAGCTGCTGTGAAGATGCTATCCTTTCCTAACAGTGCGCTTACCTCAATTTGGTCGGCACTATCCTTTCTCTCTGCTCCAACGATATCGATTGGTATCTTAATTGGCTTGTCGTTGGAAGGAACTATCAGCAGTTCGCCCTTGATATCCTTGGGCGAATACTTCGCAGTATCAATCCTTGGAATCAGCTTTATGCTTACCTGGCCATTTGCCTCCAGATGACGAATATTCTTCTGCTCTAGCATGAATGGATGCCCAGCACTGGATACGTATATTCTTACGTTTCTGAGTTCCTTGTCACTTAGGTTCCTGATTACGAGTTCGTCAGATGGGCTGGTTATTACACTGTCCCCATCAGATGTTGTAACTTCATAATTGTACTGTATCTTTGGCTGCTTCGATAGTATCGAGTTGATCAAGGATATCTTGTTATACCTCTGCTCCGCTATGCTTGCAACTTTGTCCATGTAGTTGCTAATGTAGTACGACTCTTCTGAACCAATATTTATGGGCAGGATTATTGGGCTAAGATGCTCAGCAACAACCATCAGTCTACCCTTATAACCTACCAGGTCTCCCATGAAGTCCCGATTGGGACTTCCGTTCAGTTCAAAGGTTACTGTAACATTGCCGTTTGGTTCTATCGACTTGATTGCTGGATGGCTTAAGTTGAAGCTCTTGTAGATATCTGATGAGAGTATTATGCGTATATCATCTGCAGTGCGATTGCCAGTGTTTCTAATTATTATCTTGTCTGGATATGCCTTGATCTCATTACCACTATTCATCGATATGACCTCAAGTCTTTCGGTTGGTTTGGTAGGCTTTTGCTTAGACTGTATAGCCTCTAATACATGAGCTGGAAGCTTCGGCTTTTCTGGCTTTGCTGGTGGTGCTTCCTCGACATCTACATACTTCAATGACGATTGTATGTTGTTGTGGCCAAAGTCTTGGGCAAAGATCCAGTATCTGAGACCAACCGTTCTAACATCCGAAGCAGGTATCGTACCTATGAAGTATTTAGAGTTATGCTTCTGCATTTGTACACTGTGGAACTCGAGTTCCTTTGAATTGACGAAGTAAAGCAGATGTGCCTTTTCAACGCCGACGTCATCAATTATATCTGCTGTTACAGTCAGTTCTTTTCCTGACACTGGTTCGCTTGGTTGGAAGGAGTGGCTTGCTACTTGAGGAGGCATTGTATCATTTATCTCGTATCTAGGTCTGCCTCCTCCCTTATTGTCTACTGTTGTTTGAGCTTCACCGAAGATTACTGCGAATTCAGCGAAAGAGTCTGTCTTTCCTAAGACGATGTTACTGAAAGTATCACCTGATGTGGTTATATCCTCCCAACTGACTCCATTGAACTGCTGCAAAGTAGCGGCATTTTCCTGTGCAGGTGTAAGCCCTGTGTCGTCGTAGGTTACAGATATGACTAATCCAGTAAATGCTGCAGTAGTATCGATATCGAGGTATAGTCTGGAGCCGCCCAATCCAACTAGCGTAGAACCAGATGGTGATGCAGGTCCCGTACTTAATGGTGTTACAGATAATGTACCTGCTGTGGAAACACTGGAGAAGGTAATAGTTCCTCCACCAATCACGCCTTCGCCACCAAGGAAGATAGCAGTAACTGGGGAACCTGTTGTGATAGGAACATTATTGGTCAATCTAATGTCGTCTGCGAACGCGAGTATTTCGGCAAGATTTTTGACATTGCTAGGAAGATTGAGGATGGTTTGCATATCTTCTGACATACTCAATGTTTCTGAAACTGTTATTGCTTGGCCTTGTTGAGTAATCACTACATCAATTAAGCTCAAGGACTCTGTGAGGGTTAGAGAGAAGGTGAGACCTATAGGTATGGAATCTGACATGCTTAACACGTCTGATACCAACTTTGCAACTGACTTGGCTGTATCATCTGATAGTGCTAGAGTATCTGATAATGTCTGCTCTTTGTTCACAGTTGTAACTATACTATCTGTCAGGGTTAGCGTATCAGCTATATCCTTAACGCCCGCGCCTAAAGTCACGACTGCATCCGTCATTGTGAGAGTGTCTGATACTGCTTGAACTTTGTTAAGTGTGGTAACTACATTGTCTGTCATAGCAATAGTATCTGACAACGCTTGCACGATAGCACCTGAAGTAACTATGGAATCACTCATGGTTAGAGTATCTGATACTATCTGGATCTTAGATACTAGAGTAACTATAGCATCAGTCATAGT
>JBHICH010000061.1:0-5933 GCA_046759465.1 Nitrososphaerales archaeon
ACTCCCCTGAGATTCACGTTCATGACCTTATCCCATTCTTCCACTGACATTTTGTTCAATGGGATCGGCTTCTGGATCCCCGCATTATTAACAAGAACATCGATCCTGTTGAATTGTTTAATCGCTGCGTCAATTATATTCCTACAATCTTCTTCTTTTGCTACATCGCCACCAACGCCTATAGCTTTTTTACGAAACGATTTGATTTCAATTGCTACGGTCTTCGCATTTTCCGGATTCCGAGAATTTATAACAACATCATAGTTTTCTTTTGCCAGAGCTATAGCAATGGCCTTACCAATTCCTCGACCAGCCCCTGTTACTACAGCTACCCTCGCGCCATTCATACCAAATTTTATCTTTAAAGCAAGTCCAACTTCATAAAAACTTATATGCATTCATGTCAAAATACGTGTGATATGGTTCGCGCCATTGAAGCAGTAATTGCAACCGAAAAGGTCAGTGCAGTTAATGCTGCACTGAAGAAGGTTGGTGTAGGTGGAGTAACGTGTTGTGACGCAAGGGGAAGGGGAGCTGGAGGTAGAGCACAAGTTACCTCTGGACGTGGCACTGAATATTATACTCCTGAATTTCATTCTAGATGTGTTTTGCGGACAGTCGTTGACGATTCAAAGGTTAATGCAGCAGTTGATGCGATCATAAACGCAGCAAGCACAGGTTCTCCTGGCGATGGGAAGATATTCATCTCTAGTATTGAAGATGCTGTGGATATAGGAAGCAAGAAGAGAGGAAGCGAAGCGGTCTAACTTTCACTCTTTTTTGTTAACTAGTGCGACCTTTATCTTGAAGAATAGTTTTGTTTTTTCTACTGTTACTCTGATATTTTTTAACTAAACTTAAATGGGCCTAGCATTTTGCTTCCGTTAAGACTTCTAAATATACATTTTATCAACATAGCACCATTTCCAATCTCTATTAGGTAGAGCAATCATTACAGGGTGTCCAGTTTCTAAGAAGTGTTTTGTTGCATGTGTGCCTACCGAGGAGTCGCAGCATCCAACATGACTGCAAGTTAAACAAAGACGCAAGGCAACCCAATCGGTTCCCTCTTTTTCACATTCTTCACAGCCTGCTGTGCTAGGCGAAGCACTCTCATCGATGTTAGCTGCATGTTCACAACTTTTTTTCTTCATAAAGCTTCACAAATCCTCCTATCAATATGCGCTCGTAAACATGACTTATTACATTATCTGCTATAATTCTTGCTTTTCTACAGCAATGTTTAAGTGTTACAAAAAAGGAGTTGAAAAAATGGCGTTGAAAGTTGGGTTGGGCCTACCAACATTGGGTGAATTAGGTTCTGCTGAAAATGTAAAGAAGATTGCCAGTTTTGCAGAATCGGAGGGTTTCGATTCAGTTTGGGTAATAGAAAGGCAGCTTTGGCCAATTAATCCTCAAACACCATATCCTGTAACTCCTGACGGTAGTTTTCCAACTATTTACCAGAAGATCCTTGATCCTATCGAAACACTCACCTTCGTTGCGGGAATTACATCAAAAATCAAACTTGGAACAGGGGTTGTGGATATGCTGTACTATAATCCTACGATACTGGCAAAAAGACTTGCAACACTGGATAATCTATCAGAGGGCAGGTTGTTAGCTGGTCTTGGAGTAGGACATTCCAAAGATGAGTTTCAAGCGGTAGGGGTACCCTTTGAGAAGCGGGGTGAGAGGGCGGATGAGTTTCTAGAAGTGCTAAGAAAGATATGGACTGAGGATATAGTTGAGCATAAGGGCAAGTACTTTTCCATTCCTAAATCAAAGATTGGGCCGAAACCTTTCCAGAAGCCATTTCCTCCGATCTATCTAGGTGGATTTTCTCATAAAACATTTGAAAGAATAATCAAGTTTGGCGCTAGAGGTTGGCTTGGTGTACCACTTCCCGATATTGACACATTTGCACAAAGCATAAAGGCCTTAAAGGAAGCTGCAAAAAATGCTGGCCGTGACCCTCGGACTATAGAATTTCCCACTTTGATAGCTCCAGAAGTTTCTGAGGCAGATAAAGGTCAAAATCGCAATCTGTTCAATGGTAGCATAGATGAAATTGCATCAGACATTAAAAGACTGGAAGAGATAGGTGTTGATCATGTGTTTGTACAATTTGAGTTTTCAACTCACGGTCAGGATATTCAAAAGACAATGCAATATGGCAAGCGTCTGCTAGGTAAGGTTCGATAATAGTGATGAAATGTAATTGTTCAATCTGAAGAATTGTTGTAAAAAAAGATTCCAAGATTTCTACAGTAACTAGCACATAGAATTTATTAAAAAAAGAGAGCGGGTTAGTGCTGTTTTTACAACTGCACGCTTACAGTCATTCTATCGCTCTTCGAAGATAGAAAGTCCTCGTTTCCATTGAATTGGGCGTAGATTGTGTATGTGCGTGATTCATTAGGCATCCAAGTTGCTTCAAAGAATCCTTCCGAGTTTGTGACTATTGTTGCTATGATTTCTGAATCAAAGTTGCTGTCATTACTACTGCTCTTCGCATCTGCACTGTGATCAATGATATTTATCTGCGCATTTGCTACTCCTTCACCATTTGCATCGGTTAGCTTCCCAGTGAATGTGACCACGTTTCCTTGCTTTACTTCTTGTGTAACTGGATCTAGAACCAAATCTGTCACAGCTACTCCTGACCTACCAGGTAGCTCCTGAAATGATCCTCTGTTTGGCTCTATGGGGGCTATAGGTGATATGTTACCAGCTGCTTCCTCTCTCAAGTCAGATATGGCGAATGCACTTGTTGCAATTGTTGCTGTCAGCACTAACAACATGCCTGACATCGCTGCTAGAGTTTTTGTTGAGTTCATGAGTTACTTCTGCAAGAGAAGAGATAAAAGGAATATCGCCAACAATTAAACAAAAAATTGAATGGTTAGAATTCTAAATAATGATAATCAGTTTTGATATTATTTTCCAGTAGCTGTTTTACTTAACAACATGTTCTGGAAATTCTCGAACTTAAGTTGCCCTTGTCCCAAAATCACTTTGGATCATCATTTTTAATAAAAACATTCTTCTAAACAGTTTTTAAACTACGAACAGTTGGCTATTGTGATAAAAAGCTGCCCACGCAAACCAGAAACTTAGGTGCGCTTCAGAAATTCTTTCTAATGTTGTACCTTGCAATTTTCCTGAAATAGCTTTACCATCAAAATTCCACTCACTTCCGGTTTGTTTGTCAAAAATTTTACTATCTTTGTACTCAAATTCAAGGACCTGTCCATTCACATTAGCAGCAAACATCCTCAGCATTGATTGCTTTGGTGCAAAGATAACGAGGTTCTTTCCTCCCACGTTATCATTTATTATCTTCAGATCGATAACATACTTTATCGGATAGGCTTTTTGAGTTGTATTAAGTGCAACTCCAAAGACAACTTCTTTTGGTCCTAATCTGGGATCAAGATGGTCGACTGGAAAGCTTATGGTTGGACTTGCATAATAGCTGCTGTATGGGTCAATACCATAGGGTCTTTGGAAACCTGTCTTTGTTGATAGCACCTTTGTATTTGGATATAGTGCTTTCCAATCTGACCAGCTCATGACATCTAATGGAACTCTATCAAGCGTATACCCAGCATACTTTCCAACTATCCCTTCTCCAATTAACTGGCTCCAATAGGTCTCGCTAGGCCTATCGTACATAACAAGGTCGCTGTTGTACAATTTTCCTGATACTCCAAATTCAACTTCGTTGCCATCAACAACTCTTACAAATGCCACCGTTGAAGAGCATAGAGGGCATTCTGTTACTGCAACAGGAACCCCTCCAACTCTGTCGTTAACTATTTCATGCCAAACAAGAATTTTGAATGGATAGGCTTTTGCATCGCCATTGATGTTTAAACCTGCAACTAAATCATCGTCTTTTAAGCCTACTAGTTTCGCCTCTCCTGCAGGTATGAACTTTGGATTATCGATTGAAGGTATACCGTCCTTTGGAGGACCTCCTGAAACTAATTTATCCAACGGTACAGTATGCCTCACTCCATTCGATACAATAACTTCGTGGGTTACGCTTGTACCTGGGGATATATTTGCACCTTGGATGCTGTTCATTGATGCTAAGGAGTAAGATGTCAGAGTAACGATAATAACTCCAGCTAGGATTGCTGATATGACTGCTTTCCTACCAAATCTTCTTCCGGTTTTAGGTGTTACTGGAGGCTCTGTTCCTGAATCTTGGGTAACCTTTTGTTTCTGCCTTTTTTCTTGTAGGAGTTTGTAGGCTGTAAGACCATTGAACCCAAATATGACAGCAAGACCAAGATAAGCAAGTGGTTGGCTAAATTGAATCAGAAATGCCGACGCTCCTGTACCAACAAAACTTGGCAGAAGCGATAATGCGTAAAGCCACCAACCACAGCAACCCAATGGCACTAATGAGAAGAACGAGAAGAATGAGGCCGTTGCAGTGCTACCACTATTTCCACCTAAAGCTTTGTGCTTGACGTTTAATCTGCAACCTAATCCTTTGCTATAGGTGGATAGAAAGATTTGAGTTCCAACACCGATTGCAATACCAATGATTATTATAGAATTTATCTCAAATGCGGCGTTTAGTGCAGAAGCTGGTGGCAGGTTTGGAGTCGTAACGATAACAACTAAAAGGTAAACGAAGAGAGTTGCGGCTCCTGCAATTATGCCTCTCCGCAAGGCTCTTTTCACGTTCCAGCTCAAGCCGTTGAAATCCATTCTATTTCTGGCCAATTTACCAACCCTTAACCGTAATTACATATTGTGAACTCTTTGCAACTCCATAATCTGGATAATCTTTGAATTCGGCAAACACCTCAACGGTATTATCCCTGGAATCTGTTCTCTTAGCAGTCCATGGAATAACGAACTCTCCCTTGCTGTCAGTTAATCGTGAGCCTAAAATATTATCGATCCCACCAAGATCGTAGTCCTTGACGATCACTGTCTTACCTGATATGTCACTGTCATTACTGGATAGTCTTCCTGTAAAGTTAACGATATCACCTGAATTAACTGTTGATGGAGTTGGTTCTAAAACCAGAGTGAAACTAGTTTCTTCTCCAGTTACTGGCTTTTCCTCTCCGATTTCTTCAGCAAATACATCAGTCTGGATGTTTTGTGTTACTGCAAAAGTACCTAGCAGGAGCAATGTGACTGTAGCAATTGTAGTCTTTATTTTTGCCATAAGATAGCATTGTTATGTTAGTTCTTAAGGATAATGTCGAATGGTTAAGGAAAAGGTTTAACTGTTGTAGAGAAGTGATTACCGAAATTTCTGATGAAAATAATAGAAGTTATGAGTATTGCAGAACCCATTAAGATATTGCAATCCATATAACTTGTCATACTGTTGTTATTCATTTCTTCCTTCATGTCTGGACCGTAGGCGTATAGTTCAGCAGTCGTATATTCCCTTCTACTACTTTGCAACCTGCTTTACGGATCATCTGCTCCAGATACTCCGCGAGCTGCGGATAGTTATCCGTGATTACGGCTTCCGTTACGTCCTCATCGTGCCCAACCTTGCCGCAGAGATGGATAAAGTCCATCGCAGGTGCATTATTAGGGATCTTTTCTAGAGGAGACTCCGCGGGATACTGGTCCCATGACAGTTCTCCGTCATGATGCGCCGCGTTTTCCTGGACATAGCGCGCAATTATATCGGTCATGACGTGTCACAGCATATTCCTGGTTCCGTGCTTCTTCATTATTATGGCGTGGAAGTTGTCTCTCAGAGGGACAGGAATCCTGCTGCGCACCTCTACGCGCTCAACCATGATAGTAGGGAGCGTTTTGTCCGAGAAAGGGGTTGTTACATTCACTAAAATGGTCAAAAGTTCATGTTATCGCGGATGAAACGCTCCCTCCGTAGCGCTATATATCATAGTACTATACGCTAGGGATATTGGATAAATTAATCG
>JBHICH010000062.1:0-5898 GCA_046759465.1 Nitrososphaerales archaeon
GGCTTTACAACTCTACAGATACTAGGAACTTTTAGCGGAGCAGATCAGCCTGGACCTACAATAACTTCAGTGTTCGTAAACCAACATGTTTCGATAGATCCAAACTCTTCGCTTTGGGATGACGCACCATCAGCAACTGTGAGTCTAAATGGTCAAAACATAACCATACCGATTCTGTTTAACCCCACAGTCACATCCATTAATGTTAGGTCAATGAACAACGGAACTTGGATAGGGTTCTGGTTGGAATGGGCTGACCCAACAGAGTCGAGTGCTGCTCTTGCAACACACCAATTCAGAGATTCCATTGGTGTAGTATTCCCTACTACAGATGCCAAGACGTTCATAGCAATGGGTGGTCCAAACACTCCCGTTAACATTATGCACTGGAAGGCCGACTGGCAAAAAGACATAGATCTCAACCGTTATCAAGACCGTGAAGATGCGTATCCGAACATGGCCCTTGACCTTTACCTAGGCGCTGATGAAGAAAAAGGAGAAGTACTTAACTATGATCCTAAAACCCAGGATCCAAGCGAAATGGGTACTGGGGATCCAAGGATCCCAGTTACTGAATTAAACATCGATTATCAACCGGGAATGGCAGCTGGCGCATTCGGGGGAGACTATTGGTTGGATAAAATCTCACCGATTGAGGAGTTAGTGGCAGAGGGCTTTGGAACCTTGACTACCCAGGAACAGCAGAATACCCTTGGAAAAGGCGTATATGAGAATGGGATATGGAAGGTAGTTATGTTAAGACCAATGTTGACTGGAGATATGACCGATAAGCAATTTGAACCAGGCGAGAAGACGAATATTGCTTTTGCAATCTGGGATGGAGGAAATGAAGAAGTAAATGGCAGGAAGTCGGTAGCTTTATGGCATAACTTTGAAGTAGAGCAAGGAGTTGTTGGGCAGGAACCATTGGTGGTTCCACCAGCTGCCGAAGGTGCTTCCATGATGGTGGTGTCAGCTATAATCATTGGTGTTGCAGCGGTAGCCGCAGCAGTAATATTCTATTTTGCAAAACGAAGAGCTCCAAGTATCACTAGGTGAGGACTATACAAAAGAGTGAGCTCGATGGATTATTGGAAGAAGCAAGAGCTTATCAGCTGGTAGCTTTAGCTTTTATGTATCCTGACAAGAAATGGTTTGAATCATTTTCAGATTTTTTAGCAGTTAGAAAAGATGAGCATGGGAACGGTGCGTCCGAGTTAGAACGCTCGCTCAGCAATTGCTTAGTGCAGAGCCTTAATGACCACTCATTGGATGGAATAGCGCTGGAGTATGATCGTTTATTTACTGCTGGAGAAACTGTCTTGACTCCAATTTATGAGACGGAGTATGCCATGGATACCATTTTTGCAAAGACTAAAGAGCTGGCAGATCTAAATGGGTTCTATAATGCATTTGGTCTGCAACTAGGAAAAGATTCAAACAATGAGAGACCAGATCATGTAAGCATCGAGCTAGAGTTTATGGCGATGCTGCTGATTAAGGAAGCCTATGCAAGGAATGAGGGCTGGGATGAAAAGGCTAATGTTTGCCTAGACGCTCGGAAGAAGTTTCTCAAGGACCATATCGGGAGATGGGCACCAACCTTCTGCACTATGGTCAAGCACAAGACCGAACTAGAGTTTTACATGGTGCTTGCTGGATTAACGATAGACCTGATAAACAATGATCTCAAGGATCTTAAGGTTAAACCAGGATTCATTGAACCCTTTGAAAAAATCTTGGAGAATATCAAGGAACAAAACCCTGATATGGATCCGAATGAATGCCCCATTGAGCATTGAATCCTTGCTAAGAACTGGATTGAGTAAAATCTGATTGAGTTGAATCAGGTGGCGGAGTTTCAGCTCTGATCAGTCCTACAGCTAACAATTGTTGTATCAACGTCACAATCTCTCTTTCCATATCTACCCTTTGCATATTCAATTTTTGTGTAAAAGTTTCTATCAGTTCATTTACTGTCTTTGTGCCATCACATATTGACCACAGATCAAAAAGTGCTTGGTTCACCCCATAATTTTTCTTCTCGGGATTAAGTAGTTCTACGGAACCATCTTTCAGTGTTACGGAAGTTCCCTGTTTAATTATCTTTGTTTTTTCATAATCGATTGCAAATCTAAGGGCCTCGCTGCTTCTAAGCACATCGATCTTCTTTTTTCCTTCCTCTGTCATCATTTCTGTGTTCCATGGTGGTTCCCAAACAATTTGAACATCAATATTTCCTATTCCTGGCGCATCACCAAGATTCTTCTTAACATCTCTAATCAAAGTTTCACTTAATGGACAACCTAAGCTTGTCAGTGTGATCTTGAGATCTACATCGTTTTTGTCAGTTATGGAAATACCGTATACTAAACCCAAATCTACAATGTTACAATCTATTTCTGGGTCTTTCACATTCATCAGTAGAAACCTAACTTGCTCCTCAGTTAATTTTTGAACTGGCAAGATACTTAGCTATAATGTTGCTGCTTGCAAGATAAATACTTTTTCTGATTTTCACAGATTTCAAAATCTTCCTCCCACTCAAATAGAGCTTAAACGACAGAATTCTTAAGACTTAAGTTAATAGGGAATTTAACCAAACAAAAAGGTGTAAAAAATAAAGTTATCGCTTCTAGGTATTATCTCTATTTCGTGCGTTTCAGCTTGTTCTGTCTTTATCAGATTATGCACATGGTTCCATTCAACATTAACATAACTTACACTATCTCTTAGCTCAATATCACTTCCGATATTTTTCTGTGCTACATAGTTGCCATCGATCTTAACTTCTATCGTTGCTGGTCTGCCATCTAGCGTACCCATAATGGCGTTTGCTCTTCTTGCATTATACCTCATAATTATTGCTGCGCGATCATCGGCTTTGCCTGAGAATCTAATACATTCTTTATCCCAAAACCACTTACCTTGCAGATAAACAGTGTTGGGAACGTGCTGACCCGGATCCTTGAACTCATTGATTTTATTTTTTTCAACTCCTTGAATATTTCCGAAGTGTTCTAGCTTAGTGTATCCAACGCAGACAGGATGCACTATGCTGTCCCAAGTCTCCCGATCTGCAGCTATGAAATGCGTACCATATGTATCATAAATCTCATCCCGTGGATCCTCCTCTTCAAAGTATGGTGCAGGATGCTGTCCCGCCTCCCTTAGCAGCCCATATATTGGGAGTTCATAATCGCGTATATGGTTGAAACCAGCAATTTCATACCTAACCATTCCCATCGCGTCTATCAAAACATGCTTTGGCCAATACATATTACCATAGGTTTTCCAAGTCTTGTTTTCTTTATCAACACCAACAGGGAAGTTAACGTGGTACCTCTCAATGGCTTTCCTTACGTTTGAAACATTTGTAGCGAAGTCGTACTCAGCACAATGCACACCTACGACAACGAAACCGTATTCTGAGTATTTTTTATACAACATTCGCTCTATAGGTATTGTTCTCAGACAAAATATGTCGGTATATGCCCAGAAAGCAAGCATGATCACTTTTTCCTTTAGCATTTCAAGCGACAACGGCTTTGTGTTAATCCATTCTTCTATATCCGTGAAGTCTATAGCAGGCGTTTCTGGCATCACATCCTGAATCTCTCTGTCGAGCATGCTCTCCACCTCACTTAATGCAATCTCTTCTCTTTCCTCTAAGGTGAAGATTTTACTTTCAGACTTGGACTGTTCACTAAGATCTTTATCTTCAGATTTCATAAATTCTGAACCCCGTTGCACTTCAACGCTTTTTGGAAACCTTCCACAAATGCTCTTTCTGCATGATATTTTTATTCTTTATGGCCTTCGACAACAATTGGTATTAAAAACTTGCGTCTTTCCATGCAGTCACGGGATTTAGAACAATGTCATAAGGGAATAGAACCTTATAGAATAAAGGTTTATGAAGATGATGGTCCCAGTCGCAGCTGGGATATTTGGGATCCAAGTTCATTCGCTTCAAGCCGATAGGCAGGATTAGATGTGACTTCAGCGAAGAAGAGATCAGAACGAAGAGAAGCAGAGTAGTCTCTGAGGTGATCTTATACTCTCCATATGTGACAGCTTTGGATGGCGTTGAGTCCTACTCCCATCTATTTGTCATTTTCTACATGCATAAAGTGACATTACACGAGACTGGAGCCCTTAAGGTTCACCCTAGGGGAAGGATGGATGTGAGGAAGGTTGGAGTTTTCGCAACCAGAAACAGAAGTCGTCCCAACCCTATCGGCCTAGCTGTAGTAAAGCTGTTGGAGAGGCGTGGAAATTCGCTTAAGGTGCAAGGCTTGGATGCGTTAGACGGCACACCAGTTCTAGATATAAAACCATACGATCCTATTGATGTGCAGAAGAGAGTTCGCGTTCCGAGGTGGTGGCGTACGATCAGAACTCGAGCTTATAGTATGGAAACTTTTACATAAGTCTAAGGAGGAAGAGCAACAAAAGTTGCCATTATTGAAGGTTGTACAGTCTGAAGTTGATGGGACTATTATAACCGAACTTATAGAAAAAAAGATGGATGAAGGCGCAAAATATATCGAAACAATATACACACCTCACGTGTTTGCTGAATATAAAATTATAGAAGAAAAATTAGGTGCTGCTACAAAACTAGAATTGGTTCCTAGCATCCACAGAATAGTGCTCGATTTGCTACAACTACAGATCCAAGGAAAGGCACCCAGTGGGTTAGATCCGTCCGCCTCTGAATATTTGGATGAAGTGACTAGTTTCGAACATCTTCAGAGAGCACCTAAAAGGGAACTGGTAGAATACGTTACAAAGAATCGCATTACCGAATTAGGAAAGGGAAAATTCTTATACATCGGATACGATGATGCCGCCGCAGTGGTAGAGTACTTCAATAAACTGCTGCATTTCTGGCAATATCAAAGAGGACATCAGGAACCTCACCAAGTTGCTGGCTTTAAAGGTACAGACGTGAGTAGGTTTGAGGCAAACTTCCAAGGGAATCTTAATCGTATAAAAGAGTTTAAAGAGCTTCATAATTGCTTTAGGTTTTATGCTCCATACTGGATTGTGAAGTTAGAAACAGCTCCGTCATACAGGTTTTTGGTATTTGATTTCAAGGGTCTTGAGCAAACAAGATTGGCAGAAGAGTTAACAACTAATCCTCAATTTTACGATTTCATAAAGTCAAAAACGATTTCGATCAAAGATGCAGCATCCTAATTATGAAAATAAGGAAAGGTTGGCTATTGGTTAGACTATTTTCAAGCAATATTCCCTTCTGATAACCTCGTTCATATAAAACCTTAAGCGAAAATTAATTTAGGTGTCAGCGTAAAGGATGATTATGCAAGAGCCTGCATTGGTGCAGCCAAAGTTTTTATTTAGCATTCCGTTAGGACAGCCTGTTTTAACTGCAGCCGGTAGCGTCGCCGTTGATGCTAGCGGAAATATTTACGTTACTCAGTCACGAATTCATCAGGTTGTTAAATTAAGTCCCACTAGAAAGGAAATCTGGCGTATTGGTGCTATTGGATCTGGTGACGGTCAATTTAATACTCCACTTGGTATAGCGGTTGACAGCATAGGTAATGTGTACGTTGCTGATAAAAATAATCACCGCATCCAGAAATTCGATCCATCAAGCAAGTTCCTACTCAAGTTCGGTACTCCTGGTCATGACGACGGTGAGTTTAATGCTCAAGGTGGTGTAACAGTAGACAGTGTTAGCAACATCTATGTTGCTGATACATACAATCATCGTATTCAGAAATTCGATTCAAATGGTAAATTCCTAATGAAATTTGGTAGTTTTGGAACTAGTGACGGCGAGTTTAATGCTCCTCTTGATGTAGCAGTAGACAATCTAGGTAACATCTGTGTTGCCGATACAAACAATAATCGAATTCAAAAATT
>JBHICH010000063.1:0-5495 GCA_046759465.1 Nitrososphaerales archaeon
CTTGGCCCTATCGACCGTAGCAACTACAGCATCAGTAATAGTAAGGGTATCAGCTATATTCTTGGCCCTATCGACCGTAGCAACTACAGCATCAGTAATAGTAAGGGTATCAGCTGTATTCTGAACCGCATTATCTGCATCAATTCTCGCACCTTTATACTCTGTTAGCTCAAAATCTCCTAATAAGCAAGTATCACCGTCCCTGGTTTCTTTCAGTGCAGTGATTACTGCGGCATACCCCACTTCCTTGTCCTCGGGTCCAAATTGGTACAATGGATATTCAAAATGAGATCCTTTTAGCGGAACGCTCACCATTTTTCCGGGAGTTACACCATCCAATGGTATCAATCGCCCTTCAAGCTTGGCACCAAGTGGTGCATTACCTTGAATTATCAATTTATCGTCTTCATATAAAACATGTTTGTTGACACGGACTTCGACTTTGAAATTTCCACAAATTCCATCCTCTTGAGGTATGTTAACATCATTTGAAACACTTGTAGAATTGAATGAGACCAGTTGAGAAATAGGCAGTACGCTTACGTGTGAATTCCCTGTCGCTGTCTGTTGTTCTGTATAGTTTAGACTAAAAATACCTATCAACAGGATCACTCCTAGCCCTATGCCCAGCATAATTTTTGAGCTCATGTGTGTCAAGACGTTACACACAAAAGCTAAAATAGTTTTTGAATTCCTGAATAGTATCATAAATATCGATTCAGGAGAGTAATGAATCAGTTTCTGTTAGCTAATAAGTTTTATTAATCTTAATTCCTAGGTGATTTAATAAAAATGCAAAGAGTGTTGCTGGTTTCCTCATTGATAATCATACTGCTATCTGCAACTGTAACAAATGCCAATTTGCTGGATGCTGAATCGGATACGGCATTATCATCAGAAAGAAAGCCAAAGGATGTGATCATAAACGCAAAGATGCAGATCAACTTGGTTCTGATAGGTGATACATGGTCGGGGCAAGATAAGGGAAATATTACTGTCAAATTGCTAAAAACGTATAGCCCTACAATATTCTTTGAAAACAGGACAGCTGGTGTGACCTACAACTACACGTACAATTTTGATAGTGTATCAGAAGAAATAGCAGATGAACTATTCAAGTTCATTGATAGTATTGCTGTAGAGAATACTACTCCTCAACCAATTAAGGAATGGGTTGATACCAAGGAACTAGAATTTTGGGGCCCAGAATTTGTGAATATTACCAAAAAGAAGTATAAAATGATCAGCGCGTATCAGGTGGAGGACTGGCTTTTTGATAACCTCGAACCAAAGGAAGGTTATACCATATACTTCCTCAAGCCTTCGAATAGCCAAATTAATTATTTCCATACGTATGGCAGTGTTACCAGAGACCCTGATACGGGGAGAGATTTCATACAGGAGGGCATGATGGGTTTTGGCGGCACAAACAGATTCTATTTTATCGACCTGACAGCTGGGCCATGGCTCTATCCGTATGTGCCCATATCAGAAGATCAGGTAATTGCTCAGTTCCACAAGAACCTATACGATGTAAAGACCGATGAAGATTATTATGAATTTATTGCTGGCTATGTTAACCATGCAATAATGCTACTATTTAATCCGAGTTATATCTACTCACCAATTTACAAGTCGAACTTCAGGATCGATGTATTTTTGGTTGATATGACCTCTGGCCGTGCATTTTATGATGTTGCCAGTAAATTCATCGATAGATCTACAGTAAACCATGCCTTGACACAGTTGATTCCATATGCTGAATGGTCGAGTGAAATTAATGGTCAGAGCTTCGATTCGCTTCCAAGGGAGTTACAGAGAACAATTCTCAGATCACTGTCCTTCAATAAAGTTCAAGGAGGCGATGTGGTTGTGGTGAAAAGTGAAGATCTTATACTAGAACTTAACAAATGGGTAGCAAGCACCTTGACACAAGAGCAGCTACAGCTTGCTCAAGAAGAAGCTGCAAGGACCGTCTTTGTCCCTGTCGTGATCTTTGTTTTTGATACTGATGCATATGTTGATAAAATTCCTGTTGTGGGTACAGCTGCGCCGGACCCAAATGATGGGACGGTTCCATGCTGTGCAATAGTTGCAGTAGACAAACACGCATTGTTTGATATTGGAACAGGATTATCCACTTTAACAGTTCATGAGATGGGTCACGTGCTAGGTCTAAGACATCCACATGATGGACATAACCCCGCAATAGGCGAATTCAACGATTGGTTCTTTGACTGGACCCACACGGCAATGAGCTACATCTCGCCTACAGGGTTGGGATGCGGTTTGCCAAATGTACCTTGTGGGCTTGTTGTTTCAGAGTTTGGTAAGTTCGATCATGATGCGATGGATAGAGCGCTAGTACTCTATCTACTTAATCAAGTGCAGTTAAATGTTTATGACTCAACGATCTCGTTGGAAAGTAAGGGATACAAGCTGGCTATGCCTGACGATATAAGATCGTTGTTATCTAACATAGATCTAGATGTGCAAATGTCTATCGAGCATTTTGCTAATATGAACTATTTTAATCACACAAGCTTCAAGAGTATGGCAAAGTTTATGGATCCAATGGACGATTCATTTGACTTTGCGTTGAAGGCATTAAAAAATTCAGAGCAGTTATTGCAGGACGTTTCTAGTTTGGATTATGCAACTCCTAAAGGTGCGAGCACCATAGTTGCGTCAGACCCGTTCTTCGTAGACGAGTACGATAATGAATTGATAAGTCTAGAAGTTGGAGAAGTGATAGGAATCAAATCTGCAATATCTAGCAACGCGAATGAAGATATAAACTTCACATACCTTGTTCAGATCAAAGATAGCAATGATTTTACCCTCTTTCTAATATCGCTAGACGGTATTACCGTTAAGCCTGAAGAGGTTATAGAGCCGTCTATATTCTGGATCTCCGATACAGCTGGAGAACTGGAGATTGAAGTATTTGTATGGCAAAGCATCAATAATCCTGTTCCACTCTCACAGGTAAAGGACAGAACTGTAACAGTGACTAAGTAAATATTTGATTAGGTTAACAAGTTTTATTAGTCATTTATTGCATAAGTGGCGCCAAAAACAAGTAACGATGTTTAAAGATATCTGATAAAGCTAATTACGCTTACAGGCCTTCTCAAATCGCAGCAGTATAAAAAATATCAGTTTCTTGATATGTATAAGGTAGGTATTGAGCCCAGCTAGATCCCAATCCCACCGATACGATATCCCCACTAGACGCCCTCGTGACCCATTAGGCAGATCAACTAATATGCGTGTTCTTCTTGGAAGTGTAGTTTATAGGCCTTCTTTGTAAGAAAGGCTATCTTATGCCTATCACAAACGCTGTATATGTCGAATTCTCTAACTAATTCATCAATAAAAGGCTCAGGCAAAATCTGGATGTTGCCTCTTAAACCTACCAACCGCATCGTTTTGACCTGCGAAATTTGTGCGTCTGCTACGTGTATCTGCTTTGTAGCTGTATCAAGGGAACTCTTTTCTTCTATTTGTAATGTATCTTTCTGCATATACTTTCCAAGGCATCTATCTATCTAAATTTTTGTAACATGATATACCTAAGTTACAGTTCAATAAGTGGATAGTTTTGTTATCTGGTTCCCATTAATCAGAAAAAATTATAGAAATAATACCATGCTGGGTGAACTAGCCATCCTAGCTTGATTTTCGGCTTTGTAGCATTTTGTTCGTAAGGTTGAGAGGAAGGCAAAGCATAAGCACTGCCTTCTATCATAATTCAAAGGGCAAAAAGCATGATCTTTGGCACCAGTTCAAAAGCGCAGCAGCTGAAGAAGATGGAGGATGAGATAAGGGAGCTTAGAGAGAAAAACGAGCATCTATTCAACAAGATTGAGCGTCTGCGTGTTGAGTTGTCGAATGTCACAGCTCTTCGCAGAAAAGCAGGTATATCCAAAATGAGCAGTCGTGAGGAAGAACTAAGGAAAAAAATTTCAGAATTGGAAAATCAACAGGAAATACGACACATTCTTGAATTAGAAAAGAAAGCATTTATCCTACGGGGCGAGATTGGATTTGATAAGAAGAGTAGGTTTTTCTGAAGCTGTAAAGATCGAGTATAGGTTATAGTTTACTTGACGGCACATCGAGCAAGAAAATACTTCCCGGATCAGGTTTCACTCGAGAAATTATGATAGAACTTACTCTAAGTGTAGAGATTAACGAACCATCACTTCTTGACCCAGCAACTTAAGAGCAGCCTTCAGCTTAACTTTATATTGGTTTAGTATTATGCATATGCAGATGTTAAAAACCATGACGCTGCTCTTAGCACTAGTCTTAGTATCCCCATACATGGCAGCCGCCGTGCACAGTCCTACAACTATCGAGGCTACAGGAAGTGTACTTTTGTTGAATGATAGTCCACAGTCTGGACTTTGGGCGGCAGTGGCTGATTTTGAAAGCGGTACGGGAGATATCGTATCAGCTTTCGAGAATGATCAGGGGGACATCTATGTAATCACAGTAAAGGGTGATTCGGTATTTGAGGGCGAGGGCTTGACGATATCAGGAGAGGGATACCTGGCAAAGAATGGCGAACTGCTGACGGAGGGTAATGGCACTGCTAGGATAAGTGAAATCGGTATGCAGATCACAGTCAATGGAGACACTGTAGTTTCTGGGCAGACAGTATATTTCGAAACGAAGTAAATGATATTAGCCTGTATCTGAAGCAATAAGCACTTTGTATAAGAAAGCCTTTTTCTACAAAGAACTAAGATGATCTAGTGTAGATGTGAATAGGTTTAACCCTCTGAATCGAAACTATTTGGCATTTGCATCCTTATTTCCCAGACTGCAGTAATATCGATGATCCAATACAAGAAGTACATTGCCATATGCTCTGGGATCTTGCTATTACTGCCAGTAATTGCTAATGCAGAGCGATTCATGTCATTCGAGCAGATGTACTACCTCTCGATAAGCACCGATAAGAGGGTCTATTATGCAGGCGGTATCGCCACATACACAATAACATTCAAAGATTCTCAAGGAAGAGATGTAGACCCCGACCTGATTAGAGCCACTTACGATTCTCAATTCATAACGCTGGAGAGGATCAGTGATGGTGTCTACAAGCATGTAACAGGGAAGCTAACACTGCGAGATCATCAGCTTGGAGTCTATGCCGAGAAGGATGGCTTCTTCGTGCAAGAGTCCTCAACGGTAAGACCAATTATTACTCACAAGGCAAGTGACAAGGTAAAGGCTACTTCGGTTCAGCAGCACGATCTTCTCAAGTTCAGGCTAAGTAACGATCTCCTTAGTAAAGGGGAGATATACAAGGTTAGTATCATTGCTATCGGTGCAGGCGTGGAATCGATAGCTTCTCCTTCATGGATCCAGGTACCGAACCATGTTGGTATAGACCTGAAGTCGGTGAATGGTTCAATAGGCCCTGGTGAAAAGCAGACGATAAAGCTCGTTGTGCAGGGAGTAGCCAGCAAGGTAGTATGGAA
>JBHICH010000064.1:0-5261 GCA_046759465.1 Nitrososphaerales archaeon
TGGTGACGAGGTAACTTTCAACGGTGTGCTGACTACGGAGGAAGGAGAGTCTATACCTGAAGCTGACATAAACATAATCAAATTCACACCGAAGCCCGAACAAGTTGTAATAGCCTCTGGTGTTACTGGTATAGATGGTGATTTCGAGCTGTCGTGGACAGCTCAATTGACTGAAACAGAGAAAGCACCTCAAGATGTGACAGGGAAGATGCTGAGCGAAACCGTGGTTATATATGCAGATTTTGCTGGTAACGATCAATTCTCTGCATCAAGGTCTGGCAAAAATACAGCAGTTATACAAGCAAACGAAATAAATACATCTGTTAACTCCGACAAAAACCTGTACACACAGGGCCAATCTGCGCTTGTGTTTCTGGCATTCATAGACAACAAGGACAACTTCGTTGATCCGGATTCGCTTAGAGTTGTGCTGAATGACCAAGAAGTGGAGGTAGAAAAGAAGAAGGCCGGCTCATACACGCTGACAATTCCAAGCCTTCCAAAGGAACATATGCAACTATTTGTTATACCAAAGAAGGCAGGATACAATCTTGAAAACGGCTTCCTGACATTAATAGTGGATGGGCTGAAGTAGCGACCCCATTTTTATTAGACCCAAGATTAAGTTACTTCTACTATAGTTCATTATTTTGGAAATAAATCGCTAGAAATATTGGTATACAATCATAGACTTCGTACTAAAAAAATTAGAGTAACAATTTTAAAGGCAGGCATATCGATAAGAGCCCAGATGAGCATCTCCAGAGCTATTTTCATACTAGCGGTGATTTTAACACCTGCTTATGCAGTGGGGAGCAGTGTAAATGCTCAAACAAATACTGCGGATGTACAGATTGCAGAAGGCGCTGCCGATGTGGAAAATAGTAAGTTCTATGTGCCAGCAAGAATTACGATACCGGTTGGCACGACTGTTGTTTGGACAAACCTTGATGATGCGGCGCATACTGTTACTGATGGAACGGCAACCTCTCCACAATGGGGCACAGTATTTGACTCTGGAATAATGAGATTGGGCACAGTCTACAAGTTCACGTTTGACGAAGTTGGAGGGTTTCCATATTTGTGCGTCTTACATCCATGGATGATTGGTAAGGTTACGGTGCTGCCACAAGGAGCTAGTTTGGAGACAAAGATATCTGTTAAGACCGATAGTGCAACATACAAGCTTGGAGATAATGTTGATTTGACAGGGATCGTTAGTCCAGTGGCTGGAGATGAATCCGTTTTAATAGAGGTTCTGAACCCGAACGAATTACAATTACTAACAGACAATGTGATGGCTAGAGATGATGGTACTTTCGGTTACAGTTTTAAACTGTCGGGTGACCTTGTGGTAATAGGTTCCTACAAAGTAACCGTTTCTTATTCAGGTATAAGCACGGAAAGTATCTTCGTTGTTGAAGAGCTCGAAGTGGGAAGAGATACAGGCAGTGCTGAAGTGAGGGTAGCAGCAAAGCAGATTAGAGATTTCTTCTTGATACGTGTAAGGAATGTGATCGATAGCGGTGCAAGCGTTTACGGCATATCCTTCGAGGTTCCAGATCACGTCATAACGGCATTCAGGAGTCCTAGGGACTGGAGCGAGCCAGAGATCATTTCAAGTGAAGTTAGATCCACAACTTTCGGTGAGCCAGTAGGTCCTAAAGGGAAGGCATATTTCAAGCTCAAGGTTGATGCAGATCAAGTAAGTATCATTCACTGGATTGTTTACGATTCTAGTGAAAGCATACTGGACCAAGGGGATACCAAACCTATTTCGCGTAGAAGGTAATATCCTATACCTACTTTTTCTTGTATGAATGATAGCGCTTGGCATGGGCTTTTAGTTCTTCTCCACTAGTGAATGTCATCTTGCAAGTTCTGCATTCGTACAAACTATCTTTTCCATGAATTACTTGCTTGTGCTGCATAAGCTCTTCTATATGACCGAACTCTTTACTACAAGTATCGCATTTGTGTTTCCTTAGCAGTCCCACTTGAGATAATTGCGTACATATTGATAAAAGGGTTTAAGTGTTGAGGCACTTTTTGATGTCTTCAATAGAGTGCAATGGTAGCGAGCATCTAAAATCCTTGCACACGTATGCGGTAAATGGTTTTCCTTTTACAATTTCCTTGCCTTCGAAGAAAGCGGTGTCATGCAATTGCGCTAATCCATCCTTTGCATTAATCAGTGCGAATACACCTTCTGGCAAGAACTGTCTGTTGAGCCAGTTAACAGCTTCTTCAGCATCGTTTGAATCATCTTTTATTAACGTTACTTCCTTGGGCTTTCTAACATACAAGAAGATAGCATTTAAAAGCTGACCAAATGCAAATGGATTTTCTGCTGCCGTTGTGGCATGCCGGCTTAGAATCTTTTCAGCCTTCTTGATATAATCCTGACTTTGTGTATAGTGGTAAAGACGAATCAGAATCAATGCGGCTATGGAGCTACCTGATGGAATTGATAGATCGTATAGGCTCTTTGTTCTTACTATTAACTGCTCATGATCGTCAGATGTAAAGAAAAAGTCACCGCTATTTTGATCCCAGAAGTGATTTACCATGTAATCAGTGTGATTGGTTGCATTTGATAGCAGGTGCTCTTTAGAATCGACTTCGAATAGGTCTAGTAAGGCGTTAATGTAGAAGGCGTAATCATCCAGATAGCCATCCAGCTTTGCCTTTCCATCCTTGAAAGTTCTTTTCAGTTCACCACCGTTCGCAAGCTTACTTTCTATGAACTTTACTGCTTTATCCGCAGCCTCCAGGTAAGCATTATTGCCACTAATCCTGTGGCCTTTGGCAAAGGCTGAAATCATTAAACCATTCCAGCTGGTTAATATCTTCTCATCCTTCCCAGGTTTGATCCTCTCATCTCTTACCTTAAGCAGTTTGGCTCTTCCTTCCGATATCAAGCGCTCAATTTCATCTGTAGACTTTGATAACTTACTTGCCAGTTCTTTTACTGGCAGACTAACATGCAGTATATTGCGGCCCTCAAAGTTGCCTCCCTGTGTTATGCCATAATGCATACAGAAGATTTCTCCAGCCTTACTTCCTAAAAGATCCATGATCTCGCTCTTCTTCCAAGTGTAGTATTTGCCTTCTTCGCCCTCCGAATCTGCATCTTGTGAAGAGTAGAAGCCGCCATCAGGACTTGTCATTTCTCGTAAAACATAATCTAAGGTACGCCTTAACACATCGCTGTACCTTTCGTTACCAGTTATCTGGAATGCTTCTGCATATGCCAACGGTATCAATGCGTTATCATAAAGCATCTTTTCGAAGTGTGGTAGAAACCATTTAGAATCTGTAGAGTACCTGTGGAAACCGCCTGCTATATGATCATGGATTCCTCCAGCAGACATTTTATCAAGTGTTAATAGCACGAAGTCCTTGAACCTGCTGATCTTTGATAGATCGTAATATCTTAACAAGAAGGATAGATTTGATGCATTTGGAAACTTTGGTGCTGGGCTGAAACCGCCGTTGATTGGATCACTGCTCTGTAGAAGGTTTATCGCTGCTTCATCCAAAATCGTTCTATCCAGATTTGTTGGCTTAATAGCTAGTTCAATGTTTTGAGCCAGTCCATCCAATATGATCTTTGTCTCTCTTTCTATAGCTGCACGATTGTTTTTGTATGTGTCTAATAACTGCCTCAATATTGAAGCAAACCCAGACATTCCGTAACGAGCCTCTGGTGGAAAGTAGGTTCCAGCGAAGAACGGTTTTTGATCGGGTGTCAGAAATACGCTTAGAGGCCAGCCCCCAGTTCCGGTTAACATCTGGCAGACCTTCTGATAAATGTCGTCTAGGTCTGGTCTTTCTTCCCTATCCACCTTGATGCTGACATAGTTTTCATTCATTATCTTGGCAATCTCTTCGTCTTCAAAAGATTCATGGGCCATGACATGGCACCAGTGACAAGCACTGTAGCCTATGCTAAGAAAGATCGGCTTATCCTCCTTCTTTGCTTTTTCGAATGCTTCTGGGCACCAAGGGTACCAATCGACTGGATTTTCTGAGTGCTGCAAAAGGTAGGGGCTGGTCTCCTTGATCAGACTGTTTGTTTTTTTACTCACACGAAGTTTTTAGTAAAGATGGTATTTTTAGCTTTGGTTCAGTAGGAAATTTCTGAACTGGGTCTAAGGCCTCTCTTCCAGCTCTTCTTGCTGCATTTTATGCATCTGTATAAGTTGCGTCTCTTATACGTTGCAATTTCTGGAGTAAAGATGACTTCATGCTTTGTCTTCATCATACAGTTATCGCAAAAGCGTAATTCTCTATCAGGCATGAAGCACCTAACCATTTGGGCATACAAAATTGTTACTGCAAAGCTGGCGGAACTGGTGGATTCAATTATGGCTTTGGAACTAGCATTAGAACTCATCTGCTAACATACTGGCAAAGTTGTACAATTGGATCGCCTAGTTCTGTTTCCGGGTTTTGCAGTATTGGAGGACAGATTATCACAGGAGTTATATATGTTGCAAAAGTCAGAAAGAAAACTACGAATCCTCCTACTATGATCAAGAATGCTGCCATATGACCCATCCTGTGTATTACTATTTTGCGCTGGTTCTTTATAAGCAAAACGCATCTAATTAGAGTGTGAATGATCACCTGAGTCAAAAGATAAGACCGACGGTAAGCGGGCCTGGTGGTTTCAGTGACGATACAGGTTCTAAAGGCGGATTCTTGATGTAGGAAATTCAAACAAAGCTCCAAACTCTTCGAAAAACTAGGCACCAAAGGACTTTACTTTCACATCTCATGTGGAAAGATGTGTATGTAACATTGGATTGGTAGTTAGCCTTATCGATAACAGCAGAATTACCCTTATGCTGAGTGCAGTGGGGCTACCTGAAATGAAAATTATTCGAGTGAGCCACAGCTAAAGCCATGTATGGAACCCAGATGTTGGCATAGATCCCTAGAGATAGAGGCCAAATCGAACGACGCATCATTCACACTTTATCTATGCAAGAACCAGGTAAGACAAGCGGGAGTGGATTTCGATAGTATAGTATTGCGATAGTATAGGAGGGGTCTGCCGGCTGCCTGCATTGAGCGTGTGCATAACCATATCGACCAACCGTTGCAACTTAATTAAATGGTTCAAGGTAAGTAATATAACATTTGTAAACGTGCTAGTTCTTAACCCAAGCGAAAGTTTGTAAAATTGGAGGCGGATGTGAGTTCTTTGTAAACGGTCGCCATCCCGTACCTATCCTGTAAGATCTATAAACATT
>JBHICH010000065.1:0-4800 GCA_046759465.1 Nitrososphaerales archaeon
ACCATTCGATGCGGCAACTGCGGACCCAATTACAGGAACTATATTCCTAATTGATGCTGTCACCGGTGCTTGCACTAATGACGATCCGGTAATCCAAGCTAACGCCGAGGCTGTAACATGCTTACCAATTGCTGCATTGACAACCACAGCAGATCCTACCTTGACCGCACCAGTAGCAGGCCAGCAAATTACAATGACTGTAAAGATGAAGAGCGGCGTAGACCTGACACGAAGCGTAACAGTATCGCCAGGCACCTTACCGTAGAAGTCATAATACAACCTCCACACCTCTTTTTTTATAATATTTATGCATCTTATTCATTAGTCATTGACAAGGCTTCAACCCTTACCGTTTCTGCTACTGCAGCAACAAGTGCTTAGTAGTATTCGAAGAATTCTTTCGGTATCTCATATCTGACGCAGCATACTTGTTTGCCTCAAGTATGCTTGAGGCACGGAGATGATTGTAGCATCCCATATTAGAGGAGAGCGAGAGAGTGCTTAAGCTCTATAGACCTGTATGTCACTGGCATAACACACTAATGCCTTTAAGTTTATAGCGAAATATAGATTCGCGATGCAGAAGCTGAAGACTAGACAAGAAAATGTAACCGAAAGAGATAGTCCAACTACTGGTTTCAAGAACACAGAAACAGTAACGAACGAAATAAACACCATAGATCTCCTTGCCTGCAAAAGCGGGGATCATGGAGGTATTGTATGGGATAAGGATAGCAATAGTAATACAATCGTATTCTGCAGTCACTGCCACCAAATCATGTATGATGGTAAGCAGCTGAATATGGAAGTTCTAGGATAGTCGAAAAATATATTTTTGTATACAACTCCTTTTAGCAAACCGTTATGCGTCTTTGCTCGTCTTCACGACATCATTGATAGTGACAGAGACATTCGCACACTTCTCGTACCCATCCATCTGCGTCATGATATTTTCTATAGCCAGAACAATACTTATGTGCACGAATAAAGCACGAACGACTCAGCTTCCTCTCGCACTCCAATGACAAGGAGGTAAGACTTTGCTTGTAGCTTATTGTCATCAATTCTCCCCCAGAATCTTGATAGTGTACTGCACATGCTCTGTCTTGTAACCATCTTCATACGGAACTAGAACAAACATGTATCCATCTCGTATGCTTATACCAAACCGTGTGCGTACAAGCAGGTCATAGTCACCGAACTGCTCAATGAGGCCGAAATTGCTCAAGAATTGGTCTAAATGGGCGATCTGTTTGTCAGTCAATAGCATTTCACTTGAAAGCGTCTCGTCCCATCTCCTTTTCGTGTACAACGCACCTTTGGTTTGCCATTTGATCCCATCATTTCGATTTATTAGGCTTGTCATCATTTTTGGTCAGCATACCATACGAGGGTAGTTTACTTTAGGAATACGGCGAATCACACGAGGGGACAGGTGTTCCAGAACGTTCCATACGAATGGTTATAAATATATCGTAGTCACCAAACCCCTAAATCAAGCCTGGCAAGTCACTGATAATGATACTGATAGTCGATAATAGAAGCTCAGCTTACCAATGGAGAGTCTTTGATCAAGAGGAGAGCATTATAGCGAGTGGTAATGTGGCCCCAAGGTAGTTTCATTAGATGTAAATGAATAACCAAGTTGGAAGGAAAGGCCATGGCATACAGACTCACCTCCAACCTGGCTGAGCAACCTATTGGTGCTCATTATGTAGATCTACGAGGAGTTATATATACAATATACTGGAACGGTAATGATATATGAAGAATTATTTCGATTCTGCACAAGAAATTAGTTCGATCAGCGATGTTACACCACTTTCATCCAATATTGCTGCTGGATTGATAGATCTATCGGCCCAATGTATCCACTCCGAGCTGTTGGCCAATGCAATAAGCATATAGAAGCTGTAAATTTCGGCGTCAACAGGTTCGTATCTGCTTATGATCCTATGTACTGCACTCACAAGATCACACGGTCTAAATTCACCTACTTTTGACAACTCTTCAAGTTCCTTGTAAAACTTTGCTGTAGGCCTTGGTACTATATTATTCGACCCCTTTTCTGTCGATATTAGACCTATAGCCTCCAGTTCTGCCAGAGGGTCGGTGACGGTCGTATCTATCTTCAGTAACGGCATGAATGCCATAATTTATCATCTAGGATTTAGCTATCTAAGCATTTGTTAGTCTGCAGATTTGGTTACCGATAAGAATTTAGTAATTTCCTCTAAAAATTTCCCTTCTATTGGTAATCTACATTACAGGCACAGGATCATTAGGAAGGGTTTTGCGTCATCCTAAGCATGACCATGAACATGGAGAGAAGGGCGTACGACACAAATAGCAGAAACAAAAAGGTAGGAGTGCAATATCAAAACGGAACTTACTTACAAACAAATTTTCTACGTGAATGCAATACTTGTTCCAAAATATATTGCTGATATTTCTGGAAAATCTCGATTACTGGTATTATTCTCGACAGGATGTAAACGCAGATTACATACACAAGCATTAAAGCTCGATCTTCTTTATTTCTTCGTATGGAAGAGCCAGCCAAACAAAAAGTGCTGGAAAGGATCATCTCTAAACTCAAAGAAAATGTTGTGCATTCGGAGGAGTTCCTGAAGACTGAAGCAACAAATCCAGTAGACAAGAAGATCGATAAACTTATCCAAAGTGTTTCCAGTCTGATCGAAAGGGATGGAACTACTCCTGAGTTGAAGGGGAGTTTATCTCTGATACTGAACGGTCTAGAAAATATACGGGACAACTACAGATACTTTGTGAATGCTACTGGTCGCGCTTCAGAGGATTACAACACCTATGTATATGTTCTCGAGACATTAAATAAGGAGTATGGCAACGGTGCAAGTAAACCAGCGGAGATGGTGAATGAAGTGCGTGCCGAAAAGGCTTTGAATGAAGCGCCAGCACAAAAACCCAAGCCTCAGAAAAAGGTGAGCGAATCTACGGAAGTTAAAAGATTGGCAGACCTAAATAGCAAATCAGCGACAGGCTTGGATTATCGCGATTGGTGGATGCAAGAAGATAGTAAGGAAGCGCGTAAGCAAAAGTCAGGGCGCTTCAAATTTGCATTGCACAAGAGTTCGACCTAGGGTTATCCCTCATGCAAAGCAAATAGATCAATAGCTAGATGCTCACTGAGCGATACTTCTATTAAGAAGATCCTCCAAACAGCCGTATGGCCATTGAGGGCAATGGATTTCTGGATGAACTTGAGCGCAAGTTGAAGGAAATGGAGCATGGCTTGAGCGAAGAAGGCGTACAACAATGGGCCCAAAAGGTTGAAAGTTGGGCAAAGACGCTCGGTGGGGAAAAAGCGGAGGATCTAAGGATAGTTGTGAAGAAGGTTGGCAGTAAAATAGATCTTGATGTAAATGCTTATGCGAAAGAGGAAAAGGAATGCCTCAAGCAAGCTATCAAAACTAACCTCCCCCAGATGCCTGAAACGACAGGTGCGATCTTCCAAGCGATGCTATCTAGACTTGAGCAGTCTTGATTTGATTTAACGTATTCTTGTAGAACGATACCGAACGTTTTGCAAGAATCGATGCTCGTAATTAAAACACATATACTTACGATACTGTCTGCCCGAAGACTGCATCTTCACTGACCCTGATCTCCATGCCGCTTTCGTTTATTATCGCTGTACCGCTACCCTCCGTCAGCAGTTCGCCATTCTTTGCCAAGTATCCCTCTCCTGATATCGTCAAGTCCTCGCCCTCAAATGCTGAATCGCCCCTGACTGTGACTACATAGATGTCCCCCTGTTCATTCTCGAAAACTGCTACGATATCTCCCGTACCGCTCTCAAAATCAGCCACCGCTGCCCAAAGTCCAGAGGCCGGAGAATCGTTGAACGAAGAAACTGTTCCTACCGCGTCTATCGTATTAGAACTACTTTCAGCAAAGGCCGATGTGTACGGAACTAACGCTATCAATAAAGCTAGGCCCAAGATCCGCATCTTCAACGTGCTCGCAGCCAGCATCATATTCTTCATGATATATTAGATAGATGGGAAGATAAGGAGTACTGCGAAACGAGTGTTCCCCCTAGTTTCATGACACACCTCAATGAACAGTTAGGTGGATGGAGATGTTATTTCACGCGTTATGCAAGAATGTTCATAGAGGGGGGGCGAGCAAAAGAACAGTCCTTCCTACAGCTACGGCTATTTCACTTATACGTATGTAAGAGGATGAACATACAAGTGGTTTAATCCATAGAGAATCTTACATTAATGTAATGAATGAAACTTCGTCACGACTTGTTGGATATGTACTACTAGTTGGGTCAGCCATGGCAATTCCTACAATCGCAGCACCAATTGTAGGAGGTTGGTCATTGGATGCTAATCTGTTCCTCCGAGCTCTGTTGGTAATTGCTGGAACCTTTTTGGGGTTGCAGCTAATTAGTCAGGGAAGCACGACATGGCAAGATGGTATGCAAAGCTTAAAGCCTTTTGCAATAGGGCGAAAGTGGAGATCATCGACCTTTGCCGACTATGAAAATCAAAAACCTCCTATGCAAGAAGAAATCTAAATGAATGCACAACTTGCATAATGGTGATTAAATGAAAAGAGCAAAGAAGGGCGTTTCTGGTGTAATCGGTGGTATCTTTGTTGCTGCGATACTTTTCACGAGCGGAATTATCTTCTTCCTTTCCGTAACCGAGGGACAGAATACACGTAACAAGAGCGAGATAGAGGCGCTAGCCTACAAGAACGAGAAATTGCTAGAGGTTTTTGAAATTCGTTCCCTCGCTGACCTTA
>JBHICH010000066.1:0-4729 GCA_046759465.1 Nitrososphaerales archaeon
CATCATCACCGTCACAAGGGGAATACAGATGAGATCAAACGGAAGTCCAAACTTTGCCATCTTCTTTGGAGACACATACCCACTTCCAACCACGATTGCGTTGGGTGGAGTTCCAACTGGCATGATAAACCCATAGCTTGTTGCAAATGCCACGGGTGCCATGAACAATAATGGGTCTACCTCGGTGGTTATGGCAAGAGACGCCATTATTGGTATCAGCAGGGCGGCAACTGCTGTGTTACTCATCAATTCACTCGTGAAGATTGTAATTGTTACAATAACAAGAACTATCAAAAGGTATTCCATTCCACCCACAAAAGAGAGTTGGCCTGCTATCCATAAATCCAACCCTGTAAGGGTGAAACCACTTGCAAGAGCCAATCCGCCACCTATCAGTATCAAAACACCCCAAGGAATTTTTGACGCTGTTCTCAAATCGAGAAGGCGGCCTTTGTTAAGACCTCCCGGCAACAAGAACAATGCCAGTGCTGCAATTAACGCTATAGTATAATCATCAACAAGGGGAGCATAATCCTTCCAAATTAGACCTCTTGTAATCCATGCTAGGGCTGTAGCTGCAAAGGTAGCTGCAACAAGTTTTTCATTTCTTGCCATTTTCCCAAGTTTTTTTAACTCAGTAACAACAACAGCCTTGCTTTCAGAAATCGGTTTGGTATCTAATTTTGCGAAGTTTACCATATAAAGCCATAACACAAAAAGAGAAACTATGCTAACTGGAACTCCAACCAACATCCACTGAGAAAAAGTTATTTCAGCTCCTGCAAGCGAATCTGCAAGAGAAGCAAAGAGAGCATTTGGCGCTGTACCAATTAAGGTGGATAATCCCCCAAGGCTTGCTGCGTATGCAACACTAAGCAATAAACACGTTCCAAACTTTTCTTTCCCTGGAGAGTCACGCATCTGTGACACTACAGCGACTGCTATTGGAAGTATCAGCAAAGTCGTAGCTGTATTGGTAATCCAAGCACTAAGAGCTCCTGTTACAATAATAAAACCAAGAACAATGTTTTTTGGTTTTGTGCCAACAATCTTCAAGGTATTTAGTGCAAAGCGTTTGTGAAGGTTGGCTTTTTCTATCGCCTTTGCAATCAAAAAACCACCAAGCAGTAAGAAAACAAGTTTGTCTGCATATCCTAGCCAAACTTTGTCGATGCTTACAGCACCCAGTAACGGAAATAATATTATTGGAATTAATGCGGTTGCATAATATGGAATAGTTTCAGTTACCCACCATATTGCCATCCAGATACCTGCTCCTAGAACAATTTTGGCTTCAAAGGATAATCCATCTATTGGATATAACAAAACAAGAACAAATCCTATGGGCCCACTCGCAAAGCCGATAGTTCTGATACGGCTTTGTAAAGGAATCCACTTTTCATAGTCTGATGACAATATTCTCCACCGTTAAAACCTGAACAAATATGCCATGAGTTTTCATTTTGAAACAATATGCTATCAATATTATTTTATAAATTATCGTCTCAGTATATCAAGATCTCTATGATAAGAAGTTACATGACATGCATCAATCTACGTTAAAATATGCTATATACTGCTTATAGCATGATATGCCCCATATTTGATGAACCGATAAAGCTTGTAAACTCAAGCAGAAGATATTTGATGATTTGGGGCTTTGCTTGCGTTAATTCACTAGCGAAATAGCATATATTCTCCTACTTAGTGATCTAAAAATGTGTCCCAGAGAAGGTTTAATGCTAAGATAGAGATCAGAACAAAAAATTCACAGATTATTTTTTTTGCTCTTAAACCCGAGATTAATTATTCAGTGGGAACAGGTGCAACTTCTGGTATAAAACTGGTAGACGACACAATATTTATAGACATTAATTCAAACGACCTTTCACAGCTGAGAGCAAGTTTAAACTCATTTCTAAGACTAGTAAAAACAGGGATCAGTTGCCTAGATGTAAGGCTATAAATATGATAAGTCAAGCATATGTTCAGAGCATGAGCGAACAAGAACTGCCTCCTTGGTTGCGTGAGCAGGTGGTAAGGCTTAACCAACTGCAACAAAATCTCCAGGGTTTACTAATGCAGAAACAGCAGGTAGAGATAGAACTTGTAGAAGTCGAGAAAGCACTTGAGGAATTGAAGAAGGTGAATGCAGATGATGATGTTTACAAAACAGCTGGCCCTGTCTTGATCAAGGCAAACAAGGATGATGTTGTTAAAGACCTGGAAGAGAAGAAGGAACTTGCCAATACACGTTCAATGGTTTTATCTAAGCAAGAATCAAGATTGAAGGAAAACTTGAAGGAGGTTCAGGCGAAATTAGACGAGATGGTTCGTGGTGCTAAAGGTGCTGGTGCAGGGTCGGAAGCTGGTTCCACAAGGCCTAGAGCAGAATAAGTGTAATGAAATTTATATTTGCATATATGAACTAGCAGCCAGTTGCTTTCCATTTTGCATAAGAAGAGGATCAAACAGATTTATGTTGTAACACACAGACTTGCGGATGTTGATGCCTATTGTGCCACATATGGCACAGCAAGGCTGCTACGCACAATTTCAAAGAATTCTAAAGTTAATGTCGTGTTTCCTGAAGGACTAAACACTATAGCAAGAAAGGTGAGTGAAAAATTTCCTATGTGCATAGAAAATGGTGTAGACTTCGCAAAAGCAGATTTGATAGCCATAGTTGATACTAACAACCCTTTCTTGTTAGCAGAGTCAATGCAATCGGTAATGAGAAGCAAAGCCATAAAGGTTCTCATAGATCATCATCCGTTAGGTAAATCTGGCAAAAAGATTGCTGATATTATGTTCATTGATACTATAGCATCCTCTGCAAGCGAAATAGTTTTTAATCTTTACAGAACCAACAAGATCGATATAAGCAAGCGTGTGGCACAGGTACTCCTGCTAGGAATAATGGCAGATTCACAACATTTGTTCCTTGCAAATGGTAAAACCATAGCCGCCGTATATGAGCTACACAAGAGGGGAGCATCTCTAGAATCTGCAAAGAAAATTCTTACACGTGAACGAGGTCACTCCGAACGAATGGCTAGACTAAAAGCAGCTAGCAGAATTTCACTCTATAGGGCTGATATTTTCATAGTAGCGTTTTCAAGGATAGGGTCCTTTCATTCCTCAGTAGCAAAGGCTCTGATAGATCTTGGAGCTGATCTTGCGATCGCAATTGGAGGAGACGAAAAAGAATCAAAGGCGAGTTTGAGAGCAACACAGCATTTCTATAAGGTATCGAAGCTGCATCTGGGAATAGATATTGCAAGTAAGCTCTCCGATTCAGGTGGTGGACATCCTACAGCAGCATCATTATCAAGCAAGGTGATCGATGCCAATAACCTGGAAAGACTTTTGCTGAACGAACTGAGAGCTAAGCTAGGCAAGATAAATGCGTTAAGATGAAACTTATGGAGAAGAAAAAGGTAAGAATAGTTGCTGATGAACGAGAAAGGAAGAGTGGAATACCGGACGAGCTTGCTCGGTTAAACGCTTTGGTTGACTTCAAGCAACTAGATGTAGGAGATTATCTAGTCGCGCCTGATTGTGCAGTTGAACGCAAGTCAGTAAGGGATTTGATGAATTCCATCTATGATCGTAGGTTATTTGTGCAGTGTTCTGAGCTTACAACGCAATATACTAAACCGATTCTAATAGTTGAGGGACCTGCTGACTTTGTCGAAAAATTGACTGACAACCCAATGGTGTTCTATGGTGCGTTGGTATCAGTTGCACTTGATTTCAGGATGGCAATAATACATACAGCATCAAAGAAAGCAACGGCAAGAGTATTGTTCACAATAGCGAATAGAGCATTGAAGAATAACAAGATAGGACCGCTACTTAGGAAGATAAAGAAGGGTAGCCCAATAAATGTTCAACAGTTATCAATACTTGCGTCCTTACCCGGTGTCGGTGATAGGCTAGCAGTAAAGTTGTTGAAGAAGTTTAAAACACCAATAAAGGCATTGAATGCGTCTACTGCAGAGCTTGCACGGATTGAAGGAATGGGATACGCTAGAGCAGTAAAGTTACGAAAGGTACTGGATACTATACAATTTGATAAAAAAATGGAGTCACAGACAGCCCTGGATGGATATGATTCTGATACCAATAATATATAATATTCTTCATGAGTGACGGATTGCTATACTTACGGAGTATAAATCGTTGGTAGATCATTGTACGATCTTTATTTATTGATAATAGACGCAAGAAGTGCGATAATTGACTAGGTAGTGAGAAGACATCCAATGGAGCACTAATGTTTTTGTGAACTTTTTAATTTAGATGCAAGCCTATTTCCGCAGACGGTGCATTGTTTTTCATTTTCTCTATATAATTTGCCGCATGCACTACAGTACCACAGCCACATTCCAACCTTTTTTATACCCTTGCTCATGACATAAGAAACCTTTATGCTTAAAAGTTCCGCGACATTTGCCACGGCATAATCATCAGTTACTATTAATGGGCTGCAATCTTTGAATTCAAACGCTAATGCTATAATTGAAAGATCAGCCTCTGACATCCTGGCTAGGTCTCCACTCCTCCTTGCTATCTTTTTAGCAGCTTCCATACATCTAGCCTCAGGATTCCTTATCTCCAGATTCCCTGCATCTATCAATGCTTCGAGCACAGAAAATGATCTTTTGATATGTTTTATTTCGTCAAATACCCTGCTTGTTGTGTAATATTTTCCGGATCCTAAGAA
>JBHICH010000067.1:0-4550 GCA_046759465.1 Nitrososphaerales archaeon
TCTGGTTTCCCTATCTATTCTGAAATGCTGGCGATTATCAAGGAAGTATCGTGTCTTGAGGCTCGTCGGTCTTGAAGAATAGATTATGCCCACAGTATCAACACCTTGTTTTT
Source organism: Nitrososphaerales archaeon (assembly GCA_046759465.1). GTDB lineage: Archaea > Thermoproteota > Nitrososphaeria > Nitrososphaerales > UBA213 > JBHICH01. Next base: position 114 of record JBHICH010000067.1, read on the forward strand.
TAAGAATATCTCCTAATAGCTCTCCCTCATAATCACTACCGACAGTACCGACAAGAGTGGCCTTTCCCCCCATTGAAACTATATTACTCGCCAAATTCGCTGCACCGCCAGCAAAGGAGTTTTCAGCCACAACATCACTGACAGGGATAGGTGCTTCACGTGATAGCTTTTTTGCGGCAGTTTCAACGTAGTGATCAACCATCAGATCTCCTACTACAAGAACCCTTCTGCCAGCTATTCCTTGGAGTATCTCCTTTAACCTATCCTTAGACTTAAAGACCACTTATATCACTGACAATGAGAACGTTGCAAAAGGCAAAATAAAAAGGTATTGTCAAATTCCTCATGAAATTTCAAAATGACTTCGTTATGAAATCTATTGAAAAATACAGAACTTCCTAATATGCGAATGGATCTCATATGATGTCCTTCTCCTTTATCTGAAGGTTTAAATTTCAACTTTGTGAATATTAATTGTGGCTAACATAGACGAATTGCTGTATTCAAAGCCAATAATGATCTATGATAATTTCTGCTATTCATGCACCAAGCTAGCAAACTTTTCGCACACAGTTTCAAAGGGAAGAATCTATCTTGTAGGTCATTATACAAAAGAAGGAATGCGAATAAAGCGCAAAGCCTTCCCTAAAGATTTTGATCCTAATAGCATGTTTTGGTTGATAAACCGTAGAGGTGCATTCGGAGGCAGATCAGGACTCTTCCCGCTTGTGAAAGAAGTAGTGAAGGGATTTTTTGGAATAACTCCTCGGGTGAATATCATTCAAAAGGCCATTGAGGACATAACACCGGATAGCAATTTACAATTAGGAATGGCATGCAATGCTAATGATACGAGTTGCGCAACTCCCACTAGATTCTTTAAGAGATTATCCGGACTGCTCAAAAATGGCAAGAAGGTCAAACTAGAAGGTCAGGATGCTTCGTGCTAGGAATTGCTGCAAAAATAAAGGTGATGTAGGCTAAGTCGTACTGCGTATCAATATCTTGCCGCTAATTGCATCAGGATCATTACCGCTCTGGTAGGATAGGTCGCCTACCGAATCATAAGTTATATCAACTGACCTAGTCATGCCTGGATCGATCGAACCTGTAGATACACCTGTCTCTAGAACCATTATGTCATGCGTACCATTGCCATTGTTTGTTATTTCCAATCTGAGTATATAGAAAGGTGATGATGTTAAGGTAGGATTCACCTTACCTGCAGAAGTTACGAGTCTATCCACTCCATCCACATTCTCTATCGTTAATTTCATTGTGGTTAAAGCCGGTGTCTGATGATCAGGTCTAATGTCAGGTGAAAGTATACCGCCACTCGCCCCAAAGATGCCCATACCCCACGCGATGCCAGCACCCAGTGGTATTGTCGTCACTATTATACCGAACGTTAGTTTGTTCATGCTAAAAAGTGAGGCAATAAAGAAGTATATTTATTTATCTATTGGCTGCTTTGACGATAATTATAAGATATTCAAGATCTATACTAAAAACAAAAATCACTTGATAAGTTTTGTAATAGGCGCCGGCACTAACGCTTCCCGAGTGCTCACGCAACTCAGTAACACGCCAGCGACGACAGGTTTGACTTCTGGGTTCGGAATGAGACCAGGTCGGACCCTGCCGCTATGGCCGGCTTAGTAAACTTACGGGTCGGGTTAAATTAATCTTGCTATAAAATTTTAGCACAAAGTTACAAATCTTAGATAGAGATATATGATAAATATCAACGCTTTAAATGTTATAGTGAGTCATAGGGTCGCTGTAATAGACAAAGAGCTATGCAAGCCAAAAAAATGTAATCTGGAGTGTATAGTGTTCTGCCCAGTTAACAAGTCTGGAGGAAAGTGCATAGTTTTAAGTGAAGAGGATAGAACCAAAGCGGTAGCTGTAATAGATGAAAACGTTTGCAACGGATGTGGTATATGCGTTAAAGTGTGTCCCTTCGATGCTATAACAATAGTAAATCTAGCCCATGAACTGGGCGCGCAGAAGGTACACCAGTATGGCATTAATTCATTCAGGTTATACAAGTTGCCAACGCCGAAAAAGGAGGCGGTTGTCGGACTGTTGGGTAGAAACGGTATGGGCAAAACAACTATTATTAACATTTTGTCTGGTTCGTTGAAACCAAATTTGGGCACATATGAGCAAGAACTTGAATGGAATGAAATTCTGAAGTTCTTTCATGGGAAGGAACTGAAAGCGCATTTTGAGAGTGTAGCTAGCAATAATATCAAGGCTTCTATAAAGCCACAGAAGGTGTACATGATACCAAAGTTATTCAACGGCACTGCCAAGGAGCTCATTGACGGGTACGACGAAAGGAATGTTACTAGCGAACTTATTGCGCAGCTGGGCCTGAAGGATTCTTTAGAAAGAAACGTTGGTGAGTTAAGTGGTGGAGAGTTGCAGAGGCTTGCCGTTGCGATAACGGCCAGTAAGGAGGCTGACTTTTACTTCTTCGATGAGCCGTCATCCTACAACGATGTTTACCAAAGGCTAGCAGTCGCTAGGGTTATTCACGGTCTAGCCAGCATTGGAAAAAGTGTAATGGTCGTTGAACATGATGTTGCCTTGCTTGACCACCTTAGTGATTACATATACGTGCTTTACGGCGACCCGGGTGCATATGGAATTGTTGCGGGCGTGTTGGGAACAAAAGTAGGGATAAACGTTTTCCTGGATGGCTACCTTCCAAATGAGAATGTAAGGTTCCGTGATAAAGCGTTCAAATTTGAATCTACTACAAGCACAGAAGAATTCATTCAAAATGAAAATCTAGCTGAATATTCGGATCTTGAGAAGAAGTATGAATCATTTGCCGTTAAGATAAGGTCTGGAAGGATCAGAAAAGGTGAGGTTTTAGGGATTGCCGGTGCAAATGCGTTAGGTAAAACAACAATGATGAAGATGCTTGCCGGCGTAGAAAAGCCTGATGATGGCAAGATAGATGTTAAAGCGAAAATATCATACAAACCGCAGTATCTTAGCCAGGATTATGAGGGCGATGTTAGATTGCTGCTCAATGCAGCATATGAAAGACCCATTGAAAATACTGGCATGGAAGAGCAGATTGTGCTTACAATTGGCATAAAGAAGTTGTATGATAAGATGGTAAATACTCTGAGCGGGGGCGAGCTGCAAAAGGTTGCTGTTGCTGCCTGTTTGCTAAGGGATGCAGACATCTATGCACTTGATGAACCATCTGCTTTTTTAGATGTTGAGGATAGGATCGCGCTTGCAAAGTTCATACAAAGGTTTGTCAGGGCGCAGAGTAAATCTGCGGTTATAATTGATCATGATCTGCAGTTGATCGACCTTGTTGCCGATACGCTGGTAATATTTACCGGGAAGCCAAGTATTGAGGGCTATGCTACAGAAACACTACCCAAAGAGCAGGGAATGAACCTCTTTTTGCAGGATCTTGAATTAACTTACAGAAGAGATCCAGATAGTAATAGGCCAAGAGTGAACAAGATAGCAAGTAGGCTAGACAGGAACCAAAAGGAATCGGGTAATTATTATTTTGTAAAGTAAGGAGAATTGTTAGATCGTCTAAAACAATGTATTTTTTACTGCTTTTCTTCCATTAGTTACTATGGCAAAAATGCTTAAGCAAGCGTTGAAGGGAGTTCTTTCCGATGCTGAGATAAACGCCGTTTACTCTTCCTTTGACATCATAGGGGACATTGCGATAATCAAGATACCCGATTCGATAAATGCAAAAAAAGAATTGATTGCTCATGCCATTATAAGTTGGGTCAAACCCGTAAAATCTGTGTTTATGCAATCATCGCCAGTTCATGGCGATTTCAGGGTAAGAAATGTAGAGTACGTTGCTGGAGAGAACAGGACTCTAACAATCCATAAGGAACACAACTGCAGGTTCAAGGTTGATGTTGCGAAAGTTTACTTTTCTCCAAGACTTTCTACGGAACGCGCAAGAATTGCTAGGGTGGTTAATGATGGTGAAGTTATAGTGAACATGTTTGCTGGCATATGCACATTTTCAATCATAATTGTGAAAAAACGCCAGTGCAAGATATACAGCATAGATGTAAATCCTGATGCATATTCGCTTTGTATTGAAAACATAAAACTCAACAAAGTTACTGAACGTATTATACCCATGCTTGGTGATGCCAAAAAAATAATCACGCAAGAGTTGAATGGTAAAGCAGATAGAGTATTGATGCCGTTGCCCGAGAAGGCAAAGGAGTATTTGGAGTGTGCAGTGATGGCTCTGAAAAGTAAGGGTGTGATACATTACTTCACGCATATTCATTCAGATACAAAGAAAGGTGCCCACAAGGTCTGTGTTGAAGAGTTAACTGAATTGATGAAGACCAAATATGAATTGCTCGGAACTAGGGTAGTAAGAGAGGTTGGACCGAGGTTTTATCAGATCGTTGCAGA
>JBHICH010000068.1:0-4328 GCA_046759465.1 Nitrososphaerales archaeon
TCCATATTGCAGTTACAGTTTTCGCAACATCAGATAAGGTCTAGTCTGCCCACATCTCGGTATGCACAAAACTATTTGTATTTGCATCAAGGTGACTGATCATACCATACCCACTTTTCCCTTCTGGAAACTCGTATCCGAAGTACATAGCAACGTAGATCTGAGTACTATTCTCCTTGGCCTTCTTCATTAGATCAGAATCTACGAAGAACCAGTAGCTCTTCTCCATGTTTGGGAGCAGTGGTCCAAGATTGAAAGTATCTAGACCGTCTGAACTTTTCAATATATCCCTAGTAGGCTTTTCATTCTTCATGGTGAAGGTTGCCTTGACATTTGCAGCTGCTAGTTCACCATAATTCCTTAACCTTATAGCAAATTGCTCCTTCCCCCCATCTGTGCGCATAAACTGTATATCACTTGATGGTCCTATCCATGGCCTAAATCTATGCTGTAGCTGAAACCTACTAACTTTGACGCTTTCATCCATCTGCTTAATAGCCTTCCAAAGAAAGAATACGACCGCTACAGTGGCTATCCCTTCAATTATAGCAACCCATTGTGCATATGGTGTAATGTCTACCATGGCTTTGCTATACTACATTTAACGTAGACATAAGTTTTTATGATTGCAAAATCCGTGCGATTCTGTTGTATTTGATGAATTAATCGACCTATTCTAGATTGACTTTAAATATTTTGACATCTGAGTTTCCAAAGACCTGTTCAAAATGCTGCAGATCTCTTCCTTCAAAGAAGAATAATTTTGTAAAGATGCTGTCTGCAATTTCGGGTTCCATAAAGATTACGGTTCCTTCATTTGGGGCAACCCAAAGTAAACCTTCTATCGTGTTTTCAACGTCTCTGGAATGATCGAGTTTTACCTCCTCACCTTCGTCGAAGTAAACCATCTGACTAATAACACGATTACTGATTCCTCTATAGGGAAGTTCAAGGAACGGAACTGGCTCTCCGTCCTGCTTACTGATTGTCACTTCACCGCTACCGTAAACCAAGTTTCCGCTCCTGTCCTTTCCGGATAATGGTAATACTAGGTTACTTCGATGCTCCCCAGATCCTGATTCGTAATCAAATGAACCGAAATAACTTATCCAGCCATACTTGCCTATCAAATCTATGCTTGCAACCACAAGAATTTCTGAAGTGTTACCGCATGCATCAGCTGGAACTATATTGCCAAAATTATTTCGAAGTTTCTGGCACTGTTCGCTAGATAGCGATACATACTTTTGGAGCAAACCTATGGATTCATTTTCATCAGTTGTGGTAAATATCCTACCCATCTCGACTATCCTTATATCATGGTCGTATGGAAAGCAAGTTCCAGGGGGGCAATGGGCACCGTCTGAATGAACCCGCAAGCCAGTGAACGCTGCTATAAAATGGCCAGCATCCCACCATGTGACTACTAGAGCATCTTTATCGGCATTTTTCTTGAGCCATGTTAGCGCGTCCACCCACTCTTGCGATATTTGAGCACTCTCAGCAACTCTATTTGCGAAGTTGAAGCTACCATTTGCATGGAAGATAACTCCTATAATGATCAACCCATATAATATGAAAGCTGACACGGCTTTTCTCCTACCTTTAAAGAATTCAACTAGATTCCCGAGCATGAATCCTGCACCTGTTGCTAGTGCGATTGTGGCTAGGAGCGAAAACCTTGCTCCCGCATTGACCAAGGCCATCGAAATTATTATCCAGGCTAGAGCAAAGTACTCTGCTGTCCTAATCTCTCTTTTTGTAACTAGTTTGAAGATCATCACACCGATCAAGCCTACAATGCCTAAGAAAGCTGGGATGCTACCAATTTTTTGGAAGATTACTTCAGATCCCTCTGAGGAGAATAGGTTGAATGGCAGCAGTTCAGCAATTGCCTGGTTTACTATCAGGCGCTCCCCTGATATTCCTGAGAGTAGAAGGACTGGAATGATAGCACTAATTGCAGCACCAATGAACAAGCCCTTCAATTTCCCAATGGAAGCACCCAGAATAGCTCCTATGGATATGAACACAACTGTCAAAATTGTGATCTCCAATATTCCTGCTCCTAAGAAGATTAGGCCTGCTACAAGCTGTTGATGCAAAGGTATTGTATTATAGGGCCAAACATATGTAAGTGATGAAATTAGCTGGCTAAAGAAACCTATCAAAACGATGGGTATCGCAACGCTTCTGCTTTCCCTTATCTTTTCATAAACTAAACCCAGATAACCATGTTGTCGGCGAAATATCTTTGCCTCTAAAAACCTGAACAGAATTAATAAAGGTATGAAGAATAGAAAGATGTAGTATATATACCAACTAAAGTTCCAGCTAACAGCAAAGAGCCAGAAAGCGATTATTGATGGAAGAAGATGGGGGAGATATCTTATGAGTTCATTGTAGGAACTGTGGAAATTTTGAAGTCTTAACCCTTCAGCTTTCTTGATAGCGTAAATAGTTGTTAAAACAGCTAGAAAGGTATAGAATATAACTACTGAATCGCTATCGGGGTAACCAGCCATCGAAACTGCCATGAAGACCGGAGATATGACTGCAAGGAACGCTGTTAGCAAACCACCCCATCGATTTGTGATCAGCGTTCCAACAAAGTATGCTGGTATAGCAGACAGTGATGCAAAAATAGGTACAAACAATCCTGAAAACTTCATCAGAGTTAAATCTGGAAAGAAAGGATGTGTGACTGAATAAAATATCGCCAAAGTGTAAGACCAACCGAGGTAATAATCAACCGGTCTGCCAGGTGGATAGTAGCTTAAGAGATCCCATCTAGGGGGTTCGAAGTTGTTGTTATAAATTTCCTCGGCATGCCTGTAAAACCACCAGGGATCAGCGTCCAGAAGGACGTGAAAGTCTGCAGTTACCCATCTCAAAGTAATTGCTCCAACAATTATTCCTACCAGAATAAAGTATTGAATATAATTTTGAGTAAAGTGAAAAAATGCGTTCTTTCTCTTCCCTTCTTCCTCGATCCTTAGCTCATCCCTCTTCTTCTCTTCTCTCCTCTTCTTCCTTTCTTCTTCCTTTCTTCTCTTGCGTGCCATCTTCTGACTTTATTGCAAGCATTCTAATTAAGATGTCTCAATCTACATTCTCCTATTCGAATTCTCATTTCCGGCTAAGAAACCTGATCCTGAGGAATCTAAGGAATTCGATGGTTAATCTCCTGAACCCATGTTGCTTAGATATTTTGTTAGCAGCCCTGACATAACGGTTCAGCATAGGCAGTGTACCTAGTTCTGATTCCTCGAATAGACCTAGATCGGTCAGTACAAATCGCTCTTCCTTGGTCTTCGGAATATACGGTTTTAGCCTAGACAGGCCGCGATCGTAGTATGGGTCTCCCTCTATTATCAAATCGTGCCAACGCTCGATGAAATATTTAATCTCCTCTACAGGAACTGTATAGGGTCTTGTATAAGTTGTGTAATGATATAGTTCTGAATGCGGGGTGTAGATTATCGAGTATCCCTTCTTCCGTAGTCTTAAACAGAAATCTACATCGTTGAACGAATATGCTAGGCGTTCATCAAATCCTCCAGCTTCTTGAAATAGTTTTTTCCTAGTCATCATACAAGCAGCAGTAACCGCAGAACAGTTACGAATTGATTGAACTCCGTGATGACCAGGATGATCGCGGGGAAAGCCTTCAAACGCAAGAGAAGTCATTCCACCAACCCCTATAAGGACACCAGCGTGCTGTATTCTATCGTTAGGGTATAGTAATTTAGCACCAACTGCACCAACCTCAGGTTTTTGTGAGTGTTCCAACATACGTTCTATCCAGTCCGAGGATATTACCAAGGTATCGTCGTTAAGAAAAATTATGTATTGACCTCTTGCATTGGTCACTGCAACATTGTTTAGCCGAGAGAAGTTAAACGGTTCATTGTACGCAATGATCTTGTGTTTTAAGCTTGATAAGTACGGACTTGCCTTATTACTATTATCGACTATGATAATTTCATAATTCTTATATTGTGATTTATTTTCAATGCTATCTACACATCGTTTTAACATCTCGATATTATCTTTTGTTGGAATAATTATGCTGGTTAGCGGTTCTTTTATATCATTAACCACCATTTCACAACTGCCCCCTTTGGCCTCCTAATTTCTCTTCTTCTGGCTTTTTACAATTTATGTCAACGCATTTTAAGATTATATGAATTAGCAAAGGGCTGACATTTTTTAACAAGAATTTTTTTATCATATCCCTAGAGAAGTATGAAGGTTCTTCATATCTTTCGTGCATGTTTGTTAATATGTATTGCCTTGAATTTGATAAAAAATAATGTGCGTGTTCA
>JBHICH010000069.1:0-4118 GCA_046759465.1 Nitrososphaerales archaeon
TGGCAACGATCGCGTCCAAAAGTTTGACAGTGATGGTAGATTCATTACAAAGTGGGGCACTGAAGGTAGTGATGCTGGCCAGTTCATTCGACCATGGGGTATCGCTGCAGACTCTTCAGGATATGTTTACGTCGTGGATCTTGGCAACGATCGCGTCCAAAAGTTTGACAGTGATGGTAGATTCATTACAAAGTGGGGCACTGAAGGTAGTGATGCTGGCCAGTTCGATTCCCCAACCGGTATCGCTGTAGACTCTTCAGGATACATTTACGTTGCTGATCGTTATAACCATCGCGTCCAAAAGTTTGACAGTGATGGTAGATTCATTACAAAGTGGGGCACTGAAGGTAGTGATGCTGGCCAGTTCGATTCCCCAACCGGTATCGCTGTAGACTCTTCAGGATACATTTACGTTGCTGATCGTTATAACCATCGCGTCCAAAAGTTTGACAGTGATGGTAGATTCATTACAAAGTGGGGCACTGAAGGTAGTGATGCTGGCCAGTTCGATTCCCCAACCGGTATCGCTGTAGACTCTTCAGGATACATTTACGTTGCAGACAATACTAATAATCGTATACAGAAGTTTCAACTTATCTTCCCGTCTACCTCGGAGAAGATCTCCTTACCAAATATGCAGATAGTAGATGAATTAGGTAATAGTATCAGCAATGTAGCTGTTGGTCAGAAAGTAGTACTCCAGTCTACTTTAAGGAATAATGTCATTGCTGATCAGAAGTTTTCTTATATAATGCAAATCAAAGATTCTGACGGTATAACAATAATGATTTCTTGGATAGATGGCGAAATCGTTGGACATGAGACATTCGAAATGGGTCTTTCGTGGATACCAGATAATCCGGGCAATTATACTGTTAATATCTTTGTGTGGGAGAGTCTTGTAGACCCTATACCATTGTCTTACAAGCCTTTCAGTACCCCTATAGCAATCACCTAAGAATGGAGGAAGCTACAAATGGTAAGTAGGTATAAATTCATCTTCGTCATCGCAATATCCGTAGTAACAGTTGCTGTGGGAACTCTTCTTCTGTTATCCTATCCCCTGAATAACGATGTCTTTCAACTTTCAAAAACCGGAATTACAGTAATAGCTGTAGGTGATTCCATAGGATACAAGATAGACAGCGAAAATCTTTCTCATTTAGCTAACATGATTAGTGACACAGATATATTCATCTTTAATTTAGAAGGGGCTCTATTTGAATCTGATGAAGATGCTATAGTGTGTGAAAAATTCCCTCGTCAATCCCTTCTTACAGCAAATTCTGCTTTTGTTGAATACTTGAAGTTGGCGCCTATAACGATAGCGAACATGGCTAATAACCATGTTCTTGATTGTGGTTCAGAGGGTATCGAGCGAACCAAAAGAATACTGACTGAATATGATATACTTTCAGTAGGTGCCGGTCAAGCTTTAGATGAAGCTTGTGAGCCTTTACTAATCAAATTCAAAGATTGGCACATTGCACTTCTATCTTACAACTTTGTAATAGCGGATAGGTTTTCTGCCGCAGCACATAAGGCAGGCGCAGCATCTCTGGACAGTTGTCAGCATGATATTGGAAAGTTAAGATCGCAAGGCGTTGATCTTATAGTAGCATCTATGCATGAAGGCATTTGGTCAGATGAAGTCTTACCTGGACAGGTTCAATTGGTCACCAGACTCTTTGAATCAGGCGTAGACATAGTGATAGGTCATTCACCGCATATGCCGCAAGCAATTATGGCTAAGGATGGAAAGATAGCCTTCTTCAGTCTTGGTAACTTTATCTTTAGGCCAGATTACCAAATGCCATCACTTGCACATACGACAATCGTGCCAAGGATTGACTTTCATGCAGATAGAATTGACGTAACAATATATCCTGTCAGAATAGATAATGATGGCATACCTCATAGAGAAAATAACAAAGACATAATTGCAAGGATTTCTGAGGCTTCGAAGGAGTTCAATACTGTCATACATATAAGTGATAATTTGGGTCACATATCGATCTCTCGTAGATGACGTACGATTGGAAAGTTTTAGATAGTATTAACACGATTAGTGACACAGACATTCGCATACTGCTTTGGTCCATCTGTTTGTGTCACGATATTTTCTATGTCCAGTGCAAGTTTGATGTGCGCGAATAAAGCATGCACGACTCAGCTTCTTCTCCAACTCCAGTGACAATGATGTTAGACTTTGCTTGTAACTTATCGTCATCTGCTCCCATCATCTCGATTTATTACGCTATGCACCATATTTGGCCAGCATAAGTATGTGACTATAGTTTACTTTAGGAATCCTGCGAAACAGTTGAAACAGTTGTTTCACTTTTTCTCTCATGACCGATTGAATCTCATGTGCGGAATCATCTCATGAAACAAATCCGACTCCGCAGCATGCGGAGAGAATGAGAATTAGATTAGTTTAAAATAAAATCCTGAGTTCACTCTCGTCGACATAAAATGTAGGTAGCTGTTATGAGATTTACGGTAGCAATACATAAGGATTACAAAATGCAGGAATGATTATGGGGTTAGACAGGGAGTTAGAAGTAGAAAGCGATAGTGGGCAAGAAGTAGAAAGCGATATTGGGCAAGAAGTAGAAAGCGATATTGGGCAAGACATAGAAAGCGCATATGGTGCAAGACATGGAAAGCGCAATGGCATTATTGTAGGATTCATAATAGGTGCAGTAATCGTATCCTTATTTTTCATTTCTTGGAGCGAAGTAGAGGAACGATTTAGCAATATAGAAGGACAGAAATTTGTAGAGACCGCGGAGATGAACATTGAGGAAGCAAAGAAGCGCTTGGAACCTCTGCTGAAGGATCCATTCACACCAGAACCCTCGGCAGAAAACCACCAAGAAAAATAGAAGATAGTATAAGAAAAAAAGTCATATATTAATTATCTAAATCATCATCGCATATGACCGGGAGATCGACGTACTCGGTTAACTCTTTATCACATAAGGTAAGAGAATGACCATCGTAAAAAAAGAGAATGTTGTGTGTATGCACTAAGCTTCTAGGTATCCACGGAGTTCCAGGATCTTAATAGGCTTTCCATCTACCTTTTCCAGTGTAAAGGTGACGCCTTCCAATCCATCCGCAAAGAGGTTCTGTGCTATCCTCACAAAGCTATTGCCTTTGGTGATATTAATGTCGGTTATCTTACATAGATCTTCATTGTCGTTGACGTCATTAATCTCCTCACACTTAAGCTTCACTTCGCTGGGTACAGGACCAAGAAGCCTCACGTATACCGCAGACTTTCCTTTATCCGGAACATGGACCTCTCCAAGCTTATCAGTGGTGCCATCACAATCCGTTACTTTCAAGCTACTTACAGCTGGATCCCATTTCCAGTTGACTTTGCCTATTACTCCGGCTCCTGGGTCCTTGAAGAAGATTCTGTGACCGTGGTTGGGACATACTTCATCATCGCCAACCCAATCATTTGGATGTATAATTACGTTGACCTTGCCTATGAATTTTGCATCCTTTGGAACACCTTTAGGATTTGCATATGCTGTAGCAGAGAATGCAGAGATTACCAGTATAGTCGCCAATGCTATTGCGCTGATTGTCTTTATCTTCATTGCAATTCCTTATGTCGATAGATTACAAATCTAGGAGCGTGTAAGATCCGGTTACATAAACTAGAGAATACTTATTTTTGATCGCCTTTTTTGGTGAAAGATTAGAACACATGCTAGAAAAAACTATTCGAAATATTATTAGATTGGCTGCACCCACTTAACCGCTAATTGATGATTAAAACAATTTGTTGCTATAAAGAGATAGAAGATTTTAGTGAGAAGCCTTATTCTTAGCCATATACCTCATGCTTTTAAAATGTGAGAAAGCGAAGGCTCTCATAATTATTTTTTCATATAATCGATGGAACTTCTCAAAGCAATTGAGATAGAATGTTTGTAATCTTACATTCTTTGATCAAGTGATAAAGTTCCGTTTACTCATATCCTTTAATCTAAATATAAAGTTCCGTTTAATATGACCCTAGATAGATCTAAATGTTGTAATAGACCAAAGAAAGGAATTTCGCCAGTCGTTGCAACTGTAATACTCGTCGCAGTAGCAGT
>JBHICH010000070.1:0-4054 GCA_046759465.1 Nitrososphaerales archaeon
ATCCAGAGTTAAAGTATTGTCAATCAACAAGAACAAACATCAACATCTCTTATTTGATGCGTCTTGTACTGACATCTTGGGCAAATGTGAAATTGGATGAAATGGCATTGGGATGGTGGATAACTAGACTTGAAAATAAAGAGATTTTACATCATGCTGGGGGAACTCTGGGGTTTACTAGTTTTGTTGGAATGAATCCAAAAGATAAATCAGGAGTAGTTATCTTATCTAATCAAATATCTCGTTTGCTACCTAAATTAGGAATGGAACTGTTAATGATGAGGCAATAAGGAAGGTGTGATGTGTTCGAATCCTGGTACAGGTTTGAAATACATATTTCTGAATCACCTGAACTTATTAACTATGTTCTGAATTAATATTCAAGGCCATGAACAAAAAATTAGTATTTGCTGTAATTGCTGTATTCACAATAGCCTTAGGTATGGCTGCTCTTGTGACTCCAGCTATGGCACACGATACAACAATTGTATGTCACAAACCAGGGACACAAGGTGAAAGAACGTTAGTGGTTCGCAATGGGGCCCTCCCCGGTCATTTGGCACATGGCGATACAATAGGACTATGCAACGCCTGATGAGCGTCTGCTCCGCAGTAAACTCCCTTCTTTTTTATTTATACAAGTTCTAGTTTGAACTCTGCTTAATCAAGCATCAACACTGTCTAGCTGATAACATAAAGAAATAATTGGTGGTTTCTAAGTGACGCACCTTATCCGACTATCCTGCAGAGTTCAACGCAAGCCCTGTAAGCAGCGACCGCTGCTTGTATGCACGCCTCTCTTTCGGCTGATGGTAATGTCCGGCAGTCCTCGAGCTGAGCCCGCAATGTATCCTGACACCCTTTGATGCAGCCACCTACTCCTTGATCAGTCTCGATTGGTATGTTTGTTGCAACCACCGACTCTACAGGTGACGGGAATGTGGTCATCACCCCCAAAGCTAATGCTGCTACTACTGCTATTCCTGAAATTGTTAATTTATTCATGGCCCTAACTCATAGCTTTGGCATAACAAATTAATTTTATGGATCTAGAACACAGAATGTTACCTCTTGTTACGCATAATCACCCATTCTGTACTACATGGACTGCACCAGAAATGACTGGGCTTACCCTTTGACTACAATCAAATCCTCAAAAACCACTTTCCTTCAGGTATATTTGGTCTTGGTTTAAATCTTGAAAGATTAGCAGGAGTATTCCAATTAGGTCTTAGACCGCTCGTCTGCAATTATCATTGAGCTATTCTATAATGCATTGAGGGTGCCTAAGACAGTTAAGATACTTTTATCGTAAGCTCTGGAACATCTGATGACAGTGGTACTGGGTTGTCAATACTCTGCCAAATAAATATCTGCAATCTGTATGACCCTGGGGAGTATGGTAGCCATGACTGCTCTGTGGAAATCGACTGCTTCGCATTGATAAACCCTGAAATCCAGGATAGGGATACCACTATATCTTTAGAGTCTTTTATCTGGACAATGTACGAATAGGCCTGGCCAGTATCTTGATTATTATTAATGCCTCCCTTTACTCGAACTTGTTGATCAACCGATATGCTAGATACTGTAGAACCTAGAGTATCCACTATATCTGCATCAGAGATTGACAACCTGTTTGTTGCAATAATGGTAGGTTCACTAGCATCGATAAAAAGAATCTGTTTGGCATCAAAGTATGTTATTTCGATCCGGTATGCTCCACTTTTTGCTAGATTTCCTAAAAGTTTGAAATCATAAGTATAGCTACCAGATTTATCTAGTCGAACCTGATCAAATCTAAACGCGTTTTGATCAGGATTGAAGATCTGGATGCCTACCGGTCGCTCTAGCCCTGCAGGATCAACAGATATTGTAATTGTTACAGTGTCTCCAATTTCATATTCTGCTGAATCGGTGGCTGCACTAATGCTAATGGGTTCAGGTTGATAAGGTGGTGCACTTATAGGAACTACTACCGCAATAAAGTGGGTGTCTACTACTCCCCCGTCAACTTGCTTATCTATTCTCCATAACGAAAAGTCTTTTGGTACTTGGTTAGCATGAGGATCATTGGGAGCGATGTAGTTCTGCACTGTCAGATGTGAATTGGGGTGCTGAGGGATCTCAAAGATTATTGTTCTAGGACTAAGCAGTTTCGTATTCATTATTGTACCTGATATCTCATGACAGCAATGCTCAGTTCCTACTCGTACGTCTGCACTAAAACCTAACTCTCCTTCTTCAATGAATGAGTGTCTTTCTAGAATCGAATCTTTCACGATGTTGTTTTGACCTCCCGCAAAGACCACTCCAGCATGTCCAAACCTCCTATCGTCAGCAACCTCACCCATCGCATGGCTGTTAGTCACGATGTTTCCATTACCACCAAATCCGATATTGCCTTTGTTAAAGTTGCCGAAGAAGAAAGAGTCGCTTACTTCTGTATTACCTCCGTCCAGAAAGATGCCCCAATATCCGTTCCTCCAACTCAGGAAGTTATTGATATTGCTTGGACGTAATACTAGATCGGATAGGTCTGGATGTTCTTGAACTATTTCATCACTCTCTGCAGGGTTGAAACCTGCCCTTGTCCTCAGTCCATAATTGCCGTTGTTATGGGCCTCATTGTTGTCAAACTTATGGATAGGGAGTAACTTGAGGTGCACTTCACCAATATACTTTATATTCATGACACGGTTAGGAACATCGAAAAAGAAGCCATATCGATATCCTTGTGCAGCTACGTTGTTTGTCCAGGTGTTAAGCGGATTTTCTTGCCAGAAGATAGCGGGATAATTATCAGAACTGATCAACTTTCCCGGATGATTTAATATTCCTAGATTGTGATCCCAGACATTGTCTACTTCATCCCCGTCCTCTTGGAAGTAACAATGGCCTACGGAATTGTATGCTACATTATCCTTAAGGAGCACCCCATTAGTGGAGTGTACAGTTATGCATCTGTTAGCAGAATTCCATATAGAATTACCTACGATAGACATAGTATAACCAGTATCACGGATTTGATGGAAGTGTATGGGGTATCTGCCAAGCTTGTTCAGGGGTCCTAGCTTGACGAACTCTGCGTAACTGATGCTACCGCCTCCACCGGTGCAACGATCCTCACCTTTGTGACCACACTGCATAAACATCGTATGTCCCCTAAATTGCAGATCCAATTCCTCCCTTTCTTCATCATTCACCGAATTCTGATTAGGAGGTTTGCTGGTGATAACTACGTTACGTGTAAGTAGACCAACATCTGCCTGTGCTGGTTCAGTGCCATCATGGGAGCAACGTAACGGATTCTTAAGAGTTATAGTTTTCCCAGAAACTGCAGAAACAGAATTGAGCTCGGTGCAAGAATGCCCTCCCTTTCGGCCCTTTCCAGTTGTGGTTATCACGATCGTGCTTCCAGGCTCCCAGTCCTGAACCTCATCCTTAACGGATAATTCTGTGACGCCTTTATCTACATCTCTGCTCAACTTCGTGAAAGTATTCTTTATTGGGGCTCCATGGATATCTCCTCTCCCGACCATCACAAGGCCCTGGTTCCCGGGCTCAGTTACAACAAATCTTAAAGTTGCTGTTTGAGGCCTTGGTATTGGATTTACTTGAGTGCCCATTTCGAATATTCCCGATGCACTAACCATAATATTGGCAACATCGAGGTTAGTCGACTTTCGAGTGCTGAATGTGAATACGCCATCGACTTCAATGTTTCCAATCTCCTCAGTCGAAGAGATATCATAAGTTACAACAGTGCCTGCTGATATTATTACATCATCACCTGAAGAGGGAACCTTTCCACCCTCCCAAGTTTTTGAAGCTGACCAAGATCCACTGTTGATGCTCTTAATGGGAGTGGCTGCAACTGCTTCCATAGATATTTCTGGATTGTAAGGTAAAATCGAAACCGCACTTGCGTATAGTGATGCTACAAGAATCAAAGCCAGCGTGCCTCGCGCAACCACTGCCATCGGGGATCGCATGCACAATTGTATAGGGCGGACATATGAAAAGGGTTTCCGCGAAACGGATGTTCCGGTGT
>JBHICH010000071.1:0-3804 GCA_046759465.1 Nitrososphaerales archaeon
TTGTTATTTGGAACACATTTGCTATATAGTCCTTGCCAAGTATGATTGGCGGCATGCTTCTGCTATGATAAGACAGGGTTGACTTGTAGACATTTTTGACATAAACGAAATTAATTATATACAACTAATAGATAATTCATCCATACATAATTGTGGTCATCTAGGGAAAAAATCAAGGCAAGTGAAAGGGAGATACAGCATACCTACAGAACCAATTTTATACGCAGAGTTCAAGCACTACTAGACATCACTGATTATACAATTTATACTGAAAAAGTAAGTCGGGATCAAGTCACTGCTGACGATGGAAATAGGGAATTTGTAGGCATCTGTGTGAACCAAGAGGAGAAGATATGCTTTCTTTACCATACAAGAGATTTAACCGATGAAGACGTAGTTCATGAGTTAATACATGTAGCCTATCCTGAATTTACGGAAGAAGAGGTAAGCATTAGTACTGCTAGGCTTCTAGGGACGATTGGGATTCGTTAGGTGATAAATTCAAGTAAATCTACTTTTAAATTCCTTACCCTATATACTGACTGTGATGAAACAAATTGAGTAATATACTTGCTGAGATCAATGCCAAGGAGATCAAAAAGTTGGTAAGAAAGGATACAATTGCACTACTAATTTTTGGCGCCTGCGAGAATCATGGAAATCACATGCCATTTGGTTCGGACTTTATTACTCCCTTCGAGCTTGCTAAAAGAGTTGCCAGCAAATATCGAAACTTGATAATACTTCCTCCCGTTCCTTACGGTGTGAGTTCACATCATAAAGACTTCTTTATGACTATAAGTTTAGAACCCAAAACAATGATCGAAGTTGTCCGTGATTTATTGATTAGCGTCGTCAGCAATGGAATCAGGAGGATTTTGATAATCAATGGACACGATGGCAATATTGCTCCAATTGAGTTAGCAGCTAGGTCTGTTAAAGAAAAGAATCCTGATGTGGTTATAGCTTGCCTAGAGTCTTGGTGGCAGCTTGTGGGAAAGGCGCTTGGAAAAACGCTCAAGAGTTGGCAGGGCTTAGGCCATGGTGGCGAGGCAGAAACCTCTGCCATGCTAGCGCTGAGACCCGATCTGGTAAATATAAAAAATGCACCAAAAACGATTATTCCAAAGCTTCCTGAAGATGTTCGAATTTACTGGAAATTCAAGGAGTTAAGTGACACAGGTGCTACAGGTGCTCCAAGACGAGCCAGCAAGGAGAAGGGAGAAAAGATTGCAAAGGTACTTGAGGACACCATATTATCTTTCATCCGTAAAATGGATAAAGATGGATGGAAGTACGGAATTTCGCTGAAGTAGCAATAAACTAAGGCATCAAATGTGAATAACCCCACAAAGAAGAATGCCAACCAACCTCCAGTCGTGCTATCGACAAACCTAGCCCAGTTTCGCTCTTTTGTATCACTACAGTCGTATCCTACTACCACGCGCTTCATGGTCGATAAATGTTTTAAATTATTTCCTAACATAATATACTTCGAAAGGAGAGGTCGATAGTATACGTGCTAAAGTTACTTGACACCTATTATCTTTGTAAGAGAAGTCTTAAGATTTCTGTGTACACTGTACACAATGCATGTTGGAATATTCCTGATTATGCGTAAGAAGAGATAGTGTAGAATAAAAGTGATTGTATGAGTGTTACAAAAGAATAAAGATTTCCTAGATAATTATTTAGTATTTTGAATTTATGATAATGCATTAATACATGTTTGAGTTCTGGAAGAATTTATTAACTTATGATTATACCTATGGATGATGACAAAAAAGGGCAGTATAGCTGCCTTGCTTGCTATATCGATTCTCTTAACGGGAAGTATAACAGCAAATGTTTCAGCTACTACAGCTACAAGCACACTCACCAGCAAATCGACTTTCACAAGCACAAGCACAAGCTTGACGACAATGACCAACACTACACCAGTCGCTACGGTCTCCAGCACCGGAACAAACACCGTCACCGGGATTCTAGAAGATACCGAAACCTTCACTGCACCCGCCACCTTAAGCACGACCAGGACGGACACCATAACTAATACCTTAGACGCCATCACCACCCTCACGACCACCGTTACTCCAAGAGTAACCATAACTAGTCCCGTCCTAAGATTCACTGTAACTTTCACGGGAACTGACATCATAACCTTGACCGGAACGTTGACCGGAACCATAACTGGACCCGACATCAAAACCATCACCAAGACCGTCTCCAAAACCCTCAGTGCAACTAGCACTATACCAGTCACTATCTCTAGCACAGCAACAAGTACCATCATAGAACTCTCCACGATCACAGCCACAAGTACCAGTGTAACCACCGTAACGACCGGCTTGGCAGATGTCGATAAAGACTTCAGATGTGCTGATGTAGACTTTCAATCAACTCCTGCTGTCTTGGACTGTCCAATTCCAACAGATAGTGGAACCTTCTTGGTCGATGTGGTCTTGAGTGGAAAGGATAAGGATAAAGTAAGTGATACCAACCCAGGGCAGTTGATGGAAGTAGTGAAGATAGATACCCAGGCTCTGGAGTTCAATTCACTAAGGGATACTCAAAAGATACCCCTGAACTGGTTGGTCAATCCTGCGAAGGCACCAGGAGGAGTCAATGTACTATTCAGGCCTTCAGGTAGCACGTCTGTCATTGATATCACAAAGAAACCAGAGGTAACGGTAAGTATTACCCAGGGCACAAGCAGTGATGTATGTGTTGGTACACAGGGTACTGTTGTAGTGGAGATATCAAATATTGAGGATGCAGCAGGTGAGAAATTGGGTATAGGAGATGAGATATTCATCTTTAAGAAGCTTAAATATGCTCTGAAGAATCAGACAGTTGATCCTCTTGACTATCCATGCACAGATACAGACACTGCTACCGTTGAGCTCTGGACAGGCAGTGGCATGGGAGGCACAAAGAAGACTACAGTCGGTACAGCAACCCTGAAGGTGGACAAGTAGCAAAGCCATCCCTTTCTTTTTTAAGACATAAAATTATTTTATTAGCATTCATAGATACCTCGTGAAGCGTATTGGTAGGCCATTTAATGTCATGACAGCATTATCGTAAAATTCAGAATTTTGAACCATTACGCTTTATCACGGTATGTATGGGTAGTAATACACCATGATTTTGGAGTAAAACAATAGCACTCATGTATCATACAGCGTGATGGTTGATTAAGCAGAGTTCAAACTAGAACTTGTATAAATAAAAAATAGAAGGGTTATTAGACTGCCATTAACCGCATGCTTATTCACCCGCTTTGTTTTCTACGCAGCTACTAGCATGGCAGGATTGGACAGGGTTAGCTAATCCTCCACTGTCCAGTCAGGATCCAAGTCATCTACAGAGTTGTTCGTAATGCGTGTCTGAGCTGACCCGTCGGCGTTCATAATATAGATCTCTTTATTGCCATCACGGTTAGAGAAGAAAGTAATCTTTGTTCCATCTGGAGACCACTCTGGATGCTGATCGTCTGCAGAGTTGTTAGATATGTTAGTCTGACCCGAACCATCAGTCTTCATCACATAGATCTCTGCATTACCGTCACGTCCAGTCTCGAACGCTATTTTCGTTCCATCGGGTGACCAAGCAGGAAAGCCTTCAAAGCTACCAGCGAAGGTAATACGTGTCTGCCCCGACCCATCTGCGTTCATGACATAGATCTCTTGCAGACCACCATCGCGATTGGTATGGAAGGCTATCTGGCTGCCGTCGGGGGACCAAGCTGGTGATTCGTCACTCGCCCCATTGTTCGTCAGATTAGTCTGCTCCTCGCCATCA
>JBHICH010000072.1:0-3531 GCA_046759465.1 Nitrososphaerales archaeon
TTCAATGGGCTTATCCCTAACATTTTCCTGTACTTATTTACATGATTCAAGAAAGCGGTATCCTCATCTGGCTCATCTGGCTCATCTGGCTCATCTGGATGAAATTCATATTGTCGACCGTCAGTAGGATGATCAAAATCTAGACAGCAGATGTCATGACATACTACTTTCCTTATCAATTCAGAAAGAGTTAATCCACATTCGTTAGCATATTCCAAGATTGCTTTATGTTCCGCTTCCATCACCTTGCTTGATACTGTTTTCATGGTATACCAAGGTAAACCTAGGTGTACCTGGGTAAAGCACTTTGCTGTAGATTCGAATTCTAAAGGATTAGCGCCAATACTATAAAGGCTTTAGATTAAACTTCTTTCTATATTTGTTATAAAACTTCGCAATTTCATCTTCTTCTTCACTTTCAGGAAGATCTGGACCAAATTCGTACTGAGGTGCTTCATCGGAGTATCCACCATCAACTAACAAAATTCGATTCATTACCATACGTTTTACTAGTTCTGGAACCGTCAATCCAATCCCTTTTGCGTATTCTTCAATTCCTTTATGTTCCACCTTAGAGTTAGCTTGCTTGATAACCCGAGGATATCAGATCTCATCTTCTCCATTTCCTTTTCCATAGCCTTCATTCGTTCCTCATCTGCAATCATTGGCAAGTACGATATGCTCAGATCGTGTACTGCTTTCAAATATTCGGCCAGGAGCTCTTTCTCCGGTACACGATAATAACTGTCCGCTAATCCAGTTGAGTGACCCATCAGTATCTCTACATGTAACGATTTCATGTGCCGCTCTGCTATAGTTTTAAAGTATTTTCTAAATCCATGATCAGCTTGGAATTCATGTCTTCTCTTACCCTTTTCTAATGGTTTTCTTATTCTTTGAGCAAATAGAGCGCGCTCTACCAATCTCTTCAATCCAGCGCTTTTCAATTGTTTCGGTATAGTGGCAAGACCTTTGCTAGGTCTTGTTACATCAAATTCATCTCTTAACACCCATGATCTTTCATTGATAGCTTCACCATGACCAGCTCTGAAGTCAATATACTCCTTTACTGCGTCATAAGCTTCTGGTGTGATAAAAGTAAAGTACTCGTCAGGCCCGCCATGATAAACAACAAGTTTAGCAGCTAATAGAGTGTTAGTTTCATTGTACAGAGGTATTATGTCGGCCCATCTCAGATAATCCCACGCCCCCAATCTGATACCAGAAGACATCATTATCAGAAGAGCTGGCTTCAGCCTTCTATCTGGGTAATTTAGGAGTTTTTTGATCTCATCGAGACTTGGAATTCTGTCAGATGCATAACTCTTTCCTTTAGGAATAC
Organism: Nitrososphaerales archaeon; assembly: GCA_046759465.1. Lineage (GTDB taxonomy): Archaea > Thermoproteota > Nitrososphaeria > Nitrososphaerales > UBA213 > JBHICH01. The sequence continues at coordinate 1,343 of JBHICH010000072.1, forward strand.
CTCTGGTAATCTTCTTCCAGTTTAACATTATATCATTCATTTCACAGAATAATTTTATGGGTTTATAGTAGTTTGGCAGTGTAGCCGTTGAGATCTCTCCATTTTCTGCTCTATCCTTTTGATGCCGCATATAATTCATGACAGCTGATACTGCCCAGTTAGGATTGGTTTTAGAATTGTCAGTAAAAAGCTGAGCTTTTCGTTGCAAATTTTCTCCCTCTGTATTAAGAAATCTGAAGAACTGTTCAAGCCTATTTTCATATCTGTCTCTCGTAATGGGATTTGAAAGTGCATCTCTAAACATTGTCAATGGATCATCGTAATCTTCCATACATATCATTCTAAAAAATCTTATTTAAGAACCGCTAACGTAGCGGGCCTGGTGGGATTTGGACCCACGACCTACACACCCACCCAATAAGGGAGACTGGTATCTCTAGTAAGAACTTTAAGAGCCAGCCGCTCTACCTGGCTGAGCTACAGGCCCATACCAAAGCAAAAATACTAGATATTTAAAGGTTGAAAGGAGTTCAAAATAAATTGCTAAAAAATTACTCTTTGGCCACTGCAACTTCGTTTTGCGAGTTGATGAGTTTTACAATAGCCTCTGAAACACTGCAACCCATATGCTCCTTTCTTTGTAGTAGTGCTCGGTAAGCATCTAGAGTAACATAAACTGGAATGGAGCCTGTGCCTTCAAGCAGACCTTTTACTCTATACAAACCATTTTCGATGCCTCTCGCTGCTGATTTCTTTAACTTTACCTTATCCATCAAACTGCCAAATGGTCCAAATGGCATGTCATAATCAACGCTAATACTGGTCCTTGTCTTCTTTTGATCCAATACTTCAAATTCAACTGTAACTTGCCATTTCTTGAATGGCCCATCGACCTGCTTTGCGACTATCTTTCTATGAGGAATGTATTCTACCGTTTCACAGTCCCACTGTAGTTTCTTTCCATTAAAGTCACCGCTTATTCTGAATATCGTGCCGACACCAAAGCCATTCTTGACCTCAATTGGCAGAACCGACAAGCCAATATCCTCTGGAAACTGGTCTGCCATGTGTTCTGGTCTTGCAAAATACGTGAAAACTTCGCTTATAGGAGCATTTATCTCCATGCTTCTGCTTATGCTGGTCATGGATTAGCATCAACTATTGACTGAATTTAAAGCTTTTCCCATAATAAAATATTAATGACGAAAAGACCAGAAAAACAGTGTGGCTCCAGAAAACTGTATGTGCAGAGTATCTTCGATATTTGCTTTGTTTATATTGATCTCTCTTGTTCCAGAGGTAGAAGGGCACCAGCTCTTTAACTCGGAAGAGCAGAAGATCGCTGGTTACAGGATTCAGGTAGCTACCGACCCCGAAATACCTGGACCTGGGAGCCCGAGTCGGTTGATGGTTGTTATAACCGATTCCGATGGAAGCGATCTTGTTGATGTTAGAGCTGGGGTCAAGGTATTCAAGAACGATCTTCTGATCCATGAATTTGTACCAATGATATACACTACTGGTCACATTGATCTAGAATACACATTCCCAGAATCCGGGGTGTATATAGTCGAGGTCGGCATAATAGACTTGCTGGGAAAGCAGATCTACAGCAAATTTAACATAGGGATAGTCCAGACATTCGGCTACATCTTTTTCGCTATGATAGTTATCGGAGCTATGATGCCTCCTACTATAATCGGAATCATCTACGTTATGAAGCGGAAAAAGGCCAGAAAGGCAAATAGTTGATCAGAATGTTTTTTTGGTTTCTAATTTTGCGTGCTTATCTATCCTATTGGCAAAAAGGGCTGTCAGCAGTGCCGATGCGAATAACAATACTCCAATGCCCAGGTGTATTGCAACTAGCAGAGGGTGGAGTTTTGCTTCTATCACAATGAAGCCTAGGGTTATCTGCGCTATCACAAATATAGCAGCCAAAACTGATGTCAGCCTTATCCTAGTTTCCGTCTTTTTGCGCGACCACGCAAGAGCTGCAGTGGATATTACCAGTACACCAGTTAAAGCTGCAACAAATCTATGTGTCCATTCAATCAGATAATCTGAGCTAGGCAGCACTTGACCATTGCACAAAGGCCAGTCAGGGCATGATAAGCCCAGACCACTAGCGCTAACATAACCGCCAATAAATATAATAGAATAGACCGAGACTAGTGCAGCGATTGATA
>JBHICH010000073.1:0-3367 GCA_046759465.1 Nitrososphaerales archaeon
ACTTGTCGAGCCAGAATAAATGTCTAAAATACTATTTCATTTTTCAAAATATCAAAAAATATTCAGCAACTGGATTTGTGTCACTTACTGAAAATTGAAGTCATTAATGAACAAGGGTTAATAGAATTGACATAACTGATGTTTAGCTGCAGTATAGTAGAAAATAAAGCGGGTTATGAAGATCTTACAGCTTCCTTGAATTTGGAGTATTCCTATCCTATGTTATCAGCTAGATAGTGTTGATGGTTGATTAGCAAAGTTCAAACTAATCTAGAACTTATGTAAATAAAAGAGGGAGCTGCAGGTTCGTAAGTACCTGCCTATGGTTCTTGTTTGTATCATAGTCTCAGTAGAAGATTACCTGCATATTTCTTAGTCCGTTGTTCTGAATGGTCCAGAAGTAATCTTCATAGTAATCACTGTAGTATGCCTCATTACCGTTACCGTAGAAGAGCGATTTGACATTGACCTTTTCAGGCTGACCTGGTTTTCTATTTGCATCTAGGTGCCCTATGTAGTAGTATAGGTCTGTATCGGTATATTGGTAGGCATCGGCATCTAGACAAGCTGGGAAGTTCTTGTTACTGCCTCCTAAGATACGAACGGCTATGTCATATCCATCTTCTGAATATGGTATGGTTACTACCGCCTTACCATCTGATGCATCTCTATCCTCTAGCCCGAACTTATCTCCTTCATAGAAGTAGATCCTTTGACCCGGTTCTGGTGCCTCGACAAATTCACTAACTAGGTATACTCCTGACTCGTCTTCACATTCAACATGGTCCTTATAGGTCTTTATACCTATGAAGAGCACTTTGCTGTTTGTATTATAATCCTTGCCTGACCACTCATTCGGTCTGCCTATAACATTGATCTTATACTCATGCTTGCCGACATTGTTAGCTGAGCCCTTACCCTTACCATTACCGGCGTCTGCCGCTGGTAGAGGTGTGCTTGGTATGAATGCCGACATGAGAAGTACTGCTATTGGGATTGCTGCTAATAGGATTCTTCTATCTAATTTCAGACTCGTTATTTTTGCCATGACCTTGTCGACACAAAACATATTAAAATAATAAGTATTGTCAATTGATGATCTGTATCAGTGAACAATATTAGTTGTCCATAATCTGCATTCAAAGACGGTGTTTAGCATCTATGAAAGAGCTAAATGTTTCAGAGAATTATAAATGCATATCGATTAGGTTTAAAAAATAAGGAAGATTACGAAGCCTGATAGTCTGAGAACCCTCAGTTAAGCTGTGTATCATATCATTTGACGTAAGTTGACTCTCGAATCATAGACCAAGAGATTGATCTTGACTATACTTCCCAAAATACGGATATTCTGTAATAGAGGAAAGGGGGATCATATCTTTCACAAATCTTCTATATTTGTCTAGGGTATCTCTGCCTTTTTGTGTAATAGCATATCTCTTTCTGGAGAGACCTTCTACTTCCTGCACGTAACCATTCTTCATAAGCTCCTTCAGACACTGCTGAAATTTTGTCCATGTTAGGTTTGTTGTGTCCATAAGTTTAGTTGGGTGTTTTGGCTCCTCTGTTAGAGCCATTATTATATCCATGTGAATTTCCAATCTCGATCTCCTGAACATTATTTATGATTAACGTCACTATAGTTAATTGATTTTATGCATAGAGAAAATGTATTAAAGACATATATTGTTACACTATTCCTAGCTCTACAGGTAGCGGGCTCTTTAGCCTAAACTCTGTTATACAGATTTGTATTGATGCTCAAGTTGTTATGAGTAGAGGGGGCTTGGGGCGAGATTTATGCATGGGCCTTTTGCTTCCCTTGATTTGGATTCCTCAGCCCCCATCTCCTACGTGGGACAATGATGGCTTACCGTAATTAACCATTATGGAGATTGAATCCATATTATAACAAGGATAATTATTGAAACTTGGTCATTATTATTTGCGTTATTTACAATAAGCCTTTTCATACTTCACATACTCCTGCTTTATGTTACCAACCAAATAATGCTTTGCTATGCCTATATCATGTCACCGCAATAATTCTGAATGCTCTAAATGATTGAGACGATGTATGGGTATCAAATGATGGAAGAGATTACTATAATGAAGATGAAATGTATTGAATTAAAAAATTATGTGCGATGTTGTGCTGGCTGCGCTTTGGCTCGCTTAAACTTTTTGCGTCTTATCCAGTTCTGGCAGTAGTTCACCAATATCTGGCACCAGACCAGAAGATATCAATGCAACTATTACTGCTATCACGGGGACGAAAATTATTATGATTGAAGTTATTATCATACCAAATGCTCTGGCCATGCTCACCTCATGCAGCTTGGAAAGTCCGAGGATCGTTAGATACAGGGAGTAGAGCTCTACAGCTATGCCAGCTATGGGGACCCAGCCGAATAAAAGCGATGGCGTGCTCGCATAGACGTTCGCCTTATACGTTGCAGAATAGTCTCCCTTGCCCCTAAAGAGCTTGGCAAAGATGTGCATCCAACCAGCCAGCACGAAATATGAAAGCAGAGCAAGTATGTAGACGGGAATTGCTATAATGATACCGATGGCAGTGAGGTCATCTAAGAAGGGTAAGAACTCGGGGAACTCTGATAGTGGAATATCCTCTGGGAAAAAGAGCAGATAGGTTATACTCCCAGCTGCGATCACCATAGAGAATAAGGCAAGGTACTGGAATGCCGGTCCTATCCCACGCTCATATTTTACACTCTCAAACAACTCTGAAGGATGAATTAGAACCTGCTTGCACTTCTGGAGTATAGATATATTCCTACTTTCCATAGTTTATTCTAATAGCACTTATTTATTTGAGATTCTGCCAAAGACCTAGTATATTGCCTTCTGTATCTGAGAATTGTGCATAGATTCCAAAATCTCCTACCTTTTGTTTAGGTAAAACCACTTTCCCACCAGCTTCTTGAACCTTTTTAATATACTCATCTACTGAAGATACGTTTATGACGATTATTGGAGATTGTCCTTGCGCATTTCTCTTGAACATTCCTCCATTAATGGCTCCAGCTTCCTTAGGCATGTGCTTTTCGTCAACTTCTACAGTATTAACCATATAGTACTCCATGCCAGGCACTTGATTTATGCTCCAACCAAAGATGTTTTTGTAAAATTTCTGTGCACGTCCCACCTCGTCTACAGGAATCTCAAAATGAACCACTTTATCCATTAACTCACCCATTCTTGTGAATTAACATTATTATATAAAGACTAGCGTTACTAGCAATGATTAAAAAACCAGAGGAAACGTAGTTGTCCTGACAGAAGAAGTTTGCAAGTGAAACGTATCTTCAAAAGGCAGTCAGTGTGTTCCATAACTATTTCTCTTCCA
>JBHICH010000074.1:0-3265 GCA_046759465.1 Nitrososphaerales archaeon
TTTTACCTAACGAAGATTCTTTGGGTACTCCAGCTGGAAGGCCAAAACATGAACTGATCAATATTGCAATAATAAAGTATCCTAATGCGATCAACGTTTCAGACTTTGATTCCTTACTGCAGGCATCAGATGCATTGAATGCGTACTATGTAACCGTAACTAACAGACTTCTGAATGCTGATCTTATCCTTTTGCCATCAAGCAGGGATATTGTTGGTGATCTGCAATGGCTTTATGAAAATAAGATCGCTGATAGAATTAGAAGATTGAATGCGAAGGGCAAGCCTGTTATTGGAGTGTGTGAAGGGTTTGCGATGATGTGCAACAAGATCAATGTTGATTCTAGCAAATACGACGGTTTGGGTTTGCTTGATACAATAGTTTATGGAGACAGGAAGGTTTCTGGCAGTGTTAAAGCTAAGTTAAGCAACAAGGCAGCGATTTCAGTAGATGGCATATTGGAAGCCTACCTAAGGGAAGACTACAGGGTGGTGAATGGAAGGAATGCTATGCCACTGCTCCGCGTGGTTAGTTTGAATGGTAAGGACAGAAGCTTTTCAGAGGGTTCGGTAAGCAGTGATGGTTTAGCACTTGGCTGCTGCCTACATGGGTTGTTTGATACACCTTACTTTAGGAACAAGATAATCGAGTTCCTCTCAAGGAAGAAGGGTGTCAAGGCTGCCCCCCATGGATTGGATGCAATTAATTTCTGGGACAAGCAGATACAGAGATTCAGCGATATGGTGAAGGATAACATCGACATGCACCAGATAAGGAAGTTGGCGGGTCTGGGTTGATCGACCTTGCTTATACACTCTTGATACTTGGTGCTGTGCTTGCACTTGACCTTGCTGCGGGCGATCCTCCCAATAGATTGCATCCAACTGCTTGGATCGGAAGACTTGTTGGGTCAATAACTCCGAGATTAAAGCATCGTTCAGCAGCGGTCGAACGGATCAAGGGTTCGATAGCTGCAGTTGCAATAGTTGCCGTTGCTGTACTGTCAGCATACTACTTGCTGTACTTTCTTCAGGAATTCTTTGGCTTAGTAGCATTTGTTGTAATTAGTCTATTAATTTTGAAGAGCACGATTGCGATCAAGGGGATGGAGAATCATGCAATGGCAGTTATGAATGCTCTAGCAAACAAAGATCTGGAAAGAGCTAGGATGGATCTTTCCAAAATTGTTGGTAGAGATACATCGAACCTTGATCAGCAGCATATTTTATCTGCCACAATAGAAAGTATTGGTGAAAGCACGGTAGATGGCATAACTTCACCAATCTTCTACTTCGCACTTTTCGGCATTCCTGGTGCTTTTGCATACAGGACAATAAACACATTAGACTCTATGATTGGATATAAGGATGAATATCATAGGAATATTGGTTGGCTTACAGTCAAACTAGATATCATTGCAAACTACATACCTGCTAGAATCACTGGGCTTTTGATGATACTTGCTGCCATAGTTATTGGAGCAGACTGGAGGAATTCTATGAGGACAATGAGTAGAGACAAGTACAAGCCAGCAAGCCTGAATGCTGGCTGGGTAATGGCTACAATTGCAGGTGCGTTGAGGGTAAGGCTCGAGAAGATAGAGTCCTATTCTTTGGGCGAGTGTTATGAACCCCTTAATTTACAACACTGTGAAACTGCAATCTCAATCATGAAGGTAACTACAATATTATTCTGCTTGATATTTGCACTGCCAGCAATTTTATTGCTAGCAGTCTTTGGTTGGTGATCGGTTGGTAAACCAGATAAGATCGCTATTATCATTTTTGACGATATTACCTGTAGGAAAGGACTATGACATTAATTACATTGCAAGGCACATGTTTCTATTCCCTGCTGCTGGTGCAATAATTGGCTTCCTTGTCGGTTCGTTCGCGTTTGGTCTATCATTAATAATGCAGAGTTTGTTAGTGGGTTTGATAACTACTGCTGCATTGTTCATACTAACCGGTGCCCACCATACGGATGCTTTATCAGATTTTGCAGATGGTTTGATGGCAAAGGGAAGCAAAGATTCAAAGCGCAAGGTTATGCGGGATCCATCTCCAGGTTCTGCTGGTGTTGCTGCTCTTGTTCTGTATCTAGCTGGAACAGTTATTGCCTTGTCAATGATGGGTGGTTATGGTTTGTTCCGGGCAATAATTGTGAGTGAGGTCATTGCTAAGTACATTATGGTTCTGCAGGCACATAGGGGTATTGCTGCATGGGAAGGTATTGGTTCGCCCTTTACACAACAGATGAAGAACAAGGGCAAGTTCTTGGTAGCAAGTACAATAACAGTTCCGATTGCTTACTTTATGGGAGGTGCTGCTGGTCTTTATGCACTTGGAGCAGCTGTGTTAATCGCATTTGTTCTTCTCAAGGTTGCCAATAGGAGCTTTGGTGGTGTTTCTGGAGATGTGTTTGGTGCGTCAAACGAAATAACTAGACTCTCGTCTCTGATAATGCTTGCATCGATGTGATTATGCTAACTAACATCAAGATCTTCCACTTTTAATGTTAGAAAGCAAGCCGTTGAATATCTTGTCCGCGCGATTTTGGGACAAAAAGTTTTTTCTAAATCATTTACAGTTGATCTGTCTTGGCAGCCATGATGAAATCGTTGCGATGCAGGCCTTTGATTTTGTGTGTCCACCACTTAACCGTCACTTTGCTCCATTCGGTCAACAATGCAGGATGATGCCCTTCAGCCTCCGCAAGTTCGCCCACCTTATTAGTGAACGCCAAGGCCTGAGCAAAATTATCGAATTTGAAAACGCGTTCCAGCTGTTTGATGCCGGTATGTTCCGCAATTTGCCATGCGGGCACTTGTTTACGCAATTCGGCAATCTCCGCGTCCGTAACGGTAGGTTCATCCCTGCGGCATGCAACGCATTTCATCTGCTTCAGTGTGTCCATCTTGCAATAGAATAGCACTGTCATCAAGGATTTATTCTTATTCTTTTGTAGCTATTAATAAACAGATTTGATTGAAGGCCTCAGGGGGAAATCATTTAGCATTAATGGAAAATGAAAAAAGGGGTTGAAGTTTCAGGTCATGTTGAACAACAAGGCCTTTGCAAGAGACATGTCTGGAATAGTTATGCCCTAGTAAAAAATTATCTAGTTCTTGTTCTGCAATAACTTATTTAGTTTATCGTTGCTAATTGAGTGATCTTGCTAGCACTGATAATGGCTGGAGGCATGGGCATGAGGATGCTTTCTGCTAAAGAGAAGCCAATGCTTATCGTAAGGGACAAACCAATGA
>JBHICH010000075.1:0-3256 GCA_046759465.1 Nitrososphaerales archaeon
AAAAACATATTTCAGTATTTGATATCAGAACATCTATGATTAAAGACAAAAGGTCATTTCGCAAAATAATCTTTTTAGCATCAGCAGCCTTAGCAATATGGGCTATCTTTAATCTTTATCCTCAACTTACACAAACTACTGAAAGAACGAATGTTAGAGACCTACCCGAGGATAGGCTTTGGACGTATGGTTTTGGTGTTGGGGAGGGAACACGTGTAGTATACACTGTGCACCATGCAGCGCTTGCAAATAACGTTACTGTAAGTTTTACCGTTGTGGATATAAATAATAAAGATGGAAATTGGAAGGTATCAGTAGAGGTCACCGGTGGGAAAGTGAAGGAAAAAGCATATGCAATTACTAAAAAAAGCATCCTACCAGTAAGTGGCTCGCAGATTCGTGGAGAACTTGAGAGCTTTGTAATAGCAACAAGGATGCCGGTTGCGGAATTCATTGTAGGGTTAAAGGATCAACCGCTAGTAGTTGGTGCCAATTGGGGAATAGCATTCCTTACTCCTGATAATATGTACACTTGGTCAAGTATTGTTAAGAAGCAGGATGTAAATGGGCAAGAGGTTTACGTGCTCAGGTACGGACCAGAGAAGATGTCGAGTATTGCTTGGATTGCTAAGAATTATCCCATACCTTTAAGAGATGAATACAAAGATCCACTATCTGGGGAGATAATTTCCATTTATGAATTAGTCGAATATACAAGAGCAAATGAGGGAGGTTAATAAATGACTAGTCATTGGCAAATTTATTTAGGTCACTTATTTAATAAATAACAGTGTCTAGGAGCGAGATATTCTATTGCTATCTAAACTGGTAACAGAGAAGGATGGTACCAAAAAATGTGGTAAGTGTGGTACTAAAGTAGGAGATGCAAATCGATTTGATCGTGCTGCTGCGAGGAAAGCGATGGGTAACTTCGGAATCTCATACTACTGTAGGAAGTGCAATCAGCTCCTCTGGACATATTAAAGTTCATAAGCATATCAAAACTAAAGGCGGTCAACAAGATAAGGTATAAGCCATCTTTTTGCGAATCTAGCCCACGACGCCGTGTTATACATTGCTTAGAAGCATCCTAAATTTTATCTTTTAAATCCTCAACACGCTATGCATGGGTAACAAAAACACCAATGGTTATGGAGTAAAAGATAGGCATTTAAACTATCATAATACAATACTCCTGGAAAGGAGAGCTCTGTATACCCCACGGCGCAGCAAGGGATCCCACGTCCCAGATCTCTCCTCTTCCTCAACTCTATGAATTTATGGTTCATCGTGGGTAGGAGCATTCCTGCTTTATGTCAGACAGAATGGGTGATTACGCATAAGAAAAGGAAATGAATCAAATTTAAATTCCTGTAATGCAAACTAATAGTATGACGCAACATCATGCTATTGAGGTATTTTCATCAAACTGCCCGTTGTGCAAGCATGTTATAGATACCATAGAAATAGGCAAGTGCGAGGGTTGCTCCATGACTATATACGACGTAAATAATATGACCGATGAAATGAAGATAAGAATGAAGAAATATGGCGTAAATGCTGTCCCTACTACTATCATTGATGGTGCGATAAAGGTAGTGGGAATACCTGATTTCCCATGGATATGTGGAGAAGACCTATACAGGAAGTTGAGAAAGGAATATTCTCTGACAAAACAATAGGCTGATACCGCTAAACGCTAAATTCACTTTACATCAGACAGAATGGGTAATTATGCGCAAGAAGCGATAAGTTGATCTTCTATAATTGGCAGCAATCTACTTATAATAAGAAAAGTAGTAGAGAAAAGAAATGTTAGATTTCGCATTGATTGCAGGTCTAATGTTAGGGGTGAAGCATGCACTAGAGCCTGATCATATTGCAACAGTTGTAACGATGGGGCACCATTATAGGAAATACGTAGTTGTAGGAGCTCTCTGGAGTGCAGGGCATGCTGGTATGATTCTCCTGGTTGCTATGTTATTGAACATAGCTGGCTTCAATATATCCGTGATACTACCTCTATCATGGGAAGTACTGACAGGTATTGCAATGGTAGTGATGGGTGTATTCACGTTAAAAACTTGGCATATTCATCCACACTTTCATGGACTGAAACTGCACATTCACTTGCATAGACATGCGTCTGGTGATGACCATCATAGCAGATACGAGCATAAACCACTCATGTTTGGCATGCTTCATGGGCTTGCAGGAAGTGGTGTAGCAATCATATTGTTTGCAAATAATATGCTCTTTCTCTTAGTTTTCTCGGCTGGTACTATTATAGCAATGCTTGGCGTGATGGCGGTTGTAAGGACTGTATTTAGCAAGGTCAGGTTTGATAACATGCGTCTCGTTTTGGCAGGCATATCTATTGCTATTGGTATAATGCTGATAATTGGAAGATCTCTTTAATTTCAACCACCAGGAGCATATAACGCTAAATGGTTAACCATTGCGAGTCATAATAGGATAATCGTAAAATACAGAATTTTGAACCATCACGCTTTGTCACGGTATGTAGGGGTAGTAGTACACCATGATTTAGGAACTAGAAACTGGCACTTGTACTCTATCACGTCTAATGGTTCATGATTGCAAAGCTAGACCGAGGAAACGTTCAGTTTGAAACATGTTTTAAAAAATAAGAGGAATCTAATATAATCAGTTTATCAGCAGTACTCCGTAATTCTTTACCCATTACATTTTAAATGTCATTATTTCTATATTTTTATAGGAAGATAGGTGGACCATGTCTGAGCCAGAGTTCAAGTGCTCCAAGTGTGGTCAAGTATTCAGGAGTAAGCAAGAACTAGATGCCCATATCAAGATCCATGAGAGGAGCGAAGTAGCAGGAGTTGGATAGATAAACGTCAATTTAATTTGGTAATTGCGTAATTCAAAATTCTACATAATAAAGACTTATTCGTGTATAATTTTATATCTTAATTGACAGGGCTTCGAATGAAAAAATTTTTATTCCGCTCGGGGCTTTTTATATATAGATATGGAGCCCAATGAAGAAAACCAGAAAATAGTTGATGAAGAAATTCGTGGATGTCAAAACATAAATAATAATAAATACAAAATAAAAAAAAGAAGTTTTATGTAGTTATTAGAACCTTACCAGTGTATCCGCCCTTTCTTTTAGTACTTGCTGATTTTATTGTATCCCTTGTAAGTGAAAGCGAGATCCTTAGTCCTTTCTTAGTTCTTGTAATGGAAAATCCTCCAGCTCGAACTATGTTTGGTG
>JBHICH010000076.1:0-3066 GCA_046759465.1 Nitrososphaerales archaeon
TGTGCTTGTTACGCTTATAATTGTGTTAATTACATCATCCACCTTGGAATCATCAACAACGGTCATTACACTGGATCTTTCATAAAATTCAGGAGTAAAGTATCCAGTCCCGCGTGAACTCGTAACCTGTGGTCTCGGCCCAGCACCCCTACCCTTTCCATCTAGGACTGTTACACCGCCAACACCAATGCGCTTCAACGCATCGTTAACTGCACTAACCTTCTCGCTTCCAATTATCGCTTCAATCCTTTTCATACTTTTTCTGATGTATAATTCGTATTGAAGTATTTTACAAGCACGTATGCAGAAGAGTGCACTGTCTAAATTTTATTACTTCTTTCTGCTAATTTGTAGCCTACCAACACTAGACACCATACTAATTTCCTGCGAAGAACACTTAAATCATGTAAAGAATAAACAAATCTTCTGAATATTCAAGAGTGATTCGCTTGCATGAAGAAAAAATCCAAAAGAAGGGAACAGAAAGTGCAACATTTAGGTTAGACAGTGAAATGTTGGATGCCTTGAAACGTGAAGCTGGACAAAGAGAGATCAGTCTTAATACTTTTGTCAATCAAATCGTGAAAAGGTTTGTCCAATGGGATATGCACTCATCAAAAGCAGGTATGATGCATGTTCCTAAGCCACTATTGATTGATATAATCGAAAAGCTTGACGAAAAGCAAATATCTGATATGGCTGCCAAACATGGGATGGATGTGATGCGTACCGTCGTTTTGTTCCTAAAGAACAGATACGACGCACCATCATTTTTAAGAGTATTTGAGGACTGGATGAAGGTGTCAAGTATACCCTACAAGCATTCAAAGGACAGTGATACCGAAGTTTATGTAATGCAGCATGAACTGGGGCTTAAATGGTCTCACTACTTTAAGGTCTTTGTTGAAAAGATACTTGAAAGTTTCAAGATGAAAGTTTTACAGTTCGAAGTATCGGAAAAGACTCTGTCATTTAGAATCGAGGCAGAAGAGAAAGTAATTCAACGCTAGATAATTTCTGAAGTAAAATTCTATACTTTCTGAAATGCTTCTACTAGATCTCTAGCAGTGACTATCGCGATCAACTTACCATCGCTTGTTATAGGCAGTCTCTTTACGTTATTTGATGACATTATCTCTGCAGCATCCTTGGCACGCACACCTATTGTTGTCGTTATTAATGGGGATGAACAATAGTCCCCAACATTGTTATCTAAACTAACATCTTTTGCCAATACTATCACTGGTAAATCTCTCTCGGTAAATATTCCATAAGGCTTTCCATTTTTAGTTATTACCACGCTACCAATTCTTTTCTCATACATTATTTTTATGGCATTGAAAATTGTATCATCATATCTCATAGTAAAAAGTTGCTTGCTCATTATTCCTTCTAGAGACGGACTTTCTCCAGTCTTTTTAAATGCTCTAACCAGGTCAGACGCAGTAACTACCCCTAATAGATTCTCATTATCAAATACTAATAGTCTAACCTTCTTGGAAATCATCTCTTTTGCCGCATCAATTATATTTGTACTTGGGGTTATGCGTGCAAATGATTTTGTGATTTCATCTTTAACTGGTATATTCCGAATCTCTTCCTTGTTAAAAATCAAGTGTTGTAGAATTTCTCTTTCTGTTATCAGACCTATTGTCTTACCATTCTCAATTACGATCAAATTCCCTATTCCCCTTTTTGCCATAATTTTTACAGCATAAGGAAGACTAGCATCTGATGTGACTGTCACAGGGTTGTGCGTCATGTAGTCTGCTACCTTCAAGTGATCCACTTTAGTTGCTTGCACTCTTTTCATATAGAAACTGATTCTTGAATTCCTTATTTAAGGAGGTTGTATACATTGTTATAATATTATTACTTCGTCTTGCAACTAGAAAATAATGTGTAGTTGTTCTAAGGCTGAGTCTTTGCTTCCTTCACAAGTACCTTCAACATAGCTGTGTGACTTTCTTCATTCCTTGCCATGTGTTGGAAAAGTGTCTCCACAAAGGCATTCGTTGTTTCTTTCAGTCTAAGTTCGGCTTCCTTCAATGCGTTTTCTTCCTCCTTAACATGATCTCTAAACTCGTCAATATGCGCTTTAACGTAGCTCACACACTCTTTGTACAACGATTCTGCATCTCTGGTGCTCAACATCCGTATCAGGTCGCCAATTATTTCAGAATGCAGCATCGAATCGTACAACAAGATCTTGAAGAACAATTTTGGTATGTCTGCTTCACACGTGCTTGTCAGGTGAAAAAACTTCTCGGCTTCTTTTGCCTCAATTGGTAGGTGTCCCTTTAAATCCTTAACAAATTCATTATCAAATTTCTTCATAGAATGATTCATCACTCGGCGATGATGTGGCTTTCTTTATGCAATTATGCTACGATTCTACCCTAGCATTATTACACCAGTTTGCCCTTGTCAATGCCTCTATAGGGCCGCATGAGTTGCCTCACGCCTTTCGTTTTAAAGGCATCAACAGCCACCAGCCCGCGAAGTGGATTTGGGCTTCCCCGAAACCGCAAAGTTGACTGATGAACCATCACCTTTACCGGTACTGGCCTATTATCTCTAAAGCTGTATTTATTTTTCGTGTACACATTGCAAGTCAGTGCAAAACATTTTGATGCATAGAGTAAAAAGAAATTAGGCTTCAAAACAAAAACCATTTTTCTGATTCGATTACTAAATACCTGCAGCTAATGCTCGTGCTATATCCGTTTTGGTAACCATGCCGACCAGGTCATTGTTTGAATCAACCACTGGTAGACCACTTATTCTATTTCTTACCATGATATAAGCTGCTTCAGCCAGATCAGAATCCTTCCCAATGGTTATCGGATCCTGCTTCATTATATCTCTGGCAAGAAAGATTGCGCTTAGATCGGGCGTGAGGACCTGTCCAAACAAGGCGCCCAGATCTCGTCCTGCTATGATGCCAACTGGCTCCTGATTTCTTACCACAACCACTCTTGATATTCTGTTATTAGCCATTATTGAAAGAATCTTATGTCCAGTTTCCTCAGGTGTAACGGTTAAAACAGGTGTAGTCATATAATC
>JBHICH010000077.1:0-3034 GCA_046759465.1 Nitrososphaerales archaeon
ATTTATTGATTAGGCAAAATAGTAAACGTGTTGAGCAAGGGTAACAAGAGGAGTTTTGCTATCATTGCGATCATAGTTGGTTCTGCTGGTGTGGGTATAGGTGCATATTCAATTGCAACTGTTGGTATAAACCTTAACCAGCAATATTCAGCAGAATCTACCAAGGATACTCTTACAGACCAAAAATTGCATTCTTTGACGTTAAGCGGTTCTCCAGTATTGGGTTCAATCAATGCTCCTATTACAATAATCGAATATGGTGATTATCAGTGCCCCAACTGTCAGAGATTTAATACACAAGTAAAGCCTTTGATTCTTGAGAATTATATAAAGACAGGTGGGGCCAAACTTGTCTTTAAGGACTTTCCAATTTATGGTAACGATTCTGTTAACGGAGCAGTAGCAACTCATTGCGCAGCAGAGCAAGCCAAATATTGGGAAATGCATGATCATTTGTATGAACACCAGAAAGCCGTTAATTCTGGGTGGCTTAGTCTTGATAATATTGAGAATTTTGCATTACAAGTTGGCCTAGAAGCACAACAGTTCAAAGCCTGTCTTGTTGATGGTAAATATGACTACCAAGTAAATGAAAATTTTGAACAGGGAAAATCCATCGGTGTCAAAGGAACACCAACATTCATAATAATTGATAAGGATGGAAGAATGGAAACCATACCAGGAGCACAGCCATACTCCGTATTCGAACAAGTTCTTGATGAAATGTTGGTGAATAAAGGCAAATGAATGGTAAGGGTGTAATGCAAATGGTCTTTTCAAGCAAAAGTTATATTATGATAGCTATGGCAGGATCAGCCATATTCTTTATTATCTTTAATGTATTGGATGAGTATCTGTTCTTCTCTCCAATTATCAGCTTTCATGTTCCTAGTGATGCGTATCCTAACTTTGCTCTCTCAACTAGTATAGTTGGTATGTTGGGCATTGTGATCAGCATGAACGTGTATATGTTCAGAACAGTCGGAGTTAAATTCAAAGAAAGTACTCCATGGCTGTCAGGTTCATTCATGGCAGGTGTTAGTGGTGTCTGTGGTTGCTCATATTTAGGATTTGCAATAATATCCACGTTTAGTGGTGCGGGTACTATGCTGTCATCGTTTCTTACGAATTATCAGATACCCTTAAGAATTATATCTTTAGCTTTACTCATCTTCGCATATTATTCTGTACGCAAAAATATGATCAAAAGTTGTGCTCTTAAGAAACAATGACTGGTGTGAAATACAATAGGTTATAACTTTATAATGGGGCGTGTATAATGGCGCACGATGGGTCATAGAAAACACAGCGCACCAAGGAGGGGAAGTCTTGCATATTTTCCTAGAGGAAGGGCCAAAAGCTTTGAATCACGTATAAGAACATGGCCAAGTGTTAGCAGTGAAAAACCGCTTCTTTTGGGCAGTGCTGGATTCAAGGCTGCAAACCTCCATGTTATCACAATTGATGACAGGGAAAAGACACCTAATTTTGGCAAACCACTGTTTAACGCGGCTACAGTCATCTCAACTCCACCAATCAACATTATTGGTTTTAGGGGTTACGAAAAAACTCCATATGGTTTTAGATCGGCTTTCGATGTTTTTGCTTCGGAGCTCCCCAAGGAATTGAGTCGCAAGATAGGAGCAAAGCAGGTTTCACTTGATTCATCCTTGGGGAGGGCACAACAGAAAATCGATCAGATCTCTATTCTTATGGCAATAGGTGCATTAACCCCAATGGATGCAGGTTTATCTCAAAAGAAGCCATTTGTGTTTGAAATAGGAGTTGCTGGTGGAGATATAAAGACACAGTTTGATTACCTGAAGGACCTATTGGGCAAAGAGATCAAGATCAAGGATTTGTTCCAAGTTGGGTCATACGTTGATGTAAGCGCAATAACGAAGGGTAAGGGTATTGAAGGACCAGTTACTAGATGGGGTGTCAAGAAGAAACAACACAAATCCAGAAAAAGTGTAAGGGCGCTTGGCACACTAGGACCGATTAGTCCTGCAGTTGTAATGTACACGGTTCCAAGAGCAGGACAAAGAGGATTGCATCAGAGACTTGAATATAACAAGAGAATATTGCTGATTGGTAACGCTACAGAGAAGGAGCAAGAAATCATACATCCCGGAGGTTTTGGTCATTTTGGCAATTTAAAAGGTGATTATGTTGTAATCAAGGGGTCAGTGCCGGGAGCAGCTAAAAGACTGGTGAAGATCCGTTACCCTATCAGGGCAACAACTTCCAAAGTCTTAGAACCAAAAATAGTTGAGGTTGTTGTGCGATGAACGTACCTGTTTATTCACTTGAAGGAAAACAAATTGACACTATTGAACTCCCAAAGGTATTTCTTACTCCCTACAGACCAGACGTGATCAGCAGGGCGTTTGTAATTTTGCAGTCACAGTCATTTCAGCCACAAGGAAGAGACCCATTAGCTGGTGAAAGAACAAGTGCTATGTCTAGGAACACGGGTCTAGGAATTGCTAGAATGGCAAGAGTGAAGGGTTCTGGTTTTCCCCGAGCGGGAATGGCAGCCGGTGTAGGAGGCGTCATCAAGGGAAGGCAGGCCCATCCTCCTGTATCAAACAAAAATTTCGTGAAAAAGCTCAACAAGAAAGAGAAAAAACTTGCGTTGTGTAGTGCGATAGCGGCAACTGCTTCGAAGGAGATTGTTGCTTCTAGGGGACACAGCATTGATAAAATACCAAATCTTCCTTTGGTTGTAAGTGATGACATTCGCCGCGTCGAAAAGGCAAAGGATCTGCAAAATATTATGATTTCATTAAATCTTTCTGATGATTTAGACAGGGTCAGAAAAGGATGGAAAAAGAGAACGGGAAAGTCTAGGATGCGAGGAAGAGTTAGTCGTGTGAGCAGGAGCGTATTGATAGTGGTTGACAACGACGAAGGTATAGGAAGAGCTGCGGGTTCAGTTTTAGGCATGAATACTGTTACAGCAAGGAATCTCAGTCTTTTGCATCTGGCACCGGGTTCTCACCCTGCAAGACTTGTTCTATGGTCAAGAGGT
>JBHICH010000078.1:0-3021 GCA_046759465.1 Nitrososphaerales archaeon
TCCATATCAACACAAGGCAAAATTCTTGTGTCAGTAACACCTCTGATGACCTGTATCTTTCGCATTACAATCTCATAGATGCTCTTAAAGTCATCAGACTCTATAACTGCATATATGTCGCAGTGCTCTGAAACTGCATAAGCTTCCCTCACACCGTCTATCGACCTGATAAATTCAGCAGATGCTATTACATCCCTTCCAGACTCGATTTCTATCTCCACATATGCTCGCATATATTGATAGATCAATAGCAAGCCTGTAGAATAAAAGGTTAAAGATGAAATTTTTTCATCCACCATGACTGGAAGCTTTATAAAGGAAAAATTGCGCATCAGAATTAATGGCTTCTACTCAGCAGCATAGTGCCTTTGGCATCGGTTTTATAGCTTTTGTTATAGGTATTGCAGTAAGCATAGGGTTTTATCAGCTCGTTTACATCCCAACTATCTCTGCAAAGCCGCAGATACCGGAAGAGATACTCAACCCCTTGGTAACGACAGAGATCAAGATTATTTCTGGTTCGGCCGATCCAGAGCAGCAGGACAACTATATGCCCAAACTGGTTGAAGTGGAGCTTGCAGCGAATAATAACGTAATATGGAACAACGAGGATGATATTGGGCACACCGTTACTACAGACAATGATGCTATTGACAAGTACAGTGGTCCCTTTGATTCTCTTGACACAATAGGCCTTGTCCAACCAGGGGAGTCATACGAGTTTCTATTTACTCAAGAAGGAGAGTTTCCATACCACTGTGAGCCCCATCCGTGGATGACCGGTCTAGTGAAGGTGGTGAAACAGAAGTTCTGACGTGAATCTCATATTGAATATGAGATAGAATTTGATTTTTACCCATCACCTGAAGAGATATCTCATACCTTATCAAAATCTTTTAACTTGTAAATGAGATTATTGTGTCGAATCATTTATTATTTGGATGAAAGACTAAATCGTTATGCGAAGCGTAACTTTGGCTGTAGCTCTTAGCATAATACTTCTAGCAAGTGGTATGGGTTTGAGCAAGGCAGGTGCTGCTGCTGCTAATACTCAGATAACTCTTGACTCCCTAGCAGATTTTCCTATCACCCAAGGAGAAACGCTCGTATTCACTGGTCAGCTCGTGAGGTCTAGCACTCTGCAAGGAATCTCTGGTGCTACAGTCAATATAGTGCATCAAATAACCTTTGATGAACAAAACATACTCCTAACCGGTCAAACCGATACAGATGGTTTCTTCTCCATTCCATGGACAGTTGATGTGGAAAAGGTTATCCCTCAGACGGGAGGATCTTTTGGAACAGAAGATACACAGGGAAGGGAGAACAGGTTCCAAGTCAAGGTTTTTGCTCAGTTCAATGGTGACAGTGAGTTTGCCCGATCTACAAGCAATGCACAATCGTTCGAAGTTAGACTCAACTCGCTCAAGATAAGTATTGAAAAGAAGACGGAGTATTTTGTGTTCGAGAAGGCTACGATCAAGATAAAGATCATGGACGGCAATAATAATCTGGTAGATCCTGACAAGATAACTGTACAATTTGATAATCTTGCTGTTACGATGCTCAAGGAGGAAACAGGTGTTTATGTATTCTCCGTTTCATCCCTAGCACCAGGCAGTCACCAGTTACAAGTTAACGTTGAAAAGAGAGGGCATACTCCTGATGATGATCTGGTTACCATTGAAGCAATGAAGCGGAGGACAGCTGTGGTTATCGATACAGACAGAGCATCATATCAGCAGGGAGAAACTGTAAACATTACTGCATCATTGATAGACACAAGTGTGAATCAAGTAGTTACTGATAGGGTTGTGACTGGCTCCTTGGCAGCCCCAAACTTGGTCGTTAAGCCTCTCACATTTGTGGATGGCAAGGGATCATATTCATTAGCAACTACAGACGTTACTGGCACGTGGTCAATCTCGGCTAGTTTTCGTGGAGACAACGCATATTTTGCAAGTACTGGACAGGCTTCATTTACAGTAACAAAATTCGTCGGGGAAATTGCACCACCTCCGCGACCAGAACCGGTCTCTTTGTCAAGACTAACCTTTGTTGATCAAACTGGCTCTAGGTTAACAGACGTAACTGTTGGGCAGCAGATTATGATCCAAGCAAAGGTAACAAATAACTTCAAGACTACGGAAGAGATAGCATATATAAGCCAAGTAAAAGACTCTGACGGAATTACTGTAGCGCTATCCTGGATCACCGGTACACTTGCGCCACAACAATCATTTGAATTAGCAATATCGTGGATACCTGAAACTCCTGGAGATTACACTGCAGAAGTTTTTGTGTGGAAGAGCATCAAGAACCCTGAACCTCTTTCATTCAAACCAAAAATGTCAAAGATAATAGTATCATAATTATTTCTTCAAAATCCTGAATCTTCGCACAGCATTACTACAGACCAGACTTCACAAATTACGCCAGCAGAATACGGCAATTACTATAACCACTTTACCAATCATTATCCACTATCTAGCTGATAACATAAAGCAGGAACGTTCTAAATCATTCTTTGCCTATGTGGTTGTTCGCTATCAGCCAGTCCACATGAGCTCGTATGTATCGCCAAACAACGTCAGCCTTGCCATCTTGGAAATCCCATGGTGTTACAAGCACGACATCATTATCCCTAATCCACATCTTGCGTTTCATCTTGCCTCGTATCCTGCACATTCTCAGCTTTCCATCTGTACATTTAACAATTACATGATCGCCGCCTGCCATTTTAATTACTCTTCCCAGAAGCTCACCTTCTTTAGGAAGAACCAATTCCTTCAGTTCTGCTTCGCTTAGCACTTTTCTTTTGCCTATTTTAAAGACCTTACTATAACGCTATTTTTATGTAATATAACCGTTGATGGTACATTAGATGCGATTTGTCATCGTTCAAACCTTTAGGATGACAAATAGATGAAACATTTCATTTTAGATGAATTGTTTCATTGTAAGATAGCGGGCCCGGAGGGCTTCGATCCCTCGACCTCTGGCTTAGAAGGCAAGCGCTCT
>JBHICH010000079.1:0-2864 GCA_046759465.1 Nitrososphaerales archaeon
ACTCCCGCAGACGCCGATACAGCAGACTTCGCAGTCTTCAGTCAGCTAATAGAAATACCATAAGCTAACTAACCTTTCTTTTTTATTTATACAAGTTCTAGATTAGTTTGAACTCTTTATCAAGCGTGGTGAACTAGCTAGGCAAAAGGCTAAATCTGAACTATTGAAGTTATTGGATAGATAGAATATGAAAATAACAGAAAGCGACATGCCCGATGAGGATAGCTGGAAGATCTTTTTCGATCCCTATAAAATCCTCATAACTTTGGGTTTGAATAATAAAATCACAGATGTAGCGGAGTTTGGTTGTGGTTATGGGACATTCACTATTCCTGCTGCAAAAATGATAGGTGGAACGGTGTATGCTATTGATATTGAACCAAAAATGGTAGAAATTACACAGAAAAAAGCAAAAGAGAGCAGGTTGAATAATGTTAAAACAATGCTTCGTGATTTTATATCGGAAGGCTCTGGGCTTGAGGAAGAGAGTGTTAGCTATGTCATGCTTTTCAACATTCTTCATTCCGACAAGGCAAAAAAACTGATAGAGGAAACGTATAGAATTCTACGACCTGGGGGAAAGGTTGGAATTTTACATTGGAATTATGACCCCAGCACTCCAAGAGGTCCGCCGATAAACATAAGGCTCAAGCCCGCACAGTGTGTTGGATTAGCTATATCTTCAGGGTTCAAAAATCCACAATTATATGATCTGACGCCGTACCATTATGGAATTGTATCGACAAAAGGTTAATTGGTGTGGATTTTCAATTTTTCCGAGTGTGCAAGATTTATCAGGTTATGCAACTCCTGCTACTTCCGGGTTTGAATGCATCCTCATATGGGCATCTAGTTCCTGCTGACTTTTGAATTCTTGGCCACACTTAGAGCACTTGAATGTCATACTATTTCATTCGGTCTCTATGGTTTATTGCGAAATATTAAACTACGGCTAGGTATAACCAACAGCATGACTCAAAGATATAGAATATTGGCTACAAAGAGCCCTTCAACTATCATCCAGAGCTATTTTGCGTTATTATTGCTCCTGGCGTTAATTGCCGCCCTGCCTTTTTTGTCCTTAGGGGTTTCACATGCAGCTCACACGACTGGATATGAAGTTTGGCTTCTAGACCAATCTGACACAAGTGCTGAAGGTGGAGGCACTCTCTACATTTACAGTGGAGCAAGTTTCACTGGAAAAGGTTATAGGGGTAATCCAGAAGTTATTGACTTGGCGGATAGTGCAACAGGGATTGGTGATGGCATAGGAAAGAGACCTCATATGATCTTCTTTAACACTGAACAGAGTCACGCAATAATTTCCAATGGTTCTACCGGACATATCTACATCGTGGATGCAGACGAAAGGGAAATCGTTTCGAATATTCGTATGGGAAAAGATGGTGATGAAAAGAGGGGAGCTCATGCAGCGATGCCGGCACCAGACAGCTCAATGATTATAGTTACAAACCACAAGAAGCTAGAGAGGATATCTACCAACTATGCTAACAACGAGTACGCCTATGATCCTAATGATGCTCTTAACCTGGCAGCTATTGAGGATGAAACACATCCTGATAACTGGATAGTTTGTCCTATATTCACGACGGACAGCATGTTTGTCTTTGCCACTCTTCGTGGTGGCGGACTATATGTGATAGATGTAAAGTCAACCCCGATGGAGATAGTTACGTCATTTGGCAATGATCAGATCGCACAAAATGGTTGTGGCGGAGTCACCAACGTAGAAGGAAGCAAGATGTACATAAACTCAGGAGGAGGGACTGGTAAGCATCCGCTCGGTTCAGACGTCTATTCTTTTGAACTCTCTGGACTGTCATCAGATCCGCCGACAGTTTCCGAGCCAGAACACATTCTATCGCGCGATGGATTCGTTGATTCTCACGGAATGCTGCTTACGAAGAACGATAGATATCTTTGGACAACTGACAGAGCGGCGAATTTGATCGAGGTCATAGAAGTTGAAACAAATGAAGTTGTTAACCAGATCGATTTAACGAATGGGATGTCAGACCTTGATCCTGCACCAGACCTGATATTTTCGTCTCCACATAGAACTGTGGCTTTTGCAACACTAAGGGGTCCATCTCCTCTTACTGCCAACGCACCTGATGTGAATAATGCTGTTGGGAACAGTCCTGGTCTTGCTGTAATCAAGATGTCGTTGGATGGAAGAACCGGCATACTTCTGTATGTTGTTCCAGTAAGTCATATCTTTGAGGACAAAGAAAGGGCAGATCCGCACGGTATTGCTGTCAGGGCACTGGGATAGATACTGCTTCGAAACTTATTTTTAGGATAGGAGGAAGCTAGCCTTATGTCAGAGAAACAAGAGGTTCACATAGTACTTCTATCAAATGATCCAGGGAGAGCATATTCTGCGCTCGTACTCGCTTTGGGTAGTGTAACTATGGGAGCAAGGTGCAAGCTCTACTGCACTATGGGAGGACTCGATGTTGTTAGGAAAGGAGGTGCGTCCGAAATAACGATGGCTGGAGCTCCCGCATTGGGGAAGTATCTTAAGGATGCACTTGAAGCTGGTGTTGAAGTTACAGCTTGCGGACCATCAAAAGAGATGCTTGAGCAGATGGGGATAACAAAAGATACTATTGAGGAAGGTGTTGAATTCGAAGACGTTATAGGATTTCTAAACACAGCGCTTCCAGCTTCGAAGAAAGGTGGCATGGTAGTATTTATATAAAGTATAAGAGAACGAGCTAATAGGTTACGAAAATGCAGAAAGAACCGAAAGTGGTAAAAAAGAGATCATCGACTGAGCTCTTGAAAGATTCTGTAGCAAAGTCGATCGACACCAGGGGAATGGCATGTCCTTATCCATC
>JBHICH010000080.1:0-2851 GCA_046759465.1 Nitrososphaerales archaeon
GTAAGGTATTCATGAGAGATCGTTATGTGAATTCATATGGGAATTCCTGAAAAGATTCAGGCTATCAAGGAAGAAATGCGTAAGACACAGGTAAACAAAGCTACGGAACATCACCTTGGATTGCTAAAAGCAAAACTGGCAAAGCTTCGCAGGGAACTGGAGGAGAGCAAACAGAGAAAAACAGGTAAAGCGAGAGGAGAATCTTTCGATATACGAAGGGCTGGAGATGCTACTGTAGTTATTATAGGTCTTCCAAGCGTTGGGAAATCCACGTTGCTAAATTGTATCACAAGCGCAAAATCGAAGATAGCAACATACCAATTTACCACGTTAACCGTGGTACCTGGAATGATGGAATATAGAGGTGCGAAGATCCAGATTCTTGATCTACCAGGAATTATTGAGGGAGCATCATCTGGAAGGGGACTGGGAAAGCGTGTCTTATCGGTTGCAAGGAATGCCGATCTAGTTTTGCTTATTCTAGACGTATTCCATCCCAATCACACGGAATTGCTGAAGAAAGAGTTAAGAAATATAGGAATACGTGTTGATGAGGTACCTCCAGACGTGGTTATAGAAAAAACGTCATCTGGAGGAATCACTGTCAATGCTCGTGTCAAATTAAGGAAGATCTCTGAAAAACTGATCAAGGATATTTTACGTGTTTATGAAATCCATAATGCTAGAGTGATTGTAAGGGAAGATATTACAGATGAACAGCTTATAGACGTGTTGTTGGAAAACCGAACCTACGTTAGATCACTAAGTGTTCTGAACAAGATAGATCTTGTTAATCAAGGATTTATCAATGAAATACAAGATAGCGTAAAGACAGATTTCATACCTATATCTGCAGATGAAAAGATAAACATAGAAGCACTGAAGGAAGCCATCTTCAATAGATTGAATTTCATGCGCATCTACATGAGACCAAGAAATGGAGAGCCTGATTATAAAGAACCCTTGATCACTAGAAATGGTTATACAGTTCTTGAAGTCTGCAATAAGATTCACAGAAATATGAAGGACGAGTTTCGATATGCTATGGTCTGGGGTAGGAGTGTAAAGTTCGGCGGCCAGAAGGTTGGCATTAACCATAGATTGCTTGATGAGGATGTATTAACAATAGTGAAAAAGTAAATCTCTGATCTGAAAGATACTTCCTTCTTACTGCAAGAGGGAAGACGTTATTAAGGAAAACAAATCATTACTTAGGGACATTAATTTGGTTAATTACAAAATAAATCGTTGATAATCAATTATTAATCAACCAATTGAGAAAATCCGTAGTCTCCTCAGATACGATAACATCAATTATATCTCGTTAATGGAATCTGGGTTTCTCTATTCTTAACTTAATCCCGGAGGTATTTGGCAATAAAGATCTCATTCTTTGAAGTTACTGCTTGAAGGCATAACTGTAGCTTGGGTTTACGACCTTTCCGCCATCTACGATCAGGTAGTCTCTTTCCAGTGCACATCCTGCTAGGAAGCGAACAATACAATCTTTGATACCGTTGGCGTACCTCCTTTGTGCCTCTAGGGTTGTTCCGGAATAATGTGGCACCATGGCATGGTTGGGCATGTGCCGCCAAGGATGATCTGTTGGGGCAGGTTGAGGATGCCAGACATCTCCTGCGTATCCTGCCAGATGGCCTTTTTGTAGTGCATCTACAAGAGCGTCTCGATCAACGATCTTACCTCGAGCTGTGTTCACCAGATACGCGCCCTTCTTCATGTGGAAGAGACGCTCATGATTGAAGAGCCCATCAGTTTCTGGTGTCAGTGGCGTATGAATGGTAATGATATCGCACTGCGGTACAAGATCGTCCAACGGTGTGTAACGAATACCAAGAACCTGCTCTTCCACAGTAGCAAGACGGCGGTAGTCGTAATAAAGCATGACCACGTCAAAGGTTCGAAGCCTAGAGGCTACTCTCTGGCCGATTCTTCCCGCACCAACGATACCTACGACCTTGCCTTCCAGATCGTGGGCTCTTGCAGCAATGTCACCTATATCCCATTTGCCATCGAGCACCTGCTTATACGCCGGTATAAAGTTGTGTAAGAGGATCAAAATCTGCATCACTGTATGTTCTGCAACACTGACAACATTGCTGCCTGTGATCTCAGCCACGGTGATTCTACGCTGAGCAGCAGCTGCGAGATCTATATGGTCAGAGCCGATACCCGCTGTCAGTATCATGCGCAGGTTTGGAGCGTTTGCGATCTTTTCTTTGGTAACATAGACTGGCCAAAATGGTGTGGTAACTAGAATATCTGCAGTGGGGAGGTGCTTGTCGAGCTCTGCGTGCCTATCAGTTAAGACCACATATTCGTGCCCTTGGGCCTCAAGGAAATTTTGCATGCCAAGCGCGTTTTCAGCACAACCTAACAGCTCCGGTGTCTGCTGTCCGACCAGTCCAGCGGGATAGAGAACTGCTATTATCTTCATGTTGTTGATTGATTCTGAGCATAAGGAGATAAGTCTTTCCGTGAAAACTGATTATAAAAAGCCATAGCAGAAAGCATTCAAATGGTAGTGGTGCTGAAACGGATGCTTTGAAGAGATAGCCTGATGCTACTCCTATGAAGTTCATGATTGAAAATAAAAATTAGGTAGTGGTTTTGTAGCCACCCCAATGGCTTCTGCCTCTACACTGCAATTTTTTCATTGACAAACATTTTTAATTCATCCAGAATTATTGCGGTGACATAATATAGGAATAGCAAAGCACTATCTGGCTGATAACATAAAGCAGGAATATCCAAACGTAAAAAGTGTACACTGTACTCGAAAAACATAAGTGCTTAGCTATGACTTACAACAACGAGCATGAACAGACTACAG
>JBHICH010000081.1:0-2589 GCA_046759465.1 Nitrososphaerales archaeon
GCATATTCAACAGCAGAGATGAATATCTTCCCATCGCCAGCAGCACCTGTGCTTGATGCGCTTATGATTGCGTCAACTGCTGCATTAACCTTTGAATCATCAACGACTGTTAGAATGCTAGATCTGGAATTAAATGGAGAAGTATAATATTGAGTACCACGTCCACCTGTAACTTGCGCTCTAGCTCCAGCCCCCCTTCCCTTTCCATCAAGAACTGTCACTCCACCTACACCAACCTTCTTCAGTGCATCATTAACTGCACTGACCTTTTCACTTCCAATTATTGCTTCAATCCTTTTCATGTCACATATACATCAAACGAATGCATATAAGTTTTTCAAAGTAAATCTCATGAGTCATTTAATGTATCCATAATATGTCCAATAAACAGAATATCAGGTGAAATAAGCGCGAAAACCAAAAAAATTATTTAAAGGTGGAATGTAAGTGCATAAGGTGGAAGATTGTTCAGAAAGGTAGGGGCTGTGATACTCCTTGTTTCGGATATGGAGCGTTCTATAGACTTTTATAATAAAACTTTAGGTTTACCACTTAAGAACAAATCATACGATTGGGTAGAGTTCTTTAAGGATGGAACAACTTTAGCATTGCATCCAATGAAAAAGAAACTGAAGGGGCAGGCAACATCAAAAGTTGGAATACTTGTCGGTTTTATGGTAGGTGACATGAATGAAACTTATAAGGCATTGAAGAAGAAGAATGTGAAGTTTATCAAGGAACCAAAAGATGAAGCCTTTGGGAAGCATGCGATAGTACTAGACCCAGATGGTTATATGATATCAATTGCGCAGTTGAAGGTAAAGGTTTCAGAAGAAGTGGATCTTTTCGGTGGAATAGGTATTGACTGATTGGAAAGAAATTTAACTATGCTTTAGTTGCAATGATTAGAATGGTGAATAAAGATCTTAAGAAAAGGGTTCTTTCTAAACCAATCAAGCAATTAGATTTAGATGAAACAAAAACTATTCTTGAACTTGTGAAGGATTCAGAAATACATCAATTCAGGCTAGGAATATCTATAATTTATGAAATCGGTATCATGGGGCAGCTCTTTATAATCTAAGTTTTGGATAATTGTCAAAGATAAAAAATGATGTTAACGCGTAGAGAAATAGACAAGATGCACATCTTTATGAATGCTGAAATAGCAAGTAGGAGAAAATGGAAGCGTTTAGGGGTCACAGACAGTGAAGCCTTGGCCATTCAGGTACTATTTAATATGTTAAATTAAGTTTCTAAAGTAAGTGTCTTTGATACTTTCCAGTAATACCTGAAGATATCATCGCACCAGTCTATGAACTCAATTGAATCACCGCAGAAACCTTCTGAATAATCTATCTTTCCGGTTTTATCTGGGAAGTTAATACATGCTTTTGTCTCGTTCATCATAAGAGCGATTGGAAGTTCATCAATAACATGTTCCCTCACATTTGGATTATTGCATCCTTTCTGACCCTTAAGCACTTCCAATTTTACGATCACATCGAACTTGATTCCAGACTTCAGCTTTTCTGTAAATACAGGGAATAACGAAGGAAATTGCTGATCCACCAAGACGGTAACAGATTTCTCAGATCCTGCAAGTATCTCCTCCCTTGTCGACATCACCATACCAACGCCTTGCACCAAATCAGCCTTGCATAAAACATCAATGTGAGACAGTAGTTCATCCGGCAAGACGGTGAAATCGTGCAAGACGAAGAATCTTCTGTGGTGTGAGAGTAGTTCCAATGTAGGCAGCTTTTGTGTTACGAGTCTGCCTAGATTTGTTAAGTTGTACTGTCCTAACGAACCTTTTTCAACCAGATACTCCTCCTCTAATCTAGCAAGGTGCCTAGAGGTTTCTGTAGCTGAAATCTCTAACAAGTTAGATAATTGTGACAGCTTTAAGATCCTATCTTTTAGGAGAAAGACCAGTGCCAACCTCTTGCTGCTTGATAGTTCAAAAAGCATCGAAGCAAGTGCTTCCGTAGCGCTTGTGTTATCATCTGCTAAGAGCGATTTATCAGAGGAAAATTTTTCACTTTCTTCCATGGCCAGACTATATTATTACACGGAGCTATATAATAATTTGTTATTACACGGAACTAAGTAATAGGTCTCTTTGACCTCTAAGGAAAAAGATTTTGCCGAATCCTAAATGTTTGGTCAAATGCTTGAAATTATAGTTGTGTGCATGGGTCAATGCTCTGACTACAAGAAGAGCAAACTAGCTTTTGTTCCTATATTATTGCAGAAAAGCACTTGAGCCAAAAAGAACAACATGTTAAAAAGATAAAGTGCTCAAGATTGGTTTTTGCAGTCTTAGCAGTGGCAGTATTAGCATCACCATTATCCATTATGCCGGTTCCAATATCAGCTTTGCCAGCAGCAGGTGCTACGATATATCCGCTCTATAGCATAGGATCGGATAGTAGCTTTGATTTGGATAAAAAAGACGAGCCTAACAAAGAACAGCAAAGTGATAAGCAAGAAAAGCAGGATTCTCAAGCTCCGAAGAAGGATGGTAAAGGCAAAGATAATGGAAAAGGTCAAGCAAAGTCGTCAAATACGCAAGACAAGGGAAAG
>JBHICH010000082.1:0-2506 GCA_046759465.1 Nitrososphaerales archaeon
TTCTTCTTCACTTGCCTGCTCTTGAGTCATAGCTTCTTCCTCAGTCTGCTCTTCGCTTGCTAAGGTTACAATCGAGCCAAGTGCTTTACTGCAATCAAGAAGCCCGTAAGAATATCCAATCTCCTTAGCATTATCTATTAAGATTCTTTCAAGATCGCGATTTGTGAGCGATTCATTTACGGAAAGCAATAACGCTGCACATCCAGCAACCATCGGTGTTGCCTGCGACGTGCCACTCTTGATTCCGTATGCGCCACCCAGCTTGGTGGAGTAAACATTAGTTCCCGGTGCAGACAAATTTACGCCAGGTCCACTATTGCTGTAATCTGCTAAGCTACCATCCATGCTTATAGAGGATACCTCAAGTACATACTCACCAAAATCCAGCCAGTCGTTTACTGCTTCTATACGTTCTGTATGGTCGCTGTCATTTCCCGCAGCTGCAACAATAAGGGCTCCTTTGTTAAATGCATACTCGAATGCTCTTCCTACCGATTGAAATTCTTCTTTATCGCATTTTTCTTCTCCAGAACATCCAACACTAAGGTTAATAATCCTCGCACCGTTATCAGCAGCATAAATTATTGCCTGTGCAATGCCAACTTGGTCGGTAGTACATACCATCTTGTCTCCATCATCCTTATTCTCAAAGACCTTGATCGGCATTATAGTTGTGTAGGGAGCAACTCCAACACTTCCAATCCCATTACTCGCAGCACCAATTATGCCAGAGACATGTGTTCCGTGACCATCACACATTGGCCACGATCCTCCATCATCACCTGTACTACTGTTTGGAGTATCAGGTTCTGCAAAGTTGACTGCATTACAATCATCTTCAAAGCCGTTACCATCATTATCCTTTCCATCATTATCACAATCACCATCGTTTCTCCATATATTGGAGAAGTCAGGATGTCGAAAGTCTATTCCAGAGTCAATTACGGCTACCAAAACTTCACTTCTTCCCATAGTGACTGACCATGCGTTAGGCAGGTTTATCAGCTGATAATGGTCTAGCTGCCATGAAAGGTAACCGGGGTCGGTAACCTCCGTCGCTGTTGGAACAAGATACTTGTTCTTCACGGCGAACGTTACAAGGTTTTGAGCAGCAGGAAACTCTAGCAGTTTTGCAATAAATTCATCTTCCTTTTTTTCATCGACACCTATCCTTAACAAGTTTATTTTATCTATCAATGCAGTTATCTTTCTGTCCCCTCCTGCCTGCTGTATCATGCTCTGAACCGTTTCCCAACTGGCTCCAGACTTCAGGCCTATCAAGACTTCTCCGGGCACATACAACTTGTTCAGAGCTGTTATTTTCTGGAGGCCTATCTTGTCAGTTATCTTTTCTGGTGTGACTACAGGAGTTGGATCAACACTAAGCTTCTTTGTAACGGAGAGTTCAACGGTGGCCTGGGCGTCAAGGTACTGTGCAATAATCTTCCATGTACCTGTGGGTGCTTCATCTGGTAAAGTGAAGGAGAATATGGCCTTACCAGTTTGATCAGGAAACTTACTAAATTTCTCGTGTAGTTTCTGCGGATTGAAGATTGAGACCACTATTTGTGTATCGGTCTTCACTGGTAGTACGCCTATGTTGATGATGACTTCCTCAGCAAGGTTGTAGGATGTCTTATCAGTAGAAATGCTAACACTTGCTGGAATGATTACAGGAGGCATGTCGGCAGTTATCTTTTTCGAAACTGTGAACTCCACTTCAGCCTTCTTGTCAAGGTACTCGGCAACAGCTTTCCACGTACCTGTTGGTGCTTTATCGGGTAAAGTGAATGAGATTGAAGCCTTGCCGTTTGCGTCAGGAGATTTGCTGAACGTGCCTTGAATGTTCTGTGGGGTAAAGATGGAGATGGTTACTTTCTGGTCAGTCTTTACTGGACTAACCGTAACATTTACCACTACCTTCTCTCCTATCGTGTAGGACGTTTTATCCGTAGAAATTGTCACGCTAGTTATTACTTTTGGAACCACAATTGGTCCTGGTGATGGATCAATTGCAAATGCATTGGGCAAAGTAATAGAAAAATCATATGTGTATCCCTTACCGATGAGATCTTCCGGTGTAATACTTGCTGAGTACGCATCGGTTGACGGGAAAATTTCGTTATATGGATTGTAAGTTGCAATCTGTAAGATGAGCACAAATGCTAGAGTAACTGCCCATACGGACCTATAGCCCAACTAGGATTTTAATGGTTAAAGAGATACTTAACACTGATCATAAAATCATTATTTTCTGAAATTTTATCTAAACAGAAGAGAAACACCAACTACCAAGCGTAATTAATTGCAAAATTATAAGCGAGAATGTAATTTATCATATCTTCAAGACCACTCCCATTCTCTTTTTTATTTATACAAGTTCTAGTTTGAACTCTGCTTAATCAAGCGTGATGATTGCAAAATACACTTTTTCTTCAATCTATTGTTCGACATGTGGTATTGCAGACCATACAAACTACCTCCACTACTGCAGATCCTGGTCTTT
>JBHICH010000083.1:0-2252 GCA_046759465.1 Nitrososphaerales archaeon
GCTTATCTTAGAACTGAGAAAGATTTCTTGCCTAAACCATACATGCATGTTTATGCTATTCATCTTAACGTGTTTTCTGCTTTTTCTCCAAATACTTTATGACATCAATAGCAGCTTTGCAACCAGAACCAGCGGCAGTAACAGCTTGTCTATACACGTAATCATAAACATCTCCAGCTACAAAAACGCCTTCCACATTAGTTTTGCTTTCATCTCTCTTTTTGATGTAACCTTTTTCATCAAGCTCCACATGCCCTTTAAATATTTCAGTGTTGGGTCTGTGACCGATGGAAACAAATACAGCGTTACATTGAATTTCTGATCTTTCTCCGGTATGAACTTGCTTTATCCTAGCACCTTCAACCCTATCCTTGCCTAGAATATCTTCAACAACACTGTTCCAGACAAAGGAGATCTTGGGATTGTTGAATGCCCTTTGCTGCATAATTCGTGATGCACGTAACTCATCCCTCCTATGAACGACCTTAATACTTGCTACAATATTGGCAAGAAATAGTGCTTCCTCTAAAGCAACATCCCCTCCTCCTACCACTACAACATCTTTTCCCTTGAAGAAGAATCCATCACAAGTTGCACATGCAGAAACACCCTTGCCCTTCAATCGTTCTTCAGATTCTAAACCAAGCCACATTGCCGATGAACCAGTAGCAATTATCGCTGCTTCTGCGCTATGAACTCGCTCACCCACTGTAACCTTAAATGGTTGGGAAGAAAAATCGACAGCAGTTACAGCACCGTCAACGAACTTTGTACCGAATCTCTCAGCCTGTCTTCTCATATTTTCCATCAAATCTGGTCCAGTGATCCCATCAGGAAAGCCTGGAAAATTTTCAACATCTGTAGTAAATATAAGCTGCCCACCCGGTTCGTTACCTGATATAACGGTGGGTTCAAGACCTCCTCTTGCTGCATAGATTGCGGCTGTTAAACCAGCTGGTCCGGATCCGATTACGATTACTTTATTCATACTAGCGAAAAGGAATTTTGATTATTAAAGGTTAAGTGATTTTTTGCGAAGATTTCTTTATAAGTAAAGTACGTTCTAACGTTATTCGATGTCGGTTTGTGGAGTCTGTGGAAAACATATGGAGAATTCACATTATCATATTCCAGCAGAAATTAGAGACAGAAGCAAGATTAGATTTGCTCATATGGAGTGCTGCTCCGTGGAAGAAATAAAGCAAAATATAATTGAACATGCTCAAAAGCAAATTAATATTTTTCAAGATCTCGTCGAACTCGTTAACAATTTGAGCACTGAAAAGATCAAAGATTTTGAGACTAAATATGGAACTTATGAGGAGATCAGACAAGGCGCTTACATAGACCGTGACGTTACAATAGCTGCATTGATATCTGAATTAAAAAGAAAGGTAAGAATGAAATAGATACTAGTTCTGTATTTCTTCGTTGAAAGAATCATCTTTGCCATCAATCATTTATGTCTTTAAACAGTTATTGGTAATTGTTGAAAGTTGAATATCATGAAGGACAATTAATTTAAGGTACCTCGAAGTGTTCGGAATATGGCAAAGATCGCTTTAATAATTGGATCAGTTAGGCGAGATAGGCAGGGTATCAAAGTCGGTCGCTGGATGGAAAAGGAGCTCGAGAGCCGAGGTCACACAGTATTCTTCATAGACCCTCTCGAACTTGACCTCCCCCTTCTCGACAGGATGTACAAGGAGATGTCAGACCCTCCGGAGAAGTTGAGAGACCTTCGACAAAAGATAAAGGATGCTGAAGGCTATCTAGCTCTCACACCAGAATATAATCACAGTGTATCATCTGCTCTGAAGAACACTCTGGATTACTTTTTGGAAGAATACTTTTTCAAACCCTCTGCAATCGTCTCTTACTCTGCTGGCTCATTTGGGGGTATAAGAGCTGCGGAACATCTACGACTCATATTTGCAGAATTGGGAGCACCTTCGATATCCTCAACATTTCCAATATCTAGAGTGCAGGACGTTTTTGACGAAAATGGAAAGCTGAAAGAAGAAGCTTATGAAAGAAGGGTGAAACGATTTCTAGAGGAATTTGAATGGTATATAGAGGCGTTCAAAAAACAGAGAGAAAAAGGAACACCCTACTAGGTTTCATTATTTGAGTGAATTATTAAAGACTTCCACAAAAAGCTAATATTGTATTATGCATAAGATTGAAGTGTGGATAGAACCGGTCAACCGTGCCCAGATTGCGAAAAAGGTAAACTTTATCCGCTAGGATGG
>JBHICH010000084.1:0-2055 GCA_046759465.1 Nitrososphaerales archaeon
TGCCAGTTGGGAGGACTGCCAAAATCGTCAGACTGTATTACAGCATCTTCAACCTTCAAAGGTTTGAAGAGATCAAGTGTCATTCTCCTGACTTCGATAAATTGAGTACATAGATCATCAATACTTTCAATAAGTTTCTGAGCCATTGAAGAAGGATAATACTTCAAACTTATAAATTTACGTTATTGAAAATAAAAAGAATTTTATTCCATCTTCAGCAGAAGAATGTAATGCACGAAATTTCGCTTATTGTTTGCATAACTGGAATGCCAGGTTCTGGAAAGACTACTGCGGCTGAAGCATTGAAGATCATTGGCTTTCGGATCATAAGCATGGGCGATGTTATCAGGGAAGAAGCAACAAGACAGGGGATTGATCTTAACGATATTAACTTGGGGAATCTTATGATAAAGTTAAGGAAGGAGCATGGTCCCGGTGCAATTGCATCTCTAACAGCTCAAAAAATTAGGAGTGATCGTAGCAAGTTGGTTGCTATAGACGGCTTGAGAAGTGTGCATGAGGTTGATGTTCTAAACAATTATGGCATAGTTAAGGTTCTCGCTATAGATGCATCGAAGGAGACTCGATTTAGGTTTCTTAGAGAGCGTGGTAGGAGTGATGCGCCCAGGTCGCAAGAAGAGTTCGATGCAAGGGACAAGCGAGAGCTTGATGTTGGCGTTCAGGAAGCGATATCAGCTGCAGATGGTACAGTATCGAATGACAATATAACAATAAAGGATCTTAAAGCAAAGGTAGTAGAGGTCGTTCAATTATGGGTGAAGAGATTTGAAGAACCTTCCTGATGTCTCTGTCGATATAAGAGTAGATTGTCCACTATATCCTTCAGAAGATCCTTCCAAGGTGGTAAGAGCTATAAAGAATGTGATAAGCAACTGCGCTCCAGAACTTGCTGACAGCAGGGTTAGGGTTCTTGCAAAGAGCCCAGAAGTTTTAGGCATAATATACGAGCAGATAAGATCTCGGGCAACGATGGGCGTATTCAGGAGAATTTTGTTCAGCAATAAGATCGCAAACTCAACATGGTTCTACCTCAACAAGCAGGCAGCATATGCTGGAGCTGTATCTATATGCGAGGAGGAATCAGAATCTCCTTTGGGCCCAATAAAGGTTACAATAACAAGCAATCAGATCGAGTCTATAATAAACTGGCTTGTATCATTCTAATCATTCGAGCTTGGAGAGCTCTTCAAGCGTAGGTTTTAAGAGGTCTATGCCTCGATATGCATTTTTTGCAGAAACCCCATAGGCGCCTCCAAATTTGTAGTGATCAGCAACTCTCTGCATCAGCTCCAGCGATTCCGTTGTCATAAGTTCCTTGAACTTCTCAAATACCTCAACTGGCACTTGAACCATTTATTATCATGATAGCTGCTAAAACCATCAAATATTAAGCTTCATTAAATCTGTGCGAAATCATTATCTGTATGTGTTCCATTGTAAATATATGGCCAAGCAGCAGACCCAGGATCTTTGCCAACGAATCGTTAGATTAGATAAGAGTATTAGATTTGCTGGCGTTTCTGACAGATTTGGAAAGATAGTTGCTGAAGTATATAGAAAGGGATCGGCTCCATTGTTATCAAAAGAGGAACAAGCATTGTCGATTCTTCAAGCGGCAATCAGAATGGGCTCTAGAAAGACGATGATACCAAGACTCGGTAAATTATCTTATACATTTTCCGTATATGACAAAGTAAAGAGAGCTACCATACCCATGAGCAATCAGCTTGTTCTGATGGTATCCTTTGACAGGGAAGCAAGCCCTGAATCTATTATCTTGAACGAGATCCTTCCACTAGCGAAGGAGCACTGACACTAGACGTCTACAATTCTTATCTGCAACTAAGTTTCAGTATCTTTATTTATCATCACGTATGCGTACGCTGAAGAAATATAGGCATGATAAAAATGAAGGTTATGATCATGCTTCTGTATGTCCGTAGTGTGGCAAGTCATCGCTGATGGACAATGGGGACTATGCTGGTTTAGAAACCTCGATATGTCCATATTGCAGTTACAGTTTTCGCAACATCA
>JBHICH010000085.1:0-1901 GCA_046759465.1 Nitrososphaerales archaeon
GAGCAGGTGATCAACCTGCAGCCATTTGATAAAGATCATGCAATGGTAATAGCTCAGTACAGAAGATAGATCAAGCAGAAAAGCTAGAAACATTCTCCTATGCACACCCGTTTAAAAGTTCTCTCAAGGGCTTCCAAGAGCTTCTGGCACATTTTGGTCCTTTCTTATGCATCCTTACCCATCTTTTTATGAATCTCATAGTCTTCTTATCAGATGGGTATCCACTTCCTACATCACCAATCTTCTTCCTTATCTCTGCAATTTCTTTATCCCTATTTACTTTTGCAATTATGGATGCAGCTGAAACAGCCAAATTGTTTGTATCTGCATGGTGTGATGAGGTTACTCTCGCCTTACACTTCAATGTTGACATTACGGCCTTTCTGAATCTTTCAGGTTTCACATCACACGAATCAACGTACGCAATCTGTGGTTTTAACCTATTTATGACAATGGCCATGGCATTGGCTTCAAGTGAGTTCAGTCTTCGTTTTGAAACGAAGCGATCTATCTGCTCTGGTTGCAGCCTGCAGAGATAATATTTGTCGATCACCTTCAGGATCTTCTTGTATAATTTTTGTCTTGCTTGCGGTCTAAGCTTTTTTGAATCCTTGACGTCCAGCGAGCGAAGATGCTTCATTTTGGATTTATCTATCCTTATACCAGCGATGATCAATGGGCCTAGGATGGAACCCCTGCCAGCTTCGTCAACGCCAGCAACTATCATTTTAATCTATCTAGCAATAGATCAGGTGCTTTATTTCTATTTTGTATATCGATGTTGATCATAAAGCTAGCTTTATTTCTAAACTGCTCTACTGCTGGATGCTTGAGTCTCCTATGTACAACAGTGATTAATGGTTTGTTGATGTTAAGCATCTTCCCAACACAGTCCACAAATTCTTCAGACTTGAACTCCATTGGGCCTAGTTCGTCACAAATTATTATATCAGAACTTTCGATTGCCTCCTTCAACACTCTGACTGCGAACCTACACCCTGCTAGATCAACGAGATACTTGCCGATCCTAGGTCCGCTTCCTGTTGTGGAAGAAAGAGTTGCAGTTTCATTGCTAGTTAGATCGATAAACTCGAAGCCCACTCTTGCATTGTGGCACCTTACTTCTCTGGAAACGACCCCTCCGACCTTTAATCCTCTCTGTTTCAGTACTTCCGCAACACGCATTACAACAGTTGTTTTCCCAACTCCTGGATCTCCTGTCACAACTAAGATCGGCATTTCTAACTTTGATATTGAAAGAAAATGAATATATCATGTTAACGATTACGAATTTATCACGCAGACATGTGATGTGAGATGAATGAATGTCAATAAGTACCTTATGATACTGGCTATCGGTACTGGAATGATGGTAATCAGCCTACTAGTTTTCAAAATTCCTATTCTTGCTCTAAGACCGTTATTGTTAATAGCTCTCCCTCTTATTGGTATCTGGCTTTATTACGATTGGAGAGAGAGCAAGAAAAAGCACCTGAAGCGGATAGAGGCTGAGATTGAAGGTCAGAAATGTTGGTGTCATATATGCGGGCATACTGAAGCAAGAGATTGTGTACAAGCTTACTGTTCCTGCTGCATGATAATTAAGAAAGGCCAAATTGTTGCGCATGAATCCTTATGATAAGAAAGTGGCTTTTTTACAGACATTTAGAACTGGATCCCTGTAATAAATATATTATTATACCAGTAAAATGGGAATATAAAGCAGGAAAAAGATGGGCGCATTTAAAAAATGGAGGGAGAAAAGGCGTCTTAAAGAAATGGAGAGACATGCGGAGGAGGAAAGATTTGAGAGACCTGAAAGACCTGAAAGACCTGAAAGATTTACGAGATCTAGTAATCCACCGAACAAGACGAAGATTGGCCTTGCCGTAGTAACGGCT
>JBHICH010000086.1:0-1856 GCA_046759465.1 Nitrososphaerales archaeon
TTTTTTATTTATACAAGTTCTAGTTTGAACTCAGCTTAATCAAACTGTTAATTCATAGAGTTGAGGAGTAGGAGAGATCTGGTCTGGGACGCGGTTGTTGACGCAGCCGTGGGTTATGCTACTGACCTCTCCTTTCCAAGTGTGTTGTGTCAACATAAGTTAAAACAATTTGTCGCTATAAAGAGCCCGCATGATCTACTATGAACAATTAGTCGTAACATTTTTCTGAACTGCTTGATCGCTAATCTTCTGGCTCTTCGTTTAATGAGTCATACATTTTTTCAAAGTCTAGCATTATTGGTAGTCTTAGAAGATCATGACTAGCATTAGGTGTGGGTTATTAAGAAATGCTGATAAGATTGATAAGATGTTTTAGTAATGTTTTACACTTTTGGGCAATGTGCTGCTAGGTTAATAACGTTAATAAGATGTTTCAGTAATGTTTCATATTTTTGCGAGTAAAAAGAGAGGGTAGGGGCTCTTTAGCCGCCCCAATGGCTTCTGCCGTTATTTGAGTGTCCGAATACCCTCAGTTTTCGAACACTTATATCTTCGTCTCGATTGTGCAGAAAATAAAAATAATTAATTCACAGATTCAACTAGTTGTATGAGTCTGAACGATAAAGTGGCTATCATTACTGGAAGTGGCAGAGGAATCGGTAGAGCCACAGCTTTAACACTAGCTAAAGAGGGGATGAAAATAGTTGTCAACTCAAGAACCGAAGAAGAAATACAGGAAACTGTAAGACAGATTGAGGGACTAGGAGCAGATGCTATTGGTATCACGGCTAACGTTGCTAACTCTGATGAGGTTAGCGCACTGGTACAAGACACACTTGAGAAATTTGGTAGAATAGATGTTTTGGTCAACAACGCAGGTATAGCTTTCGTGAAGAATTTGATAGATACAGATGAAAATGAATGGGACGCTAGTTTGGATATAAACCTAAAAGGTGCTTTTCTTTGCAGCAAGGCAGTTTTGCCAGTAATGATTAGGCAAAGGTCAGGTGTGATAGTAAACATAAGTTCTGGTGCGGGGAAGACAGGATTTGCTGAAATATCTGCATACTGTGCGAGTAAGTTCGGATTGATCGGTTTAACGGAAAGCCTAGCCAAGGAAGTTGATCAATACAACATAAGGGTAATTGCTCTTTGTCCTGGAGCTGTTGCTACAAGGATGCAGGAACAAGCAGATCCTGAATGGTACAGAAGCCATATGGATAAGATGCTCCATCCAGAGGATGTTGCAGAGAAAGTATTAGCAGCAGTTAAGGGCAGGTTTCGATCGGGTAGTTCGGTTGATATCTGAAGTGAGACCAATACGTTTTTTATTTTATTTTTGTTAGAATTAGTTGTTCAGAGTGAAGGGAATTGGAGAGAGAGCTGAAGTCTATCTGTATGTGTGCGAACTGTGGCTGGATGCTTGATAGAGCTACAAGAGATAATCCATGTCCAAGATGCGGGGGTTCACTCTTCACGGTGAAATATGAAAGGCCTAAGCTAAGACTTCTAAAGCACTGACGACTGAGTGAGGGTTCGAATCTTTTTAACACAATCATACAATACTCATGTGGCCCCTAAAGTCATAATTGTAACTGCTCTATCCCAATCACTCGAAGGTACTCGTTAAGACTGGTGATAGAAGTGAAACTTTTCTTAACCATCTTCTGTTCGGATGGACTACCGATCTTAAGCACAAAACTCTCCTTACTCCTAGTTACCGATGCTATGAAATCATGCTTATCGTCGCTCAAATGGCAGTCAAGATGCCAAATATCCACTCCATGTCTGAGCCATACCATGAATTCTTTTGCGGTGGGGTAATAATTAAATGAGGTTAACGAAACCCTCTTTTT
>JBHICH010000087.1:0-1852 GCA_046759465.1 Nitrososphaerales archaeon
CTGCTACTGCGACGAGTATTACAGTTGCAACGACTGGCGAAATTCCTTTCTTTGATCTGTTTAAATCTTTGATTTGGCATCTATCTTTGGTCGTTCCGTTTGTCATTGAATATGGTTAAGGGTATAACGATATTAGGATTAGTCCCAATCTTGGTGTTACATACATATCTTTAAACATCATTTTAAAAGTAGAACTTAAAATCTCGATATCTCATATCTGTTTCGTCTCCGTTGGTCTTTAAGTAATACAGTGACAATAAATTACAAGAGACAGTAGCTTGAGTACAAAAAATTTAAGCGCCAAGCAACGATGCACTACATTACAGAATATTAAGCTCTCTCATAGCTAGGACGATAAAATATGCAGATACAAAGACTTGTTTCAAAAAAGTGGAGGATAGCTCTGCCATTTATTCTACTAGGTACGCATGTACTAACATTTACAATAGGTGCTAATATGGCAGAACCGAGTGAAGAGGTTGTTATAGTAGTTGAAAGACAGTTACCATCTGCTGCAATTAAACAAGAAGAACACTATTGGGAAGAAGTAACATTCTATCTTGGTTATAACGTACGACCCTTGCTCCTATCCTCGATACCTTATGCGGGTGCTTTCATATCACACAGCATAATATTCTCCACTGGAGAAGGAATGCAAGGAGCTATAGCACCTAAAGCATTACTTTGTATGGAAATGGATGAACCAAGAGAATGCAATCTCTTGCTTACAATGTTCTTGTTGCGAAATCCACACACTTGGTTAGAATTTGGAGCTGCAAGTATAGTGGCAGCAGCTTCACTGATGTTTATAAGAATAGGTCGCAATAGTTCATTGCTAGCTCCATGGAAATGGAGCTCTGGTGATAAAAAGATGGCCAAGCATGAATTGAAGTATTTGGCCTTTATGGTTCTAATAGGAGTCTTCTTGTTATTCTTGGGAGGAATGACAGAAGCTGGGATAACCTAGATTATCTACCAAGTCTGCTACACGAATATGCTTAAATTTTAGATGGAACTAGGTGTTTTATGGGCAGGGGAAGGGCTGCTAAACATGTAAAGAAGAAGAAGATGAAGGGGCAGCTCATCGCGATAGGTGTAATTGCGGCAGTTGCAGTAGGAATAGGCTATGGAATCTATAACTACACGCAGAATCCCCCTCGCACTGCAGCCTTTGGAGCGGTTGGGTCTGCACATGAACATGCTGCATTCAAGCTCTTTATGAACAACGTAGAGCCTGTTGATTTCACACTACCTCATTACCAAGTCCAGAGCAGGTATATACACTTCGAAGATGATAACGGAGAGGTGATTCATAGACATGCTACTGGCGTAGACCTTGGATTCTTCTTTGAGACCTTAGGAATGAAGTTTGATGATCAGTGTATCACACTTGGTAACGGAACCAGTTATTGCAATGAGAGAATTAAAACGCTGAAGTTCTATGTTAATGACGTCAAGAATGACATGTATGACAAGTATGTGTTGGAGAGCGAAGACAGGATCTTGATCTCCTATGGAAGCGAAAACCAAGTACAGATAGCAGAACAGCTTAAGACCATGGAGCGATTCATTGTTACTGAAGAAGAGCCATAATCACAAGATAAAATATATGTGACATCCGGCAGCTTTAGTACGGATTTGAGTAGGTGGAAGTTATTTCCATTAACGGGATTCCTGCTTTGCATTGGCTTATCTGGTACTGGCTTGATCGATTTCGCCAATGCTGTTGCAAGCATCTCCTTATCCCCAACGAGCGGCCCCGCTGGTTCTAGCGTTACAGTAACCGGATCGGGTTTTGCGCCAAATACGCTGACCGCCATTCTCTTTGACAATTCATTTGTGGATGAAAAAA